>CAYOQB010000174.1:0-10627 GCA_964406035.1 uncultured Solibacteraceae bacterium | reverse complement strand
CGCAGGAACTCCACGGCGGCGCTCGCGTCCCCGGCGAAATCCGTGGTGGTGGAAGTCGCGAAATTGCCAGTGGACTTCGCGACGCCGCGATCGTCATAGCGCAGAACCGCGATCCCGGCGCGCGTCAGATAGTCGGCGAGCACCAGGAACGGCTTGTGACCCATCACCGATTCATCGCGGTCCTGCGGGCCGGAGCCGGACACCAGCACCACGGCGGGATGCGGTCCCGCGCCTGCCGGGATGGTCAGCGTGCCCGCCAGCTTAACGCCTGAAGCCTTCGGATTGTCGAACGCAACCTCTTCCGCCGCGTAAGGCAGCGGCAGCGAGGGCTCCTGCGGACGCTTCGTCGTGATCGGTTTTTCGGCGCGCGTGAGCTGCAGCGGAATCTCGGCGCCCTGCTTCCACTTCCCGTCGATGCGGGTTCCGTCCTCCGACATCTGCCCGCTGTAGGAGATGGCTCCGCCGATGGTGAAACTGACCGCCCGGTTTTCGAAACTGAGCGTGGACAATGGAATGCCCATGCGGCCCTGATCCACGCTGTCGAAGCGCCCCGTCAGTTTCCCCGAACTGTCGCGCTCCACGTGCAGTTGCACCCGCATCTTGGCGACGCCGGCGTCAATGGCCCCGGTCCAGATGCCCTCGATGGTTTGCGCGCACAGCGTTGTGGCGATCAAGAAGAAGAATGAAGCGGCCCGCATGGCTTCATTCTAAGCCTGCGGCGCAAGGAAGTGACCCATCGCTCCGCCGGTGTGCCAGAACAGCACCGTCTCATTGGCCTTGAACGCGCCCGCGCGGACGCGGGAAATCAGGCACGCCATCGCTTTTCCGGTGTAGACCGGATCCAGCACGACGCCCTCATGCCGCGCGAGCAGCCGGATCGCCTCGGCGGATTCGGGGGTCGGCAATCCGTATCCAGGCCCGACGAAGGAATCGTCCACTTCCACGGGCCCGCCCAACACCGCGCCCACCAACTCCGCGACACCGAGGCGAATCTCCATGACGGTGGCCGTAATCAATTCGGAGGAGTTGTCGGCCGACACTCCCACCACCTTCACCTGATTCAGCCCGTGGAGCTGCAGCCCGGCGTCGATACCCGCCTGCGTGCCGCCTGAGGAAGTGGAATGGAAAATCCAATCGAGCGCGGGTGTCTGATGCCGCAATTCGCCGACGGCGCGAACGAAACCCAACGCGCCGGAGGGCGTGGAAGCGCCCAACGGAATCACGAACGGCTTGCGGCCGCTCCGCCTGAGGGATTCGGCCAGACGCTCCATCGCCGGGCTGCGTTCCGCCCCGGTCGAGACCCGGTGGACCGCGGCGCCGTAAAGCTGATCCAGCCACAGGCTGGCGTTGCCCTCCGGCGCGCCGGGAGGCGTGTTCAGCACCAGTTCGCATTGCAGGCCGATGCCCGCGCAGATCGCGGCAGTGATGCGGCAGTGGTTGGACCGGATGCCGCCGCAGGTGATCACCGTATCGGCGCCCGCGCGGGTCGCCTCCGCCATCACGTACTCCAGCTTCCGGACCTTGTTCCCGCCGAAGCCCGGTCCGGTGTAGTCGTCGTGTTTCAGCAGCAGCTTGGGAGTCGCCGGACCCAGCGCCGCGCGAAGTCGCGCCAGCTCGGTTACCGGCGTGGGCGTAAACGCCAGGTTCAGGCGGTGGATGATTTCCAGTCTTTCGAGCGGTGTCACGGCATGCCCCGAGTGCAGCTCCCGTCCGTCGGGCGGCCGCGGGAACGCCTTAGAATATAGAGTATGGATGAAAGTATGGCACAGTACCGTCCGGGAGCATCCGTCCTGGATGTGGTGCCGTCCGCGGAACTGCCCGCCTGGAAAAGCTGGGTCAGCCATTTGTTCGCGCTCGCGTCGGCGATCCTGTTCATCACGGCAGGCGTCTGGAAGATCGCCAATCCGTACCAGTGGTCCACGATGCTGGAGCAGTTGCAGGTTTGGCACTCCGTAAGCCTGCCATTCACGCTGGGATTGTCGATCGTGGAGACGCTTGCCGGCGTGATGATCCTGGTTCCCAGGTTCCGCCGCTGGGGCGCCTGGCTGGTGGGGGCGCTGCTGGTAGTGTTCATGATTTACGTCGGGTGGAACTACTCGACGCTGGTGGGCAAGGATTGCAGTTGTTTCCCTTGGGTGAAGCGCACGGTGGGTCCGGGCTTTTTCATCGGGGACGCGGTGATGCTTGCGATGGCGGGAATCGCCGGATGGTGGGCGCAGCCCTCCAACGGCTTGCGGAATGCTCTGGTGGTTCTGGGCAGTGTCGCGGTGTTCGCGGGGGTGATGTTCGGAGTGGCCACGGTGCAGCAGACCGGCACTCGCGCCCCGGAGAGCGTGATCGCCGACGGGCAGCCGTTTGCCTTGGGGGAAGGGCGCGTCCTGGTTTATTTCTATGATCCGATGTGCATGCACTGCGACCAGGCGGCGAGAGCGATGGCCAAGTACCCCTGGAGGTCCGACGTGCGAATTGTGGTTGTGCCGACGAAGGATCAGCAATTCGCGGCTGCTTTTTTGCGCGACACTGGACTGCGGGCAGCGACTACGCTCGAGCAGGACAGATTGCGTCAGGTATTCGAGTTCCGCGACCCGCCATATGGGGTTGCGCTGAAGGATGGCCGCCAGGTGGCGTCGCTGCGGACGTTCAACGCCGAGGAGCCCTTGGCCGAACTGCGCAGGCTGGGCTGGGTGGAATAAGCACGGTCACGGCGCCTGGTAGAACACGGAACTGCCGATGCTTCTGGGGCGAAACCGATCGTCGAGGTGAATGGTGGTTTCGGCGGATCCCAGCAGCAGATGTCCCCCGCGGAAGAGCGTCCCGCGGATGCCTTCCAGAATTTTCTTCTTGGTGGGCACGTCGAAGTAGATGAGGACATTGCGGCAGAAGACGAAGTCAAAAGGACCAAGGTGCGCCATGCCGGAGCGCAGGTCGAAGGTTTCAAATTTTGTGAAGCGCTTGACTTCCGGCTTCAGCTCCCAATCCTGACCCTGACGCGTGAAGTACTTCACCAGGTACTGCGCCGGCAACCCCCGGTTTACCTCCAGTTGCGAGTACCGGGCGGCACGCGCTTTTTCGACCACCTGCTGGTTGAGGTCGGTGCCGAGGATCTGTATGTTCCAATCCGCCAGGCCCATCTCCAGCAGGAGCATCGAGAGGCTGTAGGCCTCCTGCCCGGTGGCGCATGCGGCGGACCAAAAGGCCAGCTTCCGCGTATCCTTATGGAGCTCCACAAGTGAGGGAAGCAGTTCGCTCTTGAGGGCCTGGAACGGGTGGGCATCGCGAAAGAAAAGAGTTTCGTTGGTGGTCATCGCCTCCACCACATGACGGCTGACCACGGGGTCCCGGGTGGCGCGCAGCAGGGCGCACAGGTCATTCAGACTGACCAGTTTCTGCTCGCGCAACAGGGGAAGCAGCCGGACCTCCAGAAGGTGGTTGCGATCGGGCTCCAGAATGATGCCGGAGGCGTTGTACAGGTGCTCCTGGAGGAAACGGTAATTTTCGGCGGTGAGGTCGGCTGCCCGCCCTGCGCCGGTTGCGAAGGTTTCCGTCTGGCCTGCCATGGTTTCAGACCCGCTTCAGGATCTCCGGCACGACCTCGGAGAGGTCGACGATGGAATCGGCGAGCCCGGCCGAGGCCACCGCGCCGGGCATTCCCCACACCACGGAGGAGTCCTGGTCCTGCGCGATCACGGCGGCTCCTTCGTGCCGCAACAGCTCGACTCCGCGGAGCCCGTCGTGTCCCATGCCGGTGAGCACGGCCGCGATGACGCCTCCGCCCCACACGTCGTGCATGGAGCGAAACATCACGTCCGCCGCCGGCCGGCAGGAGTTTTCCGGCGGACCCTGATCGAGCTCCACCTGCACATGCACGCCGCGGCGAGCGGCTTTCAAGTGGTAATCGCCAGGCGCGACGTAGATGTGTCCGCTCTCGATTTTCTGCCCCTGGATCGCCTCGCTAACCTTCAGCGTGGTGATCGCCTGCAGCCGGTCAGCGAGCAGGCGCGTGAACAGCGGAGGCATGTGCTGTGTGATCAGCACCGGCAGAGGGAAAGCGGGAGGAAGCTGGGGAATGATCGACGCGAGCGCGGCCGGACCACCCGTGGACACCGCGATTCCAACGGCGCGCGGGGTGACGGCCTTGCGGAACGGCGCCGCGGCAACGGCGGGACGCCGGGGCGCTTCGGAGAACGTGAAGAACTGCCGGATCTTCGGCACCAGCTCGCTTCGCAGCTTCTCCAGCGACTGGTCGAGCGAGCCCACGTTCGCCGCCTTGGTTACATAATCGTTGGCGCCGTGCGTCAGCGCATCGATGGTTACTTCCGCCCCCCGCGCCGTCAGGGTGCTGAACATGATCACCACCAGCGCCGGGTACAGCTTGCGCAATCGAATCAGAGTCTCCAGGCCATCCATCTCGGGCATCTCCACGTCCAGCGTGATCGCATCCGGATTCAATTGCGGGATCAGTTGCATGGCCACCGCGCCGTTCGGCGCCGCACCCACCACCTCGATCGAGGGATCCTCGGTGAGCGCATGTTTCACCAGCCGCCGGATCACCACCGAATCGTCCACCACCAGCACCCGGATCCGGGACCCCGGGGCGATTGTTCTCCGCACCGGAGTACGCAATCCGGCTCCAGCTTCCATTGATTTCCCCCCTTTCTCTCCGCTTAACGCCAGATCTCCAATAGCTTCAGCTTGTCCCGGATGATGTCGTCGGTGAACGGCTTCATCACGTAATCGTTGGCACCTGCCTCGAGCGCCGTTCGCATCTGCTCGATCTGCGTTTCTGTCGTCACCATCATCAGCGGCAGCCCGGCCCATCGCTGATCGCTGCGAACGGCCTGGATAAACTCCAGGCCGTTCATCACCGGCATGTTCCAGTCCACCAGCGCCAGCGAGAACTCCTCCGCTTCCGATTCCAGGACCTCCAGCGCGCGCCGGCCATCCTCGGCCTGCCGCACCTCGTATCCCATCTCCCGCAGCGTCCGTTCCAGGACATTGCGAATGGTTTTGGAGTCGTCCACTACCAGCGCCTTTGCCATCGGGTTGCCTCCAGCTACACGTTGCCTCCAGCTACACCTGGAACTGCGCGACCAGAGACCGCAACTGCGTCGCCATATCGCTCAGCGCGCGCGCCGCCTTCTGGGTGTCGTCGGCGCCCTCGGTGGTGCTGCGCGCCGCCGTCGCCACCTCGGAGATGTTCTGCGCGATCTCCCGCACCCCGCGCGCGGCTTCGTTCACATTGCGTCCAATCTCGTTCGTGGTCGCGGTCTGCTCCTCCACCGCGCTCGCGATCGTGTTGGATATGTCGTTGATCTGGTTGATGATCGCGCTGATCTCGGTGATCGCCCCGACGGCTCCCTTGGTGTCGCTCTGGATGGCCTCGATCTTCTGCCCGATCTCCTCGGTGGCCTTCGCGGTCTCCTTGGCGAGCTCCTTCACCTCGTTGGCTACCACCGCGAAGCCCTTCCCGGCTTCTCCCGCGCGCGCCGCTTCAATCGTCGCGTTCAGCGCAAGCAGATTGGTCTGCTGCGCGATCGAGGTGATCACCTTGATCACCTTGCCGATCTCCGTGCTCGATTCGCCCAGCTTGGCGATGGTGGTGTTGGTCGAATCCGCCGCCGCCACCGCCGACTTCGCCACCCGCGCCGCTTCATTGGCGCTCTTGGAAATCTCACGGATGGACGCCAGCATCTCTTCGCTGCCGGCCGCCACCACCGAGACATTCTTCGAAACCTCCTCGCCCGCCGCCGAAACCACCGTCGATTGCGCCGATGTCAAGTCGGCGTTCTTGGCCATCTGCTGGCTGATCGCGCTGAGTTCCTCACTCGACGCGCCGAGCGCCTGTGAGTTCTGTCCCATCTGGTGCATCCAGCCCCGCAGATTGTCCATAAAGGACTGCAACCCCACGCCCATCTGCCCGATCGCGTCGTCGCCCGAGATCGTGATCGGCTGCCGCAGATCGCCCTTGGCTGCCAATTGCACCACGCGCAGAATCGAATCGATCTTCGCCCGCAACTCCGCTTCCGCGGCTTTCTCCCGGGCCACCATCTCCAGCCGGCGCAGCGCGTCTTCCATCAGCCGCATCAAGCTCCGCACGGTTTCCCGGCGCGAGTCCGACAGCTCGATGGTCTCGTTCCAGAACAGGTCCATGGTTCCGATCACCCGCCCCGAGGCCGTCAACGGCAGCGCCAAACCGGACTTGACGCCTGCCTTCTGCGCCGGGATGCGGCGCGCGCAATCCGTCAGCTCGCCCAGGTCGCGCACAAAGAACTGGTCCCGAGCCCGCCAAGCCCGGCCATTCAAGCCCTCGCCTTCGCGGAAGCGCGTGGTCAGGTTCACCTGCCGGAACTCCTCGCTTACCACGCCCGTCTCACTGCCGAACTTCAACAAGTTGTCGGTGGGATCCAGCCTCCAATAGCTGCCATAGCTCGCCCCCCATGCCGCCTGCATCTGCAGCAGCACCGTCTTCACCGCTTCTTCCACCGAATTCGCCTTGCCCAACTCCTCCAGCACGTCGTTCAGGATGCCCGTGTTGACCCGGTTCTCCTCCCCCCGCTTCAGGGTGTTCACGCGCTCGGTGATCAACTCGCCGGCGATCATCGTGCCGATCGTCTCGCCGCTCGCCCCGAACACCGAAGTAATGTGCCACTCCAGGACCTCCGGCCCGAGCGAGAAGGAAATGCGCCGCGGCAGCGTCTGCTTGGCCTGCGCCAGAATCCCCCTCTGGTGTTCCGGCTTCTTATGGAAGATGTCGATCGACTTGCCGAGCAGTTGATCCACCGGGAACGGCAGATACGCCTCCAACTTCTTCAACTGCTGCTTCGCCGCCGGATTGAGGTAGCGGATGTTGTATTCATTGTCGGCGCACATCACGATCAGCGGCAGGTTGTCCATCATCGACTGGGCGCGTTCCATCTCCCGCTCCGCCTGGGAATGCTTCGACACGTCTACCCAGTTGATGACGTACCCTTCCAGCTCGCCTTCGGCATTCTCCACCGGATTCACGGTCAGCTCCAGCGCGAACCCGTCCAGCTCCACCTGACCTTCCACCGGGAAGCGGGCCGCGTCCGAGAGCAGCCTCCGGACGCCGCCCTTGCGGTGTCCCGGCAACGCTTCGATCGTCTGGCCGAGCACCTCACCGGGAGCCAGGCCGAACAGCTTCTCCACCTTGCCCCCCAGGGCCTGGATCTGCGCCTCCGCGGCGCGATTCCGGTACACCACCGTCAGGTCCCCGTCGGTCAGGAACACGCAGGTTCCCAGCGCGTCCAGGGCTCCCTTCCACGTCTCCAGCGACGCCGCGACAGGCGTCACGTCAGCAATCGCACCACCCGATACCGATCTCTTCATAAACTCCGTTTTCTCCCAGTTCTCTTTCTTGGCCCCAGCCCGGACAGCCGCCTGCTTCGCGATCACGCCGCTTCGCAGCCCGACACATCCAATACCCGCGCGATATTCAGGATCAGCAGCAGGCCCTTGTCGAGCTTGTGCACGCCGTCCAACAAACCCCGCCGCCCCACGTCCAGATTCTCGGGAGGCGGCTCCCAATTCTCCCCGCCCAGCTCCAGCACATCTCCGATCTCATCCACCAGCAGGCTGACGGCGCCATCATCGCCGCGCACCACCATGTTCATCGGCTCTCCGCCCTGCCGCGGCGGCAGCCCCAGGCGGCGCCGCATGTCGATCGCCACCACGATCTGCCCCCGCAAGTTGATCAGCCCGTCCACCACCGCCGGCGCGAGCGGCACGCGAGTCATCTCCTGCGTCCGCAAGACCTCCTGCACAGTCCGGACATCGATGCCGAAAAACAGCCGGTCCACCGAAAACGTGGCGTATTGATGGGTTGTCTCCCCGGAATGCTGGTCCGTCATTTTTCCTCCACCACCACCGGCCGCGAGGCATCATCCTCGGCCGATACTGCCTCGGCGAGCCGGCCGATCCCGGCCGGCCGCCCCCGCGGCGCCGAGCGCTGCACTGCCGTCAGCAGACCCTCGGCGTCGAACTGAAAGCGGGCTTCCACCCGGTCCCGCCGCAGCTCCTCGGCTTCCGCCTCGCTGCCCGTCAGGCGGATGCTGGGGACGGCCTTGCGCGAGGCCTGTGCCGCCAGCGCATCGGCGCCAGCCAGGGTTTGCGCCAGCAACAGGACGTCACAGGCGTCCTTGTCCAAGAACGCCGCTGCTTCGGGCGGCGAGGCCGCCTCCAGCACACGCATGCCTTCCATCTCCAGGCGCTCCCGCACCAGCCCCCTCCCGAAGGCCGACGCATCCGCGATCAACACCCGCAGTCCCTTGCGGGCAAAACGGGTCTCGGCGAACTCCGCGCCCCAGGCTTCCTGCCCCGCCATGTGCAAATCGAGCAGATCCGTCACCCGGCCGCCCACCACCACCGAACCCAGCAACCCGCGCATCCGGCTCGCCTGCCGCATCTCGATCCGCTCATCGACAATGTCCACGATCTGATCCACCATCAAGCCGGCGCGACGCGCTCCGTCGCTGATCACCACCACATGCACCGGCTCGCGCGACGCCTTGCGTTCCGGCGCGCCCCGGTCCAGCAGACACACCAGGTCCACTAGCGGCAGAATCTCCCCGCGATACTGCACCACCTGCCGGCTTCCCGCCTTCTCGATGCGATCCCAATGAATCTCCTCGAGCCGCGCCACCGTCTCCAGCGGCACCGCCAGCCGTTCCGACCTCCCGGCGCGGAACAGCAGCAGCCGGCGGCGTTCGTTCTCCACCGCCTCGGTCTGCGCCTGCGCTCGCGCCGCGGAAGCCCCGGCACGGCCTCCCAGCACTCCCGAGCGTTCCGCCACTCCCGGAACATCCAGAATCAGCGCCACCCGGCCGTCGCCCATGATCGTCGCTCCCGCGTACACGCTGAGCCCCTTCAGGTGCTTGCCAAGCGGTTTAACCACAATTTCCTGCGTGTCCGAAATCCCGTCCACCAGCAGTCCGAACTGCCGGTCCTCGGCCTGCAACACCACAATGTTCATGACATCGCTTTGCGGGTTGCGCTCACGCGCCGATTGCAACCCGAGCAACTGGTTCAGATCGGCCAGCGGCAGCAATTGTCCCCGACGCCGGTACACCGGAGCGCCCTGCACCCTCTCCACCTGACCTCCGCCGCCCTCGCCCTCCAGCCGGATCAACTCCAGCAAACTCACCTGCGGAATCACGAAGCGCTCGCCCGCGGTGTACACCACCAGCCCCGGGATAATTGCCAAGGTCAGCGGGATCTTGATCTTGACCGTCGTGCCCTCGCCCAGGCGGCTGCTCAGATCCACCGTGCCGCCGATCTTTTCGATATTCGTCTTCACGACGTCCATGCCAACGCCGCGGCCGGAGATGGAGGTCACCTGAGCCGCCGTCGAGAAGCCGGGGAGGAACACCAGATTCAAGGCTTCCCGTTCGCTCATCCGCGAGGCCTGATCGGCGCGGATCAACCCGCGCTCCACCGCCTTGGCGGCGATCTTCACCGGATCGATTCCCGCCCCGTCGTCGGAAACCTCGATGTTCACCTGCCCGCCCTCGTGATACGCCCGCATGCTCAGCCTGCCGGTGGAGGCCTTGCCCCGCGCGGCGCGCTGCTCCGGACGCTCGATGCCGTGATCGCAGGCATTGCGAACCAGATGCGTTAGCGGGTCCTTGATCGCTTCGATCAGTGTCTTGTCCAGCTCCGTTTCGGCGCCTTCCATGTCCAGTTGGACCTGCTTGCCGCAGTTCTGCGCCAGATCCCGAACCACGCGCGGCAGCTTGTTCCACACCATCCCGATGGGCTGCATGCGCGTCTTCATCACGTTTTCCTGCAGCTCGGTGGTGATCAGGTTCAGGCGCTGCGAAGTGGCGTTGAACGCTCCATTGTCCTGGCCGGCGTTGAACTGCAGAATCTGGTTGCGAGCCAGCACCAGCTCGCCCACCAGGTTCATCAGCTTGTCCAGCAGCCCCACGTCCACCCGAATGGTCGTGTCGCTGACGCCCGCCTTGGCGGCGCGCTCTCCTTCCGCCTCCGGGATCGCGGTTTCGACGGGCGCCTCGCCCGGGCTCTGCCAGGCCGCTTCGAGCGCGGTCCGCAACTCGCGGTATTGCCGGCCGCTTTCCTTGCCGGTTTCCTCGATCGCCTCCAGCAGTTCCTTCACCGCATCCACGGAGTGCAGGATCAGCGACACCAGCCCGGTGGTCAGTTCCCGCCGTCCGTCACGGACTTCGGAAAGCAGGTTCTCGGCCAGGTGCGTAATCTGTCCCAGCGTGTCGAAGCCAAAGAAACCGCTGGTTCCCTTAATCGTGTGGATGGTGCGGAAAACACTCGCCAGCAGCGCCGGATCCCGTGGCCGCTGCTCCAGCTCCACCATCTCCTGGTCCAGCCGGGCCAGGTTCTCCGCGCTCTCAATCAAGAAATCTTTGATGGCTTCGAGATCGTCCATGAAATAAGTCACGCCCCAGGTGTTAGATCGGCGATTGATGCGGGGACGTTGGACAAGAAATGTCCGTAAGCCTGTTAGGCAGTGGCCTACTTCAATGCAAAAAGCCGGGCTTTCGCCCGGCTCTTGCTACTACTCGTTGAACGGTCGTGACCCAGCCGCTAGAAATTCAAGCGCGCGCTGATGACCACGATACGCGTACCGCTCGCGGTC
>CAYOQB010000173.1:0-10771 GCA_964406035.1 uncultured Solibacteraceae bacterium | reverse complement strand
GACGGGAGTGAGTCGGCGGGAGGTGCTCATGGGCAAAGGAGCATGATAGCACCGGGGTCTGGTTTGTTATAGAAACGGAGGTCCTGCGGCGATGGCCTGGGGCGCTACTGCTTGCCGGCAGGCGCCGGCTTGGGCTGCTCGGGAAGAATGAACGACGTCTCGCCCTCCCGCAGCAGCTTCAGTTCCTTGCGGATCAGGTATTCCTGTTCGCTGGGACTCTCGCGCAGGCGTTCGATGCGCTCCTTCTGGGCGGCGATCTCGCGCGCCAGGGCGGCGTTCTGCGATTCCAGCGTCTTCACTTCGTTCCAACGCTCCATCAGCGTGGGGATGCCCTGCGGGCTCTGGAACAAGACGAGGCCGTACAGGCCGGCGCATGCCAGCCCGACCAGAACGCGACGAACCCACCGCCTGCCGCTTCTCATCCGGTGTCCTCCCAACACTCCTTTATAATCTAAGTTCCGCCAATCTTCCAGCCGGAAGCAAACAATGACCGACAAAATTGTTGTTCTCACCACCTGCGACTCCCAGGAAGCGGCCGCCGGGCTGGCGCGCCGCTTGGTGGAGGCGCGGGTCGCCGCGTGCGTCAACATCGTTCCCGGGATTCAGTCGGTGTATCACTGGCAAGGCCGGATCGAGGAAGCCGGCGAATGGCTGCTGGTAATCAAGTCCTCGCGTGGGCTGTTTGAGGACCTGCAGCGCGAGCTCTCCGCCGCGCACACCTACGAAGTTCCGGAGGTGCTGGCGCTGCCGGTGATTGACGGTTCCGCGGGCTATCTGGACTGGCTGCAGCGCGAGCTGAAGCCGTCCGATTAGCGCTTGTCCACCTGAATCTCCACGTGGGAGGGCTGCCGGGCGGTGCGGTACACGCGATGCTCCGCGGCGACAAAGTCTGAATCGCGCGCCTGGAATATGTTGGGCACGTACTTCTGGGGATTGCGATCGATCAGCGGGAACCAGGTGCTCTGCACCTGCACCATGATGCGATGTCCCTTGCGGAAGGCGTAGTCCTGCGTGTGCAGGCTGATGGTGAAATCGTAGACCTGGTTCGAGCGCAGTGGTTCGGGCTTTTCGAAGCTCTTCCGGAATCGGCCGCGGAAGACATCGTTGGCGACCATCAACTGATAGCCGGGCAAGCTCGGGTCGTTTTCCGGGTAGACATCGATCAGCTTCACCACCCAATCGGCGTCGCTTTGGGAGGTGGAGGCGAACAACCGGGCTACGATGGCGCCGGATAATGCGAGGTCTTCGGCGAGCGGTTCGGTCTCCCAGCTCAGCACGTCGGGTCGCATGTGAACATGGCGCTGGTCCTCCACCAGCCACTGCCGCCAGGTAGATCCCGGACCGAACGTCGGGGCGATGGGGCGGGGTCGATAGGGGACCGGGCGGTTGGGATCCGAAATGTAGCGATCAAAGCCGGCGGCGTCCTGGGGCGGCTGGAATGCCAGCTTTCCGGAGGCATGGAAGTACAGCTTGCGGCTCTCGCCGGGCGGGGGCCAGGCGGTGTGCCTGCGCCAGACGTTCTCACCGGCGCGGAAGGTCAACGCCTCCGGCAGGTCGAGCTTGCCCTTGTCCTTCAGCCAGTAAGCGAACCACGGCGCCATGATCTGCTCGCGAAAGTACTGGCTGGTGTTCGACCCGAACTGAATGGGTCCCAGGGATGCGCCGTCCTGTCCCATCCAGCCGCCATGGTTCCAGGGTCCGACCACCAGGAAATTGCGATTGTCGCGGTCGTGCTTCTCGAATGCCTGGTAGATGGCCATGGGCCCGTAGAAGTCCTCCTGGTCCCACCACCCGGCGACGTTAAGGTTCGGCACGCGGGCAGCGCGGATATACGGCGAGACTTTCTGGCGCTTCCAGAAGTCGTCCAGGTTGGGATGCTCGGTAAAGTCGGTCCAGGTGGGGAAGCGGCCCTTCAGGATCTTGCCGGCGACATTCGCCAGCGATCCGGTGCGGAGAAACCAGTCGTAAATGTCGGCGCGGTCGAACTGGAAGCGCTGGACGTCCTTGGCGGCTTCCATCATGGCGACGTACTCGAAGCCATAAGCCAGGCGGAACGCGCCGTTGTGATGGAAGTCGTCACCGAGGAACATGTCATCGGGGGAAGCCTGCGGCGACACCGCCTTCATTGCCGGATGCGGATCGATGGCGGCCAGCACGGTCAACCATCCGCCATAGGAGACGCCGGTCATCCCCACTCGTCCGTTGTGGCCGGGGATGTTCTTCAGCAGCCACTCGATGGTGTCGTAGGTGTCGGACGCCTCATCCACCGCCTTGGGGTCGGCCGGGTTGCGAGGCGGGCGCTGCATCACGAACTCGCCTTCGCTCAGGAACTTGCCGCGGATGTCCTGGTAGACGAAGATGTACTGCTCGGCGGCGTGCTCCTTCATGGGGCCGGTGAGGGTGCGGAGCATCGCTTCGTCGTCCTTCGGCGCGCCATAGGGGGTGCGGACCATCAGGAACGGAAGGGGTCCGGCGGGGTTTTTGGGAGTGAAGATCTGGGTATTCAGGCGTACGCCGTCGCGCACGGGGATCATGAGCTGGCGGCGGACATATTCCGGCTGGGCCGAGGCCGCGAAGGCGGCGAGCAGGAGAACGCAGGCGAATCGCACGGGAGTATTGAATCACAGTTCCGGGCCATGCACCGCGTGCAGTGGTCTAGTACAGGCGGACGCCGCGGCGGCCAGGCTCGCGGAACATGTGCACAGTGTCGACGAACTGCACCTTCTTCGAGGCGTAGCTCATCACCAGCGTGTGGGTGCGGGCGCCCTCGCCGAAAAACCGGACGCCCTTCAGCAGCGCGCCATCGGTAACGCCGCAGGCGGCGAACACGATCTGATGCCCGGGAGCAAGGTCCTTGGCGGTGTAGATGCGCTTGGGATCCTTGATGCCCATCTTGGCGACGCGCTCCTCGAGCTCCGGCGTATTCACCACCAGCCTTGCGACCATCTCGCCGCCCAGGCAGCGAAGAGCGGCAGCAGTGATGACGCCTTCCGGAGCCCCGCCGGTGCCCATGACGGCATCGACACCGACTCCGCGCACCGCGGCGGCGATTCCGGCCGAGAGGTCACCGTCGCCAATCAGACGGATGCGGGCTCCGGCGGAGCGGATCTGATCGATCAGCGTCTGGTGGCGGGGGCGGTCCAGCACCATGATCACCAGGTCCTTGACGTCGCGGTCATGGCAGTGGGCGATCGCCTTCAGGTTGTATTTGACGGGAGCGTCGATATCCAGGGCGTCCTTGCACGCCGGACCCGCGATCAGCTTTTCCATGTAGCAATCGGGGGCATGCAGCAATCCGCCGGCTTCGGAAGCGGCGAGCACGGCGATGGAGTTGGCTGCGCCGGTGGCGCACAGGTTGGTGCCCTCCAGCGGATCGACGGCGATGTCGACGGCGGGATATTCGATGCCGGGAGGCGGGGGCTGTCCGACTTTCTCGCCGATATAGAGCATGGGCGCTTCGTCGCGTTCGCCCTCGCCGATGACGATGTTGCCGGCGATGCGCATCTTCTGGAAAGCGGCGCGCATGGCCTGGACCGCGGCCTGGTCCGAACCCTCGCGATCGCCCTGGCCCATGGTGCGGGCAGCGGAGATCGCCGCGTCCTCCACCACGTGCCCAAAATCGGAAGCGAGATCCCACTCGATGTACATGTCGTGCGCCTTTGCTTCGGTGACCCCGGCGGTTCGTGCGGCCATGATGCTTGTTGTTCCCCCTAACGCGGCGGCCCGGTTCGGATCGCCGACTAAAGGGTATCAGGTCAGCAGGCTCTATGGCTTGACGGGCTTGACCGCCACCAGAAGCAGGGACTGGCCGATCGGGAACCGTCCGCCGCGCCCGATCCAGCTCGCTTCCCACTTGAGCGGCTGGGCAAGGATCCGGTCAAGCCACGGCGCGACCGGAGTGACGCCGCTGGCGGGCTTGGCGTTGGTTAACGGCTCCCAAATGCGGAACTTGGCCAGAGCCACCGGGAGCAGCAGGGAGTTGCAGAAGGTACAACCGCGAACCTGGAAGCCGGCCGATTCCACCAGCTTCAGCAGGCGAGCGCGGGTGAAGCGCTGGCGCTCGTGGGCGAACATCGAATGCCGGCTGCGCAGGATATCGAGCGCCGATACGCGCAGCACCAGGAAGCCGCCCGGCTGCAGGACGCGGTAGAACTCGGCGATCGGCTGATGCTCCTGCCCCAGCGGGAAGTGGACCACCACATCCATGGAGAGCAGCATGTCGATGGAACCGGAGGCGAAGGGCAGCGCGGCGATATCGGCCTGCACCAGCCGCTGGAGTCCCATGTCGCGGGCGTACTCGAGGCCCTCGTAACCCAAGTCGAGCGGAATCATGGGCCAGCCGTACCGCTCGCCCAGGACTTTGGAAAGATAGCCGGTGCCGCAGCCGGTTTCGAGGACACGGTGGAAGCTGTGTTCCAGCGCGATCGGGTCCAGGACCGAGTACAGGATGTCGCGCATGCCGCGATACCACCAGAAATCGCGCTCGCTGGCGGCGATGTTGGCGAATTCGGCGGGGTTCATCATGCGGATTTGAGTCTAGCGGATCTCGGGCATCGCTTCCGGGTTGAGAAGCGCGCGGAGCACCGGTTCCAGGCCCGGTGTCGAGGCCCAGGCGCTGCCCGCGTAGATGCTGCGCGAGCCCTCGAAATTCCTGAACACGCCGCCCGCTTCCTCAATGATCACCTGCACGGCGGCGAGGTCCCAGGGCGCGACCTTGGGTTCGATCCAGGCGTCGAGCGCACCCTGGGCAAGTAGCAGCGCATCGGGGGTTCCGCCCAGGCTGCGAACTCCCCACGATTGCGCGGCGAAACCGCCGATCCGGTTCCAGAGAGGGCCGGCGGCGGTGCGATCCAGGCCGTTGATGGAAACAAAGGCTTGCGCGGGATCGGTCACTTCGGAAACCCGCAGGGGCGAGCCGTCACGAAAGGCGCCGCCGCCACGGATGGCCCAACTTGTGAGTCCGAGCCCGGGGACGTGGGCAACTCCCAACTGCACCTCGCCGGCCGCTTCGAGTGCAATCAGGACGCACCAGAGCGGGGTTCCGCGGATGAAGTCGCGGGTGCCGTCGATGGGGTCGATGATCCAACGGCGGCCGGAGCGGGACTCTTTGGCGGCTCCTTCTTCGCCGAGCAGGCCGTCGAGCGGGAACGCGTTTTCGAGCGCGGAGGCAATCAGGCGCTCACATTCGCGGTCGGCGATAGTGACGGGGGAGGAGTCGGACTTGCGTTCCGCCGCGACACCCTGGTACTGGTGCTGCTGCGCCAGCTCCGCCGCGCGATGGGCGGCGTCCATCGCGAGCATCAGCTCGATTTCGAAAGCCACGCCCGATGATAGCGCGGCTGCTTACTTCTTCATCTTCTCGTCGCGCTCCACCTTGCCGTCGCGGATGTGGATGACGCGGTGGGCGTGCATGGCGATGTCGTGTTCGTGCGTCACGAGCACAATGGTGTTGCCCTGCTGGTGCAGACGGTCGAACAGCCCCATGATCTCGACGCCGGTGGCCGAGTCCAACGCGCCGGTGGGCTCGTCGGCCAGCAGGATCGAGGGGTTGTTGACCAGCGCGCGGGCGATGGCCACGCGCTGGCGCTGTCCGCCCGAGAGTTCGCTGGGCTTGTGGTACATGCGCTGTTCGAGGTCCACGGAGCGGAGCGCCGCCTTCGCGCGCTCATCGCGCTGTTCGGCGTTGAGACCGGCGTAGATCAGCGGCAGTTCGACGTTATGCAGCGCCGTGGCGCGAGCCAGCAGGTTGAAGGTCTGGAATACGAACCCGATTTCCTTGTTGCGGATGTGCGCCAGTTGGTCGTCGGTCATGTCGCTGACCAGGTTGCCCGCCAGGTAGTACAGACCGCTCGAGGGGGTGTCCAGGCAGCCGATGAGGTTCATCAGCGTGGACTTGCCGGAACCCGAGGGTCCCATGATCGCGACGTACTCGCCCTTTTTGATCTCCACATCGACGCCGGCGACGGCATTGATCTCCTGGTCGCCCATGATGTAGGTCTTCTTGAGATCGTAGGTGCGGATGACGATCCCGTCGCGCTTCAGTTGTTCCCCGCGCTGCCGCTTGTCGAGCACGGGAGAGTCAGCAATAGCCATTGTGGTGTTTCTTCTCTAGGTTAGCAGTACATTGACAGGACGCCGCGCGCACCGCGGATGGTTACGACTGAGCCTCGCCGGGCTTCTTCTGCTCCAGCTTCACTTTGGCGCCGTTGCGGATGGTCCGGATGGTTTTGTAGCTGCCGGTGACGATCCGTTCGCCCTCTTTCAAGCCGTCCAGCACCTCGATGTCGGTCGCGCCGGTGATCCCGGTCTTCACCTGGCGGAACTCAGCCTTCTCGTTGGAGATGACGAAGACGCCCTGCAGTTCCTCCCGGCGAGCTTTTTCCTCGGCGGGGCTAGGTTGCGTCGCGGCCTGCACGCCTTCCTTGGGCGGCTCCAGGTCGCCCTTGGTGCGGACCGTCAACGCCTGAATGGGGATCGTGAGCGCGTTGGCGCGAGTCGCGGTGGTGACCTTGGCGGTGCAGCTCAAGCCCGGCCGGATGTCGGCGGGCGGGTCATCGAGGGCGATCACTACCTTGAAGTCCTTGGCTTCCTGGCTGGACACCGCGCTCTGCGACGCCGCGACACCGGAAGAACGAAGTATGGCCGTATTTCCGATCTCAATCACCTTCCCGGTGAACTGCTTGCCGGGGATCGCGTCAATCGTGACGCTCGCCCGCTGGTCGAGTTTCATGTTGACGATATCGGTTTCGTCCACCTTTACCTCGGCGGTAATGACGGACATGTCCGCGATGGTCATGATGGTGCTCGCGGCCGAGTTCTGGATGCCGGGGACCACGGTTTCGCCGACGCGGACGGGCAGGTTGGTGACCACACCGTCAATCGGGGCGACGGCGTCGTGACGGGCCAGAACGTCGGAGGCACGGCTCAGGTTCGCTTGCAACTGAGTGACGCGGCGCTGCGCCGCCTGCATCTGCTGCTGCGCCTGGGTGCGCTGGGTTCGGACCTGCTGCAGCCGCGCTTCCGCTTCCTGAACGCCGGCTTGCTGCGCTTCCCAATTGGCCTTGCGAGAATCGAATTCCTGCTTAGCGATCACGCCGGCTTGAAACAACTGCTGAGCGCGATCCCAATCGAGCTGGGAGCGCCGGTTTTCGGCTTGGGCGCGAGCCAGGCTCGCCTCCGCCACTTTGATACTGTCGTCCAGCACCTTCAATCCGGCTTCCGAGGCTGCGGATTCGGCGGCGGAACTGCGAACCGCGGCTTCCTGCGCGCGGACGTCGGCAGAAGCCTGTATGTTTTCAATGCGCGCCACCACCTGATTGCGCCGGACGTGCTCCCCTTCGCGGATGAAGATGTCCGTGATCCGGCCCTGGGCGTTTGCCCCTATGTTTATGTAATTGCGAGGCTTAATCTCTCCGGAGGCAGTTACGATCGCGGCCAGGTCCTGGCGCGACACCGCGCCCGCCTGAACCTCCACAACGCCTTGCGTGCGTGCCCGGTAGGCGTAAATGCCCGCTCCGGCGATCGCCACGATCACCAGCAGCCCGAGCGCAATTTTCCATTTCCGTTTCACAGAGTATCGCTTCCCCCGTATGTTAGTAGACGCTAAGAAAGTTGCAGAAGTTCAATTTCTCGATGCGGATGCGCCCCACCTCCAGACGATTTCGCCGGGCCTGGGACGGTAAATTTGCGTAATCGCGGCTCAGGTCCGCATTCGGAACAGGAAGTACAGCCCTGTCAGCGAGAACAGAATGTCCGGAGACCACGCGGCCAGGGGCGCCGGAAGCTGGCTGGCGTTGCCCACCTGCTCGAACAACTGCGAGATTGACCAATAGGATAGCGCGATCGCGATGGACATTCCCACTCCCGTCATGGCGCCCCGGTTGCCGGCGACAAAGGCGAAGGGAATGGAGATGAGGGCCATGATCAGGGCGAACAGGGGTACGGCGAACTTCTTGTGGTACTGCACCTGCAACGCGACGGTGTCGAATCCGCTCTGCTGCAGCTCCCGGATATAGCCGTTGAGTTCCTGGAAGTTCATCTGCTTGCCCTGCTTCACTTCCTTGACGAAGTAGTCCGGCGTTTCGCGGATGTCCGAAAAGGTAGTGGTGCCGCCGCGGAAGTCCAGGAACTCCTGCTGCGCGATGTTGGTCAGCTTGCGGCTCCAGCCGTTCTGAAACACCCAGGTTTTCAGACCCGGCTCCCAGCGCGCTTTTTCCGCCGAAATCTGCCGGCTCAGCCGGAAGCTGCGCGTATCGACGTCGAAGACAGACACGCCAAGCATCTCATTCTGCTTGGGATCCAGGAATTTGTAGTAGAAGACGCGGTTGCCGTCGCCGAGAATCCACTTGCGGTCCGGGCGTAGATAGGTTTGCGTGGGGCGACCCTTGATTTCGTCGCGAATGGCGTCCTGAACCCGGTTCGCCTCCGGCACGATGTAGTGATCGAAGCCGAACAGCCCGCCGCTCAGCAGGATGCTGGCGAGCAGGATCGGGAGGGTCAGGCGGTACTGGCTGACCCCACAGGCTTTGAACGCGGTGACCTCGTTGTGCTTGGTCATCAGCCCGAAGACGATGAGCACGGCGGACAGGACGCTGATGGGTGTGAAGTCGTAGATCAGCTTGGGGGTCAGGAACAGGTGGTAGCGGAGCACCTGGGACATGGGGATGCGGTTCTTGAGAATGTCGCTGAGCAGTTCGAAGAAGGTGAACACGTGGGTCATCAGCGCGAAGCTCACCAGCAGGACGCCGAAGTAATACAAGAAAGTGGACAGGACGTAGGTGTCCAGGACCTGCGGCATCAGGCGGACGCGGAAGGCGCGGGCCGGAATCCGGGCGATGTTGGTGGCGGTCTGAAACCGGCCGCGAACCCAGGTCGCGCCGCCCAGGGCAAGGGCGCGGAATGCGCCCACCAGGTCCCGGTCGCCGGGACGCTCCAGGCGCAGCATCATTACCAGACCAGCGAGCGCGAACAGCAGATTCGGGGTCCAGACCGCCGCGGCCACTGGCAGGGTCTGCTGGCGGGCCAGGCCGATCAGGCTAATCAGGCCCATGTAGTACAGAAACGCGAGGGCGATGGTCAGCACCAGGGCGGAGGATTTGCCGGCCTTGCGCGATGCCGCTCCCAAAGGCACGCCGACTAGCGCCAGCAAGACGCAAGCGAGCGGCAGCGCCAGGCGCTGGTGCAGTTCGATGCGAGCCTCCAGCAGCGCCGCCCCGGTAACCGTGCTGTCGCGATAGGCCCGTTCGAATAGCGGCAGAGTGTCGAGCTGCACGGAGGGACGGCTGACTCGCATTTCCTCTTTCTTGCGGGCTTCCAGAAGCTGCTCCCCCTTGGGAAACGCGCTCACCGTGTAGTTGGCGACATCCTCTCCGGTCTCGTAGGTGGAGCCGTTCAGCAGGGAAAGCTGAACGCGGTCCTGTTCGATGTCGGCGGTGACGATGGCGCCGGAGGCGAGGGTGACGCGCGGCTCCTCGCCCCGCTGCTGCGCGCTGGCGGGGCGCTGGTGGGGCGGCGTGACATCGGCGATGAACACGTTGCGCCATTGCGACACTGGTCCGGGGATCACATCGCCGACAAACAGAATACGGTTGGGAAACCGCTCGTCGAAAACGCGGGGCTGGACGTCGGCGGTAAGCTGCGCGGCCAGCACTTCGTTGGCCACGCGGATGCGCTCGCGCCAGCTCCAGGGGCTCAGCCAGAGGGAACACGCGGCGGTAACCAGCATGGTCAGCGCGGCGAAGGTCAGGATGGGCCACAGCACGATGCGTCCGGGCACCCCGGCGGCGCGCATGGCCGTGATCTCGCCGTCGCTGGACATGCGGCCCAGTGAGATCAGAATCCCGACCAGGACGCCCAGCGGCAGCGTGAACGGCAGTACCTGCGGAAACACCAGGCTGAAGAGATAGGCTACGGTGGCGGGCGGCGCCGCGTTGCGGATCAGGAACTCGAACAGTTGTCCCGAGCGCTGCAGGAACAGCACAAAGGTGAACAGGAAAAAGCCCAGGGTCGCGCTGGCGGCAGCTTCGCGGAACACCGCGCGCGAGAGGATTCGCATCGGTCACATTTTCGCAGGTTTCCGGGGCAAGCACGGTATGGCCGTACCGGGACAATTGCTAAGTGACTGATTCCTTGTAAGCAGACGGCTCCGCGAAGGGGCTGGCGGGCGCGGCCGGGCCTGGACGCCGGGTCCGCGGCGGAAACGGTTCTCCTACGGAATGTTGCGATTGCGGCTATTCTGCGTTATCGTAACGATTTTGCTTGTCCTGACGGAGTCCCACCCGACACGCCCGGAGAGCCCAAGTCTGAGACAGACAACCGAACTGGAGGATCTGAAGGAATGGATGTATCACGTGCGGGCGCAGGTTTTCGGCGCGTCCTATTTTTGACGCTGGCCGTACTGCTGATCGCGGCCCCCATTTTTGCGCAGGAGCCCGCGCACCGGGCCGGCGGCGAAGCAAATCTGGTCTTGCCGGACTTGAATCAGGCGACATTTTTCGATGGCATCGGCGGCCGGACGCTGCTGATGGGCGGGCTGGTCGTGTCCGGCCTCGGCATGCTTTTCGGCCTGGCGATCTACACCCAGTTGAAGAACATGCCGGTGCACGCCTCGATGCTCGAGATCTCGGAGCTGATCTACGAGACCTGCAAAACCTACCTGGAGACGCAAGGCCGGTTTCTGATGATCCTGTGGGCGTTCATCGCCGCGATCATCTTCGTTTATTTTTACGTTCTGCAGCACTTTGACCTCTTCAAGGTGATCATCATTCTGGCG
>CAYOQB010000172.1:4899-10793 GCA_964406035.1 uncultured Solibacteraceae bacterium | reverse complement strand
CGCCAAGAAGGATCTGGCGCTGATGGCGATGAGCTATGGGGACGTGTATGTCGCGCGCGTCGCCATGGGCGCCAACGACACGCAAACGGTCAAGGCCTTCCTCGAAGCCGAGGCCTTCGACGGCCCCTCGCTGATCCTGGCTTACAGCCACTGCATTGCGCACGGCTACGACCTCCGTTTCGGATTGGAACAGCAGAAGGCCGCCGTCAAGTCCGGCTACTGGCCTCTGTTCCGCTACAACCCCGCGCTTGCGGGAACCTCGCAGCACCCCCTGCAGCTCGATTCGCGCGAGCCGGCCATGCCGCTCAGCGATTACGTTCTGAATGAAGGGCGATATTCCATGCTCGCCCAAACCGCGCCGGAAGACGCCGCGCGCCTCATCGAGGAAGCGCAGCGGGATGTTGAGCGCCGCTGGAAAACCTATCAGCACTGGGCCACGATGCCCGTGCGGGAGCCCGCATCATGATCGACCTTGCCGTGGACTATCTGGGACTGCCCTTGCGATCGCCGCTGGTGGTTTCGGCCTCGCCCTTAACAACCGAAATCCCGCGCCTGCGGGCGCTCGAGGAGAACAACGCCGGCGCGATTGTCATGCACTCGTTGTTCGAGGAGCAGATCCGGCTGGAAAGCGATGAGATGGATCGCTTCCTGAACGCCGGCACGGAAGCGTACTTCGAGGCCACCACGTACCTTCCGGAGCCGCGCACGCCGAACCTGGGGCCGCTGCTCTATCTGCGCCAGGTGGAGCGCGCCAAGCGCGCCGTCGCCATTCCGGTGATCGGCAGCCTGAATGGCGTCTCCCGCGGCGGCTGGATCCGCTACGCGGGCGAGATCCAGGACGCCGGCGCCGACGCGCTGGAGCTGAACATGTACCAACTTCCGGTGCGCTTCGATGTTCCCGGCAAGGATATCGAGCTGGAGTATTGCGACCTGGTGGCCGACATCCGGGCGCGCCTGCGCATCCCGCTGGCGGTGAAGATCAGCGCTTACTTCACCAGCCTGCCGCATTTCGCGCGCCGCCTGGAGAAAGCGGGCGCCGACTCGCTGGTGCTCTTCAATCGTTTCTACCAGCCGGATTTCGACCTGGAAACGCTGGATGTGGAGCCGCGCCTGCAGCTCAGCTCGCCCGAGGAACTGCGCTTGCGCCTGCACTGGGTGGCGATGCTGTTTGAGAACGTCGGCTGCCATTTGGCGGTGACCGGAGGAGTTCACTCCGGCAGCGACGCGCTGAAGGGGATCCTGGCCGGGGCGCATGCGATCATGACCACCTCGGCGCTGCTGAGCAAGGGTCCGGGCCACCTGCGGGTGATGGAGCAGGAGATGCGTGCCTGGATGGAGGAGCACGGGTATTCCTCGGCGGCGGAAATGCGGGGCGCGATGAGCGCGCGGCGCGCCGGGAGCGCCGCTTTTGTTCGCGCTAACTACATGAGAGTGCTCAGCGGATACGTGATGCGCGGAGCCTGATCGGCTGTGTTATCGTAAGGTGTACTTCCCCGGCGGTTTATCGAAATGATTCTCACGGTTCTTTTGACGATTGTGCATGTTGTGGTCTGCCTGTTCCTGATCGTGGTGGTGCTGCTGCAAAGCGGCAAGGCCGCGGATCTGGCGGGCGCGTTTGGCGGCATGGGCTCGCAGACCGCGTTCGGTCCGCGCGGCACGGCGACGGCGCTCTCGAAAGCTACGACCATCGCGGCGGGCTTGTTCATGGTGACCTCGCTCAGCCTGGCGATCCTGGCGTCGCGGGGCGGCGGGACGCAAACCATTCTGGACGCTCCGGCTGCCGGGCAGCCGCAACCGCCGGGCGCGGCCAAGCCGGGCGAGCAGCCCAAGGGACCGCAAATTCAGGTATTCCCTCCCGGCGGCCAGCCTTCGGCTCCGGTGACCATCCCGCTTCCGCCCAAGCCGGAAGCTTCGAAGGCCCCGGAACAGAAGAAGTAACCTCTGATTCGAGTACAATGGAGTTTCCACCTGCGGAGGTGGCGGAATTGGCAGACGCACTAGCTTGAGGTGCTAGCGGGAGCAATCTCGTGGGGGTTCAAGTCCCCCTCTCCGCACCAAATCATTTTCAAACTTATGGGCGGTTCGCGGCGGACTGGATCGCCCGTTTTCGATTACGCAACCTTCACGAGTGTTGGGCGGTGTCCTGGGCGGGTTGACTGTATCAGCCTACCGGAATGCAGCAGCGCGAAGGCCGGTGTCGGGATACGCAAACCCTGCATCAGGTAACGCGATTCTCCGAGGATGACCAGCACGCGCCACTCCGGCCGACAAGCCGGCCGACTTGGATGCAGGCAGTCTCTGCGCGCGTTCAAGCCGCGCCCTCTCCCTGCCGACCCGTTGACACGCCGTGGCGCGGCGCATGACGATTAACATGGATGGCCAAAGGCGAATTTCTCGGTGAGTTTGAGCAGCTGATGTTGTTGGCCATTCTGCGCCTGGGCGACAACGCCTACGGGGTGACAATCCGCAAGGAAATCGAGTCGCGCGCCCGGCGCGTCGTCGCCAGCGGCGCGATCTACGCCACGCTGGAGCGGATGCTCGACAAGGGCTACCTCTCCAGCCGGGACGGTGAAATGGAGCCGAGCCGGGGTGGCCGCCCCAAGGTTTACTACCGCGTCGAAGCGCCCGGACTGGCCGCCCTGACGCTGTGGGACGAAACACAGCGGCGCATGCGTCAGGGCCTCAACCTCGCTCAGGTGCTGCGATGAGGCGGCTGCTGGCGTTTGCTCTATCGGGTGTGTTTGCCGTCGGGCCGCTGCCCACGCAAACGGCGCGGTGGGTGGAGGGGGCGCGCAAGCGGGCGCTGGAAGGGGTTACCGGAACGGCGCACGCCGTTGCGGCGTGTCCGCCGGATCACTCTTTTTTCACGTTCCTGGAGCGGGAACAGCAGCGCTCGTTAACCTCCGGCGCTTTGTGGCGGCCTCTGTGCCGCAAGACCGATCCGCCGCTTGGCAAAGTTGCGGTGTTGGCCGATGAGCCCGAATCATTTCTCCGGTGTCAGGCCGGTTTGAGTGTCTATCAAACGGCGCTTGCTCATTGCTGGCTCGAACCCAAAGTGACCTTCCTGGCGCGGCCTCAGGCTCCCCGAACCTTCGCGCGGCTCATCAGGCCCGATTCGACCGGAGCGCAAATCCTCTGGGCGACGGCGGAGCCGCTGGCGTGGGAAGAGCGGCTGGAGCGGGAGCATCGCGTCTGGGTTGCGTGCGGCTTTCTGATCGCGCTGGGAGCCTTCATGATGTTGTGCACCCGGCGGCGGTGGATCGAAGCGGGCCGGCTCCAGCACCAAATGCGTAGCAGCGGCGCGGTGCTGCCATCAGCGGCGATGGAACGGCTTCTCTTGTGCGTGATGCCGAAGTTTAACTTCCCCCAGGAGGTGGACGACCTGCGCGAGCTGTACGCGGAATTGGCCGAGAGTGCCGGTGAGGTGGCGGCCAAACGCTGGTACACCGCACAGGTGCGCGGTTCGCTCGTGTTCTACGCCATGCAGTGGTCGGCGAATGCCTTGCGCCGATTTTCTGCGCGGCCCAGTACCTCTGGGCATTGACGCGGCACTATACTACTTTGTAGAATACCTGAACGCTTCGAGAGGTAGCGTGTTCCATGCCGCTAGCGCCTGCCGGTCGGCTGCTGATCCCCTCGCTCCTGGTGTGCGCCGCATCCGCGTCCGCTCAGTGTTTTGACCTGCGCTCGACGGTTTTGACGCATCCAACCGGCAATTTTCAGGAGCGCTGGAACACCGGCGAACGCTTCGAGAGCAAAGATTGGGGAGACTTGTTCCACTTTGCGCCATTTTCCGGGCTGGTTCAAAAGAACGGGCAGAGCTGGATTCCGTTGCGCCGCAGCCGCAAACTGGTCACCTATTCGGTTAGCGACGGATTTAAGCTGAAGAACGGAAAAACGAGACCACGCAACTACCGGCCCCCGTACGAACCGGTGCCACCGAACGCGATTCGCGATCCGAACGACCGCGACGAAGAAAGCTGGGAACTCACGCGCGAGGGAGTGCTGACCTACCGGCATTTCGCCCGTCGCGACCGACCAGGCATCTCCGAACGGCGGGCGGGTGTGCGGGGAACGGCGACGGCGGAGGCGCGCGCGACGCTCAATCTCAACACGGGGGCGTACGAGGCCACGGTTCGGTTCCGGGGCAAGGGGTACTATCCGGATCTGCATCCCCCGAGCGGTGTGGAAATTGACCGGACACATTCAATGACGGCGCGCGCTTCGGTGCGCCCCACAAGCTGCCCGGTGTCGGTACGGCCCGCCTCCCTGCGGATCGGTGATCCAGTGCCGGAGGAAGAGATGATCTATCCGCCGCCGTGCGTCGTCAAGGTTAGCGAGTTCACCGGGCAGGGGAGCACGGCGGTTCCAACGAAGTGGACGTTTGCGCTCAATCCGGCGAAAGCAAGCTCTTACGGAGGCTGCTTACTGGCATTTGCAAACGCCACTGCGGATGCGCCTTCCCTTCAGGTCGCCTCACAAAAGAGCTCATTGTCGGAGGGTTCGCGGAGATGACGCCAGGGACTGCCTTGCGTACGACGTTCGTTCTCGGACTTGTCACCTGGACGCGCGGGCAGGCTCCCGGCACCGTCTTTATGTCGGGCCCCGCGCACCCCTGGCGGGCCAACGGGGCAACCATGCGAAACAGAGGCGGATACGATGACTGTTCATCGGGAACGTGGTCGTGTAGAGCGGACGGCGCGGGCCCGCTGCAGTTCTGTGGCTCCTACTGCAACTTTAGTATCTTGCCTTTTCGGTGGGTTCGGCGGGATTTGAGGAACGCGAGATGTCACTCAATAGGAGTATTTCGCGCAGTCGACAATCCGTCAACCGCTGCTTTGGCTGACGGAAACACGTCGCCATCACGTGTTGGAACCGGACAACGGTAATTCACGATTGGCCGCGACTTCCACAGGCGTCCCGCAAGGTCGGCGTGAAGGCGATGTCAGTGGACGTCCCCGTCGAACCTGACGCAGAAACGAATGGCCGTTCTCGGCTGAAGACGACACCAAGCAATGCCAACGCGGTCGGCCCCGAGCTGGGGAAGATCGCGGAACGGATATAGGAATGACCTACCAGTCTTAGATTTCGACAACCTAGAGGAGGTTCCATGCGTTTACTCGCACTACTGTCCGTCTGCGCTCCCTTTTCGTTTGGGGGGGCAATTTTTCAGGACTCGCTACTGACGTTGTCCGACTACACGCTCTTCGAGCGCACGAGTCCCAACTTGAGTCAGGCGTTTTCCAACACGACCGTCGGCAACCCCTCGAATGGATTGAGGCTGGCGGTACGAATACCAATGGGCGAACACACTTCGACTTATGCGCTCATCCGTGGCACGTTCGCGTACGACCCGGCGACCATGGGCGCGATCGCGGGGATTTCGGCGTCCGCGGATGTGCGAGTGGACGTGTTGCTGGGGTCGCTCTTTTCCTCGGGGTGGTATTTGTGGATCCAGCAGGGCGTAAACCACTACTTCCGCGACATCGGCGCGGCGGCCCCCGAAGGGGTGTTTCAGTCATTCCCGGTCAGCGGGTTGCAGGCGACGGACTTCACGCGGTTCGATTTTTCCACGGGAACTGTGGACGCCAACGCGCATCCCGACTTCACGCAGCCGCTCCTATTCGGGTTCGGGTCGCGCGACACCCACAACGTTCCCGGCGCGGTGGTTGAACGGATCGATATCTACTTTGACAATGTGTCCATTACGGTATCGAGCGTCCCAGAACCTTCGACGTTGGGGATGGCAGGGGTTGCACTAGTGATGTTAAGAATGGCGATACGCGGCGCCAAGCAGGGCAACGATGGGCGGGAAAGAACGCAGGTGCGCGAAGCGAAGGTCATCGACATGTGAGCGGACAGAGTCGTTCAGCAATATGCGGCCTGGCTAGGAC
>CAYOQB010000172.1:0-4889 GCA_964406035.1 uncultured Solibacteraceae bacterium | reverse complement strand
GGACCAAGGTGACGCGACGAACGGAGCGGGCACATAGCAAGAGAATCCTCTTGCCGGCGGCCTCTCTGCGAATATTGAACATCCGTGCCCCTGTCGGAGCAGGAGTGTTCTTTGAAGGTTTCAGTAGAAAACCGCTCGTAGTGGGCCTCGGCAGGCCCTATATGTGAATTGGGGGAGATCTCCTCGTGGCGCCACCAGAGGCTCGCATCTTGCCATCAACGTGTTGCAGCTTCTGGAGCAGTCCCTTCCGATATACTGATCCAGTTCCAGCCATGGGCAAAATCGTCACGGTCCAGGAAGGCGACAGCCTCATCAGCCTCGCCTACGAAGCCGGCTTCCTCAATCCCAAGACCGTCTGGGACGACGAGGCCAACGCCGAGTTGCGCAAGCTCCGAACTCCCGGCGTGCTCGCGCCCGGCGATCAGATCTACATCCCCGACAAGAAACAATCCAAGCACCAGGCCGCCACCGGCGCGACACACGAGTTCATCCTCAACCACTCGCCCGCCTACTTCTCCGTCTTCCTGCACGACGAGTGCGGCAAGCCTTACGGCGCGTGCCGCTACGAACTCACCATCGACAAGCAGCAGTTCTCCGGCAAGACAGCCTCCGACGGTCTGCTGTGCCATGCCATCCGCCCGGACTCCCGCGAAGGCACCCTGAAGCTGTGGCCCAACCCGCGCGACCCCAATGAGGTCTACGAATGGGCTGTAAAAGTCGGGGATATGGATCCCGCCGAAACCGTTCGTGGCATCAAAGGCCGGCTGCGCAACCTCGGGTATAAGATTGATGAGCTGAACGAGGAACTGGACGATCAGACCCGGCAAGCGCTGCGCGAATTCCAGCGTCATCTGGGACGGGAAAACCCCACCGGCGAAGTGGATGACGAGACTCGCGACGCGCTCACCTCGCTGCACAACGGACACTGATGAGCGAACGCTACCTCAAATGGGACGGCATTTGCCTCGCCAGCCCGCTGGACAGCGCGGAAAACCGGCTGCTGTGGCGCAACCAGGATAAGCCCGGAGCCCCGCCCGCGCCGGAGCCGCTGGTGGGTGTGGGCCCGCCCAGCAACAGTCCCCATACCGGCGCCGCGCTCGCGCTGCAACGTTCCGAGGTTTGCGTTGACGAAGTGAGTACCGTGTTCGCGCCCATCGAGGAGTACGCGATCATCAAGCTCAGCTTCAAACGGCTGGAAGCGGTCGGCTGCCTGGTTCTGCAGATTCACGACGCCGACGACAACCTCGTTTATGCGGAGCGGCTCGACCGCGACACGGTGCAGAAGCTGGCCGACAACCGGGGGCAGATCGAAGGCCTCACGCCGCCCCTTGCCGGCGGGCCCGGTCCACTCCCCCCCAACAAGCGGGTTCCACGGTGGAAGGAATTTTGGGCGAACCCGGTTCACTCGCCCTACCGGGTGACTGTCTGGGTTACCCGGAAAGCCTGCGCGGACGTAACCAAGGCTACGGAACTCGCGCTGGATGTCAGCGCCGAGGACACCGCCAGCGCCGACGCCTGGGTGGTGAAAAGCACGGTGAAGGTGCTGCCTCCCAAGCAACAGCCCAAGGCGGTGAAGCTGCGCAAGGTGGACGATCCGCCGCTGGTGGAGACCAACGAGACCAGCGTGCAATTGACCGGCAAGCTCGGGCTGAGCTTGCGCGAATGGCCGGAGATCTTCGAGCGGGTGGCCAAGAAGGAATTCCCGGAGGCGCCTGCGGGCCTGGGCCGATCCGAGCAGGTCCTGTGGGCCAAGTGCCGCCTGAACCAGCTCGGTTTCTCTGCCGGCCCCATCAACGCCGATGAAGCCAACGCCGACTTCCTCAAGGCGGCGAAGCGCTACGGCGCGATGCGCGGCCTGGGCGGACAGCGCCATTACCGGCTGGAGGAGGATTACGTCAAGACGGTGGCGAACCCATTCGCCACCCTGGTCAGCGGCAATCTGAACGTTCTGCTGGGGTCGCTGGAGAAGGAAAGCAACCTCGCCGCCGCGCGAAGTCCCATT
This sequence comes from uncultured Solibacteraceae bacterium, assembly GCA_964406035.1. Taxonomy (GTDB): domain Bacteria; phylum Acidobacteriota; class Terriglobia; order Bryobacterales; family Bryobacteraceae; genus JAIEPW01. Next base: position 2,887 of record CAYOQB010000172.1, on the reverse strand, counting down.
CGCGACGCACACTTGCTGGGCGACGACTCGTCGGAAGATCCGCTGCGGCTGTACATCGACGCCAATCGGTACTTCATCGATGGCGATGAAGGCGAAACGCTGTTCGCTCCCAACAAGAAGAGCGCGAAGTTCGAAGCCGAGCAGCAGTGGCTCACACGGCCCTGCCTGCCCATTCGCGCGCTGATGCCGGTGCTGCGGCGCGACGGCGCCAGCTCCATTGAGGTCCCGGAGGTCTTCGACCAGGTTTTCGTGCAGTGGACCTGGGAGCCGCCCGCCGAGGATCTCAAGCGGCTTCCCGATCCGGACGCGATGGTGGTCGACGAAGCGGGGCTGTTCAACTACAAAGGCAACTGCTCGCAAGTTTATGCGCAGGGCGAATTTCGCAGCAAAACGCGCCTGTACGTCGAAAAATCGAAGCTGCGCATCCTGAACAAGAAAGGCCTGAAGAAGGAGACGCCCGGCTATTTCAAGAACGCGATCGCCGAGGTGGGCGGGGTGGTGGTGAAGGAGGATCTCAACAACGTTCTTGCCGCGTACCAACCCTTCTTCCCGGATCCTGCCCGCTTCGAATTGGAGTTTCCCAAGCGCGACGACGGAAACCTCGACCCCTTCCAGTTCAAGAAAGTCGCGGTGAACCGCGGGGGCATCGTGTACTTCAACCCCTCGCTGCTGGCGGGCGACCACTACACGGTCACGGCGGAAATCGCGGGCTGGGACCAGCAGCGCGACAGGGCCGGCGAGGATGTCTCCAAGACTCGCTTTGCCTGGCTCACGGAGCGATACAAAGCGGCGCCGCCCAAGGACAACTTCAAGGCTTCGTCACGCACACTGCAGGCATGGAGGCGGCTGCGCGTCGCGAAGTATGTCGACTGGCCGGCTCAGGATTCGCGCTGGGATAACGACGGCGTTTTCGACCTCACGCAAGTCTGGAACGCGGTGCGCAAGGAGTACGAATACTCCTTCATCGAATTCGAGCAGACTGCGCTGCCCCGCTGTACTCCCGCGCAACTGAGCGTCGCGAACAAAGCCCTGCCCTGCGGCATTACCGCGAAGTATGGGTCCATCCAGGAAATGATGGCCGGCGTGCTGCCGAGCATCGCCCCCAAGCTCAGCTCGCGAACGCTGGTGGATCCCCTGGCCTATTCGGATCATTTCGTACTGCCGCGGCTGCAGGTGAAGGATCTGTCAATTGGCGTGGGCCTGCCCACCATCTCGCAATTGCTCAGCTACCTGCTGCTGACGCCGCTGAACGATCGGATCAACAAGGTCCGGGCGGGCACGGCGAGCGCTTCCGACAAATTGCTGCTGGAAAATATCTGGCTGCTGCTGGAAGACTGGCGAACGTACGGACCGCCGCCGCCCGCCCCGCCACCGCGCGCGCTGCCCGCGATCGGCACCGGAGCCGCGGCTGCGCCCGCTCCGCCCCCGCCGGAGCCGGTCGGTGCTGGTTTGCGCGAAGCGCTCGCCTTCGCCGCGCATGACCTGTTGGCGCAGATGCGGGCCGCCGTCGCCTACGCGGGCAATGCGACATTCAATCCCACCGGCGCGGCGCCCGTGAACATTCAGTACAACAAGCAGGCTGCGTTTCAGTATCAGCCATCGCAGTTCACCGAATTAATGGATCTCGCGTTCCTCACCGACGGTCTGGCTGGGGCGCGCGCTGAACTCGTGCAGTGGGTGAATACGGGCGGCGTAGCCGCGCCCCGCACCACATCGATCGCGGCGTTGTTGAAATACCTGGACGATTTCGAGATCTCCGCCGCCCCGCCTTCCAACGACGTGAATTTCTTCACGTATTGGGCGGCGTTTCGCTTTCATGAGTTTCTGGACGGCGTGCTGGACCGCAGGGCCGGCCGCCTGCTGCCGCTTCCCGCCGAGCAGCGCAAAATCGTATTTTGTTTCTCCGATCCGATTGAGCTCGAAAAGCTCGCGCTCAACAACCAGGCCATCCAGCCCGCGATGGAAGATCTGGGAAACCGCTGGGCGGGGTACTTCGACGAGATCGTGCGCAAGGGCATGCTCTGCATCGAAGAGGGAGGCAAGTACAAGGAATTCGCCGACGGCATGATCATCATCAATGCCCTGGTGAATCGTGACGTGCAAATTGGCGGGCGGCAGTATTTCGCTCCCGGACCTTCCCTGGGCCAGCCGCTGGGCTGTGTTTTCGTGTCGCAGAAGACCCATATGGAGCCGTGGGCGCTGCTGGCGCATGAGATCGGACACGTCCTGTTCATGGATCATTTCCAGAACGCGTTCGGGTCCACACTGGTCTTCGATCACGACCTGGACGACACCAACTGCGTGATGCGCTACCCGCTGCTGCAGCTCTCGTCGCTGTCGAGTCTCGCCCAGGCGGACGGCCGGAACTATGAATCGAAGCGGCTTGCTTACCTGATCGCCGAGGCGACAGCGAAGTGGAAGGACATCAAGGATACGGTCAAGGATCCGGCCCACGACGGGAGACGCAAGCGCCTGCAGATGGGCACGTTTGGCGATAACTCGTTGAGCGCGACGTTCCGGCCGCATTTCTGTGGAAAGTGCAATTTGAAGTTGCGCGGCTGGGACTTGTATCCGATGATCCCGGGGGCGGGAGGGGGCGCGGCACGTCCCGGTACGCCACCCGCGCGCCGTCCCGGCGGTCCTGCGCTGCCGCCGCCGGGAGGTGGAGCACCACCGCCGCCGCCTCCAGGTGGAGGTGGAATACCGCCGGCGCCTCTGCCCCCAGGTGGAGGTGGAATACCGCCCGCGCCTCCGCCTCCAGGTGGGGGTGGAATACCGCCGGCGCCTCCGCCTCCGGGTGGGGGTGGAATACCTCCGGCGCCGCCGCCTCCAGGTGGAGGTGGAATACCGCCGGCGCCTCCGCCTCCGGGTGGAGGTGGAATACCTC
>CAYOQB010000171.1:0-10902 GCA_964406035.1 uncultured Solibacteraceae bacterium | reverse complement strand
GTTCCAGTTCGGCCAGCGTGTAGTCGACGTATTGCCATTCCAGCGGCTCCAGGGGGATCTCTTGATTCGCCGCGATCGCCGGATAGATCCGGGCGAACTCCCGCATGATGACGCCGATGGACCAACCATCAGCCACGATGTGGTGAATGGTCAGCAGAAGCAACCATGCCTCGTCTCCCACCCGCAGCAGCTTGGTTCGCAACAGGGGCCCCGCCTCGAGATCAAAGGGCGTCCGGGCTTCCCGCCGGGCGGCTGCGATTGCTTCCCCCTCCCGGGTGGATTCCGGAACCGCTCGCAGGTCCAGAACCTCAAACGGTGTCACTATATCCGGATGCACCACTTGTACCGGCTCGCCATCATGGGCGCGAAACGTGGTGCGCAGTGCCTCGTGGCGCGCGACGATCGCGGCGATGGTGCGTTCCACCACCGCTGGATCAGCCGGGCCGCGTATGCGGAATCTCGCCGCGATGTTATACGCGGCGCTCCCGGGGTCGAGCTGGTTCAAGAACCACAGCCTTCGCTGGGGGAAGAAGGCTGGAAACGCTTCCACGCTCTTCTCGATTGCGACTGTGCGGGCGTCAGTCATCTCGATCTTTTTTGCAACGGGTCTATGAAAGTTCGATGCGATATTTCGATCGGGCAGGGGACACCGGCCGGGTGGCGGCCCCGTTGGTTACAGGCTCCTCCTGCAGTGAACCGGCGAGGCGCGCGATGGTGCGGTGTTGAAACATGGATCGGGGTTGGAGCGGAATGCCTGACTTGGAGGCTTGCATGGCGATTTGGAACACCAGGAGAGAATCCCCGCCCGATTCAAAGATGTCATCGTCGATGCCAATTCCGGGCGCTCTTAGGACTTCGCGCCAGATCTCCACCAGCCGCGTCTCCACATCGTTGCGTGGAGCTCGCGTTGGCCGGGCTGCCGGTACCGCGCTCTCGGTTGGAGACGGCAGGGACTTGCGATCCAGCTTCCCGTTCGGCGTAAGGGGAAGCCGATCCAGAATGACGAGATGCGCTGGGACCATGTAGGCCGGGAGCCGGCCGGCCAATGCACTGCGAACCGTCCCTTGGTCCACCGGGTCGCGGCCGGAAGGGACCAGGTAGCTGACCAGCCGCCGGTCGCCGGGATGATCCTCGCGAACGGCGACGGCCGCCGCGCCTACTCCGGGCAATTGCGACAGCGCAGTCTCGATCTCCTCCAGTTCGACCCGGAATCCCCGGATCTTCACCTGGCTGTCCATGCGTCCCAAGCACTGCAGCGAACCGTCTGAGCTAAACCGCCCGAGGTCACCGGTCTTGAACATTCGTGCGCCGGGCTCGAAGGGATCCGGGACGAACTTCTCGGCCGTGAGGCTCGGATTGCCCAGGTAGCCCCGCGCGACTCCCTCGCCGGCGATAAAGACTTCGCCCGGCACGCCGATCGGGCATGGAGCCCCGGCAGAATCGAGAACATAGACTTTGGTGTTCGCTATGGGCCGTCCCACCGAGACTTCCTGGTCCTTGTGCAGCCGTCCGCAGGTCGACCAAATGGTGGTTTCGGTGGGACCGTACATGTTCCACAATTCGCCGCAGCTTTGAGCGAGCTGGGCCGCCAAGGCGGAGCTTAACGGCTCACCACCGCAGAGAACCTTGAGCCGCCGGTCGCCCTGCCACCCTGCCTCGATCAGCATGCGCCAGAGGGTCGGCGTCGCCTGCATGACATCCGGCGCCGAATTCGCCACGAACTCAAACAACTGCAACGCGTCGGAGACCACCTGCGCACCGGCCAGGATCACACGGCCGCCGGAGATGAGCGGAAGGAACCATTCGAGAGCAGCGATATCGAAGGAAACGGTGGTTACCGCCAGCAGTGATTGGCCAGCCTCGAATCCGGGCCTCTCCTGCATTGACAGCAGGAAATTGGTGAGCGAATGGTGTTCCACCGCCACTCCCTTAGGACGCCCGGTCGATCCCGACGTGAAGATCACGTATGCCAGGTCTGATGAACCCAGGCTGGACGGATTGACCTCGTCCAGTGAAGATGCCGGCCGGCTTTGATCCACCGCGAGAATGGCGGCCCGGCTCTCGGGAACCAGCGAGAGGAGATGCGATTGAGTCAACACCACCAGCGGGTCCGCATCCTCCAACGCCATCCGGTTTCGCTCCACCGGGTGGGTGGGATCCAGCGGCACGTAGGCGCAGCCGGCCTTCCAGACCGCAAGCATGGCGGCTGCCATTTCAAACGACGGCTCCAGCATCAACGCCACGAGCCTTCCGGGCGCGGCGCCCAGTTCGGACATTCGGCGGGCAAGCCGGTTGGCTTCGAGGTTCAGTTCCAGGTAGCTGTAGTTCCGTCCCTCAAATGTAATGGCCGTCGCGTTTGGCGCCTCTGAGGCCCGCAACTCGAAGAGCTGGTGCGCCCGCAATTCCCGGGGGAAGGCCCGGTGTGTCTGATTAAAACCGGACAGAATGCTATCCCGTTCGGCGTCACTGAGCAGCGGCAACTGTTCCACCGGCAGTTCGGGCGATCGGGCCGCCGCCTCGAGAAGGTGTTCATAATGCAACAGCCATCGTTGAATGGTCACCGCATCAAACACCTCGGAGTTGTAGTCACAGTCCAGAATCAGCCCGGATTTCGTCTCGATGATGTTCAGAAACAGATCGAAGTTTACGTAGCGCTTCGGGCTTGGCTCGAACGCCGTGTGCAGCCCGGCGAACTCCTGGTGATAGTCGATACGTTCTACGTTAAATTCCACCTCTACCAGCGGCATGCGTCCCGGAACGCGCGTCAGCGGCAGCTTCGGGATGAGCTGACCATATGTGTAGGGCTGATGTTCATAAGCTTCCAGCAGCCGCCGCCGCGCATCCACCAGGTGTTCCCGGAAGGCGATGTTGCCTGCTGTTCGGGCGCGTAGAGGCAGGAAATTGACGCAGTGTCCAATCAGTCCGGCTGAGCCCTCGACGGACTGGCCGGCGGCGGGTATTCCCACAGAAAAGTCCTGCTGGCCCGTCAGCCGGAACAGCAAAACTTCGAAGCCGGCCAGCAGAGTCGCGAACAGAGTCGCACCGTGGCTTGCTCCCATCTTCTTGACACTCCGGTAAACCGCCTCGCCGATAGTCCTTCGCTCGGTTGACCCCCGGTAGGACCGGACTGGGGAGCGCGGGTGGTCGGCGGGCAACTCGAGCGGCGCTGGGACTGAGGCATACTGGCTGAGCCAGTAGCCTTCGATCTCCGCGAAACGGGGCGAATTCCGGCGCGCAGCTTCCTGTTTCGCGAAAGCCGCGTAACTCGGCGCGGCAGCGATCCCGGAATCAGCCGCTCCGCTAAGTTGGGCATAAAGCTGGCTGAGTTCCTCCAGCAGCACGTTGAACGACCAGCCGTCGCAAACGATATGGTGAGCGGTCAGGAACAGGAGATGTTCCTGGCCGGCAAGCCGCGCAAGGGTCGCCCGCAGCAAGGGACCCTGGGCCAGATCGAAAGGAGTTTCGCCCTCGCGCCGCAGGAGGGCGTCCAGCGCCTGATCCCGAGCTTCTTCGGAGAGATCGGACAGATCGACGTTCTCGACTCCAAGAGCAAGGCTGTCCGCGATCACCATGGACCCGCCGTCACTGGTGAAGGTAGCGCGCAAGGCGTCGTGTCGCCGCACCACTCCCTGCAAAGCCTGGCGAAGGGCATCTTGGTTCAGATCGCCGCGCAAACGCAGGGTAGTGGCTTCGTTATAGGCGCAGTTGGCGTCGTCACCCATCTGAGCGGCGAGCCAGATCTCCTTCTGAGCGCTGGTGACGGGAGCAACCTGTCCGGCTGCGGCGGAATCGGCAACGGGAGTGCGGTCGACCTCGCGGGCGATCGGATGGCGATCCGACAGCCAGCCGCCCTCCTGCATGTCCGCCGCGCTGTCGCGGAAAGCATCAATGACCGCGTCTACGTCCGCATCGGTGTGGGCAGCGGTCAGGTAGCAGGGAAAGCCCTCTTGAAGATAAACGCCGCGCAGCCGCAAATGGAAGAAAAGGAGGTTCGCCAACTTTGCGTCCTCCTGAACGCGAACAAACATCTGCGAGCCGAAGTTGGGCATCCGCAGGGGAAGCTCATGCTCCGTCAGGATCGCGTCAATGGAGCCCGCCAGCCGGTTAGCACGATGGCGGATCGCGGTCCAGAACTCCGGCGGCTGGTTGCGCAGGAATTTCAGGGTCGCGTGGGCGCCCGCCATTGCCAGCGGGTGCCGGATGAAAGTTCCGGCGAAGAACGTGACGCCTTTGTCCGGGAAGGAGCCGTCGCCATATTCCCAGGGGCCGCCGTCGAAGGTATCCATCAAATCAGCGCGCCCGGCGACCGCACCGATCGGCATGCCGCCGCCAATCACTTTGCCGTAGGTGGCCAGGTCGGCTCGCACGCCGTAGAACTCTTGAGCACCGCCGAGGCCGGTGCGGAAACCGGTGATCACCTCATCGAAGACCAGGAGAATTCCCGTTCGCAGGGTGAGCGCGCGCAGATCCTCGATGAAGCCGCGGGGCTGGAATTCCGGCCGTCGGCTTTGAATCGGTTCGACGAGGACCGCGGCGATTTCCGCGCCGCGGGCGCGAATGACTTCCAGAGCTTCAGGGGAGCCGTACTCTAGAACGAGCACATCCTCCACCGCGCGTCTGGGAATTCCCGGCGCGATCGGGAACGAGCGGGGCTGTCCCTGCACGCGGGTGCCGCGCACCAGGACTTCGTCAAAGTTCCCGTGGTAATCCTTGGCGAAAACCACGACTTTATCGCGTCCGGTAACCGCCCGCGCCAGCCGCATAGCGGCTTGCACGGCCTCCGACCCGGTATTGACGAAACTGACCCGGTCCATTCCCGTCATCTCGCAGAGCAGCCGCGCGACTTCTCCGGCTAGCGGCGTCATGGGTCCTATTTCGATGCCGCGTAGCAGTTGCGCCTGCAAGGCTTCAGTGACGAAATCGGGCGAATGCCCCAGAAAATTCAACCCAAAACCATTCAACAGGTCGATGTACTCGTTTCCGTCCACATCCCACAAACGCGCTCCGCGCGAGCGGTCCACCCAAAGCGGATAAACCATTTCCTTCCAGAGCCGATTGAATCCGGAAACCGTGCGCGGATCCGCGTGCTGGAGGCGATGCTGCGCGGTCAGGCGTTTCGATCCGGCGGTGCGCCTGGTGTAGCTGGCGACCAGCTCGTCCAGGTGCTGCTGCTGGCGGGGCGTCAGTTCCGCGGAGGACCGGTCCGCGGGGCGGAAGCCGCTGAAGGCGGTCAGGTCGGGCTTCGCGGGCGGGGGGTCTGGCTGCGGTGCGCTCCCGGCAAACCGGGAGGGGTGGTCGGAGGCGGCCGCGGCGCCGGCGGTGGCCTGTCCCGTTGTTCCTCGCAGAAGCTGGAGTTGCTGCTGCATCAACTCCAGTTGACGGGCAATCAGTGTTTCAACGGCGCCGGCTGACGGGCTCGGGAATGAAGCCGCGGCATCGAGCATCGGCTCGGCGGCCGCGGGCAGCGGCGCAACCGGCGATGCGGCGGGATCTGCCGCGGACCGTTCCGCGGGGAGCAGGTCGTCCAGACGGGCGGCGATCGCCTCGATCGTGGGAAGGTTCTCCAGCAACTGGCGCATGGTGATCTTCACCTGGAAAGCCCGTTCGATTTCCCGGCTGACCTGGGTGAGGAGCAGTGAGTCGAAGCCGAGTTCCAGAAAACTGGCAGCCGGATCGAGGTCCTCCGGAGAGATGCCCGACAGCTCACTCAGGCTCTCCCGCAGCTTGTTCAGCAAGGTCGATCTTCTGGCGGTCCTGGGTTCACCTGGGTTCATCTCGGCATCCTCCTCGCGACGGGACGTTGTTAACGTGGGTTGCGCCGCCTCCGTTTCCAAATGCCCATCCTTCGCCTCCACCCAGAACCGCTTTCGCTCGAAAGGACAGGGAGGCAGTGAAACGCGCCTTCCCTCTCCGCGCCGGGTGGGCTCAAATGCGACTTCCACGCCCGCGGCCCATAGCTGCCCCGCGGCGGTAAGGAAGGAGTAGTGGTCATTTCCCCCCCGATCTGGATGGTCCAAGGACGAAAGAATCACCCGCCCGGACTTCGGCTCCGCCTGACGCGCCAAGGTCGAGAGCGTCTGCCCGGGACCGATTTCCAGCAGGACTAGGGTTTTGTCTTCGCACAATCCCCGGACGGCTTCGTGAAAGTAGACCGGCTGGCGCAGGTGTCGCGCCCAGTACTCCGGCGAGGTGGCATCTTCTTCGGTCAGCCATGCCCGCGTTACTGCCGAGAAGATCGGGATGCGGGGCGCCTTCAGAGGTATGCGCCGCAAGAAATCGGCAAAAGGCGCAACCACCGGGTCCATCATGGCGGAGTGAAACGCGTGCGAGGTGTGCAGTCGCTTCGCGGCTACTCCGTCCTGAGTCAGCTTTTCGGCGAGCCTGTCGAGCGCGGGTCCGGGTCCGGCCAGAACACATAAGGACGGACCGTTACTCGCCGCAAGCTGTATTTCGGGCGTGAGCAGGCTGGTAATCTTCACCAGCGGGAGCCGCACGGAAAGCATTCCGCCTCCCGGCAGGTTATCCATAAGCCGCCCGCGGGCGGCGATAATGGAGACTGCGTCCTCCAGCGTGAACACGCCTGCGAGGCAGGCCGCGACGAACTCGCCGACACTGTGGCCAATCATTTTCTCCGGCCGGACTCCGAGCGAAATCCACAACTGGGCCAGGGCGTACTCGACGGCAAAGATGGCCGGCTGGGCGAGGATTGTACGGGTGATGGTCGCATCCCCATCCGCGCCTGGCCGGACCGGGAAGAGTTCCGGGATCAGGTCCAGGCCAAGGGGCTCACGAAACAGGCCGGCGCACTCCTCGATTGCTGACCGGAATACTGGCTCGGCTTCGTAAAGTCCTCGGGCCATGTTCACATGCTGAGCACCCTGGCCCGGGAACATAAAGGCGACACTCGCCGCTGGGAGCCGTTTGGCGCAACCGGCTGGCTGGCGCAGCAGGTCTACCGCGGCCATTCGGTCTTTCGCTACAACCGCGCGGCGCACCGCCAGGTGCTTGCGGCCGCGGTCCAGCGTGAAGGCAACGTCCCGGAGGCTGATGGAGTCGTGAGACTCCAGGTGGTCCGCCAACTCGCGGGCGACAGTGTTCAACGCAGCTTCGGTTCGAGCCGACAACAACAAAACTTGGTTAGGCGCCGGCGTGGTCGAGGGAATCGCCTCAGGCGGCGCTTCCAGTACTAGGTGGGCATTCGTTCCACCGACGCCAAACGAACTGATGCCGGCGCGCCGTGGATAACCCTCGGTAACCCAGGGCCGAAGTTCGGTGTTGACATAGAACGGGCTGCTGCTGAAGTCGATCTTCGGATTAGGGCTTTGATAGTTGAGCGTTGGGACCAGCACGCCGTGCTTGAGGCAAAGCGCCGTCTTGATCAGGGCGGCGACGCCGGAGGCAACGTCCAGGTGTCCAATGTTGGACTTCACGGAACCGAGGGCGCAGAACTGGCGGCGGTCCGTGCCCAGGCGGAAAGCCCGGCTGAGCCCGGCCACCTCGATTGGATCGCCCAAGGGGGTTGCCGTGCCATGAGCTTCAACGTAGGTGATCGTATCAGGTGAGATTCCAGCCAGCGCCTGCGCGGCTGCAATGACGCCAGCCTGGCCCTCCACGCTCGGCGCGGTATAGCTCATCTTGTCGCTGCCGTCGTTGTTGACCGCGAAACCTCGAATCACGGCGTAGATGGAATCTCGATCCGCAAGCGCGTCCTGCAGGCGCTTGAGGAGAACCACTCCCGCGCCGTTGCTGAAGACGGTCCCTTGCGCGGCGGCGTCGAAGGGGCGGCAGTGTCCGTCCGGCGAGAGCATCCCCTCCTCTTCGTAGTAGTACCCCTTCTTCTGGGGAAGTGTGATCGTGACGCCGCCAGCCAGCGCCATGTCGCACTGAAAAGTCAGCAAACTCTGGCACGCGGTGGCAATCGCCACCAGCGACGTGGAGCAGGCCGTCTGGAGGGTCATGCTCGGGCCCTTCAGTCCGAGCTTGAACGAAACTCTTGTGGCCAGGTAATCTTTGTCGTTGCCAAGCTCGGTCTGCAGCGAGCCAACCTGGATGGACTCCACCAGCCTGCGCCGGAATTCGCCGTCAGAGCACAGGTTGTGGAGCAGGTACGTGTCCATGTACGCGCCCGCGAACACCCCCACGGAGGCGGTGCGCGAGTCGCCGCTGTAGCCGCCGTCGTCCATGGCCTGCCAGCAGAGTTCCAGAAACAAACGCTGCTGCGGGTCCATTAATTCCGCTTCTCGCGGAAGCAGCCCGAAGAACGCCGCGTCGAACTCGTGCACGCCCTCCAAAATTCCTTTAGCCCTGACGTAGCGCGAGTCGCTGGCGACCTGCCGCCGCGCCAGTCCGGGTACTTCCAACTCCTCGGCTTCAAACCTGCTGATCGTCTCGCGGCCGTCACGGAGGTTGCGCCAAAACTGGTCCACCGAGGCCGCGCCGGGGAAACGGCCGGACATGCCGATTACCGCAATGGCGTCGAGATTGTTGGGAAGGTCGTGCATTATTAAGTGCCTATGAGACTTGCGCGGATGGGGAGGTCCGCCGTTTGCGCAACTGGGCAAAGCCTCGTTGCTGATCCGCGGCGCGAGAGGACCCCTGGTGCTCGGCCCCGCCGGCCACGGCATCTCCGGCGTCCAGGAAGGCCGCCAAGCTCCTGATGCTGGTGTGCCGGAACAGAGCGGTGGCATCAAGTTCCGGGCGCAAGGTTTCCCGGATGCGGCTCAGCACTCGCATGGCGTGAAGAGAACGTCCACCGAGAGCGTGAAAGGCGTCGTCGATTCCCACCGGGTCCACGCGGAGCACCTCACGCCAGATCGCCGCCAGCTTTCGTTCCGAGGGCGTGCGCGGCGCAAGGAACGGCGAGGGCAACTCCGGCCGGTCGCGGCGCGGGCCGTGAGCCAGCCGGACGACTTCCGCCGGAGAGGCCGACAGTTCCGCGGCCCGAGTCAAACGCAGAGCCCGGCCTGCAATGTCGCGCGCCGGTTCCACCGGCGGTCTGCCGCCGTCAGCCGCGCCAGTGTCCGCGGTCAGAACAGGACAGGTGAGCGCCGCGCGCGCACTGAACCGATACTGTCCGGCCCCATCCGCGCCGGGTAGGAATTCGCCCCCGGACTGCTCCAAGAAGCGCCGCGCCGGCCAATTACGGGGCGTCGGACGGAAGGAAATGGCCACGGACGGCAGATTTCGATCGAGCGCCAGCTCGCCGAGCCGGCTCAACATCCGCGCCTCGACGCCTCTGCCCAGCGCCCTGCAGCTTAACAGGAATGTGTCTGCCTGAAGGGTCTCGCCTGAGATCCGGCAGACCATGGCCCCCACCAGGCCGTAATCCCCGAAACGATCCGACACGTCAACCTGCAGAATGTCGTCCCCTTGCGTTGTCAACTGCTCGATCTCCGCCACGGCCCGGCGGGTTCCCGAGGCGTTGAACTGAGTAGTCCTCTCCATAAGCTGAGCCACGCGGGGAAGTTGCTCCGGCTTGGCGGGACCGATGGTGATCCGCAACTCCAGACCGGCCAGAAAATCGGCGAATGTCGGCGCCTCGCGTTCGAAAGCGTCGCGAGCCATCTGGTCGCGGTACATCGCAGTTCTTTTGCCGTCCTCCTCGGTGCCGCGGCTGCCGTCCAGCGCCCAGATGCGGCTGAGAACATCCATCGCCGGGTTTTCCTGTGGCAGGTTGACGGTGAGGACCTGTGGCAGCTCCGCCCGCACGCCGGCACATTCGAGCGGGTTGTCGTCGAGAAACAGGAAAGTGTCCAGCGAAAGTCCCAACTCAGTGGCAAGCGTCCGCAAGTTGTCCGCTTTCGGCTCCCAGTTGATCCGGCACGCGACGAAGTGGTCGGGGCGGAGGACCATGTCGGGATGATTGCGGAGCACTTCGAGGACATCTTCTTCGCGGTTCTTACTGACGATGCACAAGAGCACTCCCTCGCGCTGTTTCCGCAGGAGATACCGTTGCAGGTCGGCGTGGCGGGGCTCAATGCGAACGCCTTCGTCCTCGGCGCATATGCCGCTCCACAATGTCTGGTCGCAGTCGACCGCCACCACCTTGAACGGCGGCTCCACCAGCGAGTGAAGCTTTCGCGCCAGGGCGCCCGCGAGAATGGCGAATCCCTCATCGGAGTAGGGAACCGCCGCTAGCGAGTGCAGGATCGGGAGTTCGTGGGACGCGAAGGTCGCTCCCGCGATTTCGCCAGCCGAAAGCCACCCAACCGCAGTGCTCAGACGCGACCGTAAAGCTGCCTCCCACTCCCGGAGCTCGTCGCCAGACTGTCTGGCGAACTCAGTTGAAACCGGGCATGAAGCCACCAGGACCGGGGCTCGGCGAGTGGCGGCGTAGGCATTTACAGCCGATGCCAGCTCGCCCGCGACGGCGGCGCCCTGCCGCCAGTCCTCCGGACGTACGAGAACCATGGTCGCGAATTCGGACTGTCCTGAACTGTTTAGCAGAGTTTGAAACACCTGCTGGTATCCGGCGAAATGAATGCTGGTGGAGTAGCCCAATTCGCGCATCCATACGGATAACATCGGGCCCAAGGGCTCCGCCGTGAACGTCGCAACAACTTGGATAGCAGAGAGGCTCATGGGGAGATCGCGTGCGCCGCTCACACGGCGCGTTGGAATCCGGCTTCGCGGTTCGCCGAGGAACTGCGTTCTTAAGTAAGGCGAAAGGATCGGCGGGTGAGCTCCCGCCGTTTCGGTCACAGACCGACGGGGGAAATAGGTGCTGCTGTATTTTCGATATTGCCTAGCGGCAGCTTTCTTGTCAATGGATGTAACGGGGTTTGAGCGTACCAGTACGAAAGTGGGAAAGCTGGTCCGGTTTAGCCCTTCCTTCCGCGGGACGGCTCCAATACGGCCGATCAACATAGTGGATCTCTGCACCGGCAGTGGCTGCATCGGCAT
>CAYOQB010000170.1:0-10920 GCA_964406035.1 uncultured Solibacteraceae bacterium | reverse complement strand
GTCTCCACCTGGAGCGACAAGCGCCTGGCCCGCGGCGGCGTCGGCTTCTTCAGCGATACCCACGACGCTTCCAGCGTCCGCTGGGTCGCCCTTTCGGAGCGCGACACCCTGATCGGGAAGATGCTGGCCCACTTCTCCCTGATCACCCTGCCCACGCTGCCGTAGCGTGCCCGGCGGAGAAGTTTCTTCCCAAACATTTCTCTAAACAGATGTTTTTTTGCCGTGTGGGCCTCTTTCTGATTGACAGCAGCCGATACTCCACTTGAAAATCGGTCAGATATGGGAGACGCACCTTTACGCAACCCCGCGCGCGGCCTGCTGTTCCTGGCCGCCGCCGCACTTGCCGCAGCCGGGCAACTGCCGCCGCGATTCGAACCCAACCTCGGCCAGACCGATTCCCGCGTTCGCTTCCTGGCGCGCGGCGCCGGATACGGCATCTTTCTGACCGAGCGCGAGGCAGTCGTGAAGCTGCCCCGGTCCCGGACGCTGCGCATGAGCTGGAGCGGCGCCAATCCCCGCCCCCAACTGGAAGGCGTGGACCGGCAGCCCGGCGTCAGCCATTACCGGACCGGCGCAGTCGCCCTGCGGGATGTGCCCAACTTCTCCCGGGTTCGTTATCGCGACCTGTACCCCGGCGTGGACCTGGTGTACTACGGCGCGGGCCGCATGATGGAATACGATTTTATCGTCGCCCCCGGCGCGGACCCCTCCCGCATCCGCATGTCCTTCTCCGGCGCCACCGCCGCTGTCGACGCGGAAGGCCGCCTGAAGCTGAGCACCGAGTCGGGCGACCTGATCCACAACGCTCCGGTGGTTTACCAGGAAGCTGAGGGACGCCGCCGGGCCATTCCCGCCCGGTTCCGCAAGACCGGCCCGTCGGAATTCGCCTTCGAACTCGGCGCTTATGACCGCACCCGCACGCTGGTGATCGACCCCACGCTGGTTTACAGCTCGTACGCCGGCGGAACCGGCGAGGACGCCGCATCCGCCATCGCCGTCGATGCCGCGGGCAGCGCTTATATTACCGGCAGCACGCAATCGGTCGACTTTCCCGGCGCGGCGGGCCGCAGCGCCGCCATCGGCGGGACCGATGTCTTCATCTCCAAGTTGAATGCCGCGGGTAACGCGTTCCTGTGGACCACCTACTTCGGCGGCGCCGCCGAGGATATTCCCGTGGCCATCGCCCTCGATGCCGCGGGCAACATCCATGTCGCCGGCAACACCACCTCGGACAACCTCCCGGTGACCCGCAACGTCTTCCAGCGGACCCGGCGGTCGTCCGGCCCGCGCACCAACGGATTCCTCCTCAAACTGAATCCGGAAGGCTCCGGCATTCTGTGGTGCACGTACTTCGGGGCCGATGACGACGAAATCACCGCGATGGCGCTGGACGGCAACGGCAGCGTCTTTGTCACCGGGCAGACCCGCAGCGTGAACTTTCCGACCACGCCGAACGCCTATCAGACCGCGGGCTTCCAGCGCGCTTTCGTAACCAAATTCTCGCCCGACGCGCAGGACCTGATCTTTTCCACTTACCTGGGCGGATCGCGCGGCCCGGCCGGCCTGAATGACGATCACGGGCGCGCGATCACGGTTGACTCCACGGGCGCCGTGTACGTCACCGGCACCACCACGGCATCGGATTTTCCGGTCACGCCCGGCGTGTTCCAGTCCATGCCGGCCGGCTCGGACCCGGACAAGCCCTCCGCGTTTGTCACGAAGATGGCCGCCGACGGCGCGAGCCTGATCTGGTCCACCTACCTGGGCGGCCGCGGCGGAGACGAGCCGCGCGGCATTGCCGTGAACGCCCGGCGTGAAGTCTACCTCGCGGGCGTCACGCGGGGCGACGGCTATCCCACCACCACCAATGCTTACCAGCGCGGCATCGCCGCCGACGACCCGGCCGACATCTTCATCACCCGCATGGAATCCGACGCGACCCGCCTGATCTACTCCACCCTGTTCGGCGGCGGCGATCTCGACGAACTCACGGCCATGACCGTCGACGCGTTCGGAAACGTCTACTTATGCGGGCACACGCTGTCGCTCGCCACTTTCCCGATCACGCTGCCCAACTTCCAGCCGACGCCGGGCGGCGGGCAGGAAGCGTTCGTTACCTCGTTCAACACCGAGGAAGGCATTCAGTTCTCCGGTTTCCTTGGCGGCCTCGCCAACGATTCCGCCCGCGGTCTGGCGCTAGACAACCGCGGAAATCTGTATGTCGCCGGCGCGACCGTGTCGCCCGACTTCCCAGTGCAACGGCAGGCCGCGCAATTTGCCTTCGGCGGCATCCAGGACGCCTTTGTCGCCAAGATCGGGACCCTGTACCTGCCGGAGAATGCCGTGGTCAGCGGCGCCGGCTTCGTTCCGGGAGCGGTGGCGCCCGGTCAGATCGTCTCCATCTTCGGCAGCGGCTTCGGACCTCCTGTGGCGTTGGGCACGCAGATCAACGAGCAGGGCCGGGTCGCCACCACCCTGGGCGACACCGAAGTGACGTTCGAGGGCTTCCCCGCCCCTCTGTTCTTCGTCCGCGACGACCAGATCAACGCCCAGGTTCCCTACGAGGTCGGCGGACGCAGCAGCGTCACCCTCCGCGTGCGCTATCGCGGCCAGAACTCGCGCGCCCGGACGGTGCAGATCGTCCCCGCCGCGCCCTCCATCGTGACCATTGACGGTGATATCACGCGCGCCGTCATCCTGAACCAGGATGGCAGCGTCAACTCCGCGGCCAACCCGGCGCGGGCCGGAGAGATTGTCGTGTTCTTCGCTACCGGCGAGGGCGCCACCAATCCCGAGGGGATCACCGGACGCCCGGCGGCCCCGCCGCTACCGGTACCCGCCGCTCCCGTGGTCGTGCGCATCGGCGGCGCGGTGGCGCAAACACGCTACGCCGGCGCCGCGCCCGGTTTCGTGGGCCTGCTGCAGGTCAACGCCGTCGTGCCGCCGGTTGCTCCCGGACGCGTTCCGGTGGTGCTCTCCATCGGCGACCGCTCCAGCCCGATGACTGTCGGCATGTTCGTTCGCTAGGGACTCAGCGCGGCCGCGCTTCGATGGCCCGCCGCACATCCTCGCCCCGGAATCCCAGGAAGTTCCGGGCGCCGGAGTTCATCACCACCAGCAACCCCTGGGGGAACGCGGGACCCAGCGGCTGCGCCGTCGCCTCGATCCCGTCGCTGGAGTCCGCGCCGCCGGTCAGGATCGCCAGCACCTTCGAGTGATCGTGCGGCGACCCGGGTTCTCCCTCCCGCCGGAACACGACGTATCGCGTCCCGCCGGGGATCTGATCCGTCACCAGGAGATAGCCTTTACCCGGCGCGGTCGCGTAAATCGCGATGCCTTCCCGCTGCAACTGGAAACCGCTGGTTGCGAAGAACGCCAGTTCCCGTCCGGCATCGGGATGCGCCGGATCGGCGTGGTACTTGCGCACGCCCGCGTTCTCATCCGAGTAGTAAACGTAGCCGAGTTCCTCGTCCACCGCGATCGCCTCAATCTCATCGTCGGAGCCCGGCTTGCCGGCGAATGCCCCGAACTCGCGGACCTTATCCGCCCGCACCCTGCCCGCGCCGTTGTCCCGGAGCCGGTACTGCCACAGATACCGCCCGGAAGGTCCCGTCTTGCGGCTGACGATGGCCAGGTCCCGGTACATGGCGATGCCCATCGGCGCAGCCTCGCGATCGCGTTCTCCGGTGAAGACGCGCAAGCCTTCCAGGTCCGAAACATCCCGGAGTTCGCCGCCATCGGCGGGGATCAGAAAGGCTCGTAGCCGGCTTTGGTTCCGCTCAGTAACCACCGCCAGGTCAACAGTTTTCCCGCCAAGCGTGAAGTTCTTCGCGATGTCGACGTTGTTGGGCCGGTCGAGCCCGGAAAGGGTCTGCCGGATCTTGCCGTCCAGGCCGTAAACGACCAGCGCCCCGGCGGGCGCCTTGGCTTTGTTGGTTCCCAGAATCAGGCTCCGCGCCGGGTCGCCGGGATGCACCCAGATCGCGGGATCGTCGGGATCATCGCCGACCGCTTCGAAGGTCACTGCCGGAGAAATCGCCGCAGGCTCCGCCGGCCCGCCGGTCCGCGAGCACGCCGCCAGCAGGGCCAGGATCACCACCGCGAACGGTCTCAATCTTCCTGCCCTTCTTTTTTGGTCAAGCCGCGGATCAGCAGGTTCAGCACCGACAGCAGGATGGCGGCCAGCAGCGCCGGAATCCAGCCGGCGATCTGGAATCCCGGCACTAGCGCCGCCGCCAGTTTCAGCATGGCGGCATTGATCAGGATCCAGAACAGGCCCAGCGTCAGCAGTGTGAGAGGGAAGGTGATGAATTTCAGCAGGTTGCCGATGGTCCCGTTGACCAGGCCGATCACCAGGGCGGCGATCAGCGCGGTTCCGAAGTCCGGCACCTGAAATCCGTCGATCAGATACGCAGCCGCCAGCAAGGCGGCGGCGCTGAGAAGCCAGTGAACAATCAGGCGGAGCATGGTTTCCTCCGGAAAACGACCCGAAGTATAGCATGGACCCTAAAGCTCGCCAGGCAGCCGTCCGATAGACCCGCAAGGCGTTTCCTACGCCTCTCGGAGCCTTTGAATGCGAAGCTTGGCCTTGATCGCGTACCTCTTCTGTTTCAGCGCTTTCGCCGGTGCGAATCCGGTTCAGGACCTGCTGGCGGCACAGCCCGCGCCCGAAACTGCCGAGAGCCGCGAACTGGGCTCGCGTCTGCTCCTGTTGAGCGGCTTCGCCGGCATGGCGCTGGCCGTCCGCCGCCGCAATCAACCGGCACGGCAGGCAATCTAGCTTCCCAGCTCAAACCACTGATACCGCTGCACCACTTCGTCCACCGGACCCTCCGCCGCGATCCGTCCGGCCTCGAAGAACACTGCCCGGCTTGCCAGCGCGCGGGCAAATGCGGCGTCATGGGTGACGATCAACTTCGCCTGCGGCAGCACCTTCAGTAACCGCACCAGCTCGCGCTGGCCGGGCGGGTCGAGGTGAATTGTAGGCTCGTCCAGCACCAGGATCTCCGGCGACATCGCCAACACGCCGGCCAAAGCCACCCGGCGCTTCTCACCCGCGCTGAGATGATACGGCGGTTTGCCCGCCGCACCTTCCATGCCCACCTGCCGCAGCGCAGCCCGCGCCCGAGCCTCGGCTTCCGGAGCCGCCGCGCCCAGGTTCAGCGGACCGAAGGCAACATCCTCCAGCACCGTCGGGAGGAACAGTTGATCGTCGGAATCCTGGAAGATCATCCCGACCTTGGCCCGGACTTCCGCCAGGTTGTGCCGGGTTACCGCCAGCCCGCCGACCTCAATCGAGCCCTCCCCCGTCAGCAGGCCGTTGAGGTGCAAAACGAAGGTGGTTTTGCCCGAGCCGTTGGCGCCGAGAATCGCCACACATTCGCCCGCGGCAAGCGTGAGATCGAC
This sequence comes from uncultured Solibacteraceae bacterium, assembly GCA_964406035.1. Lineage (GTDB taxonomy): Bacteria > Acidobacteriota > Terriglobia > Bryobacterales > Bryobacteraceae > JAIEPW01. Next base: position 5,514 of record CAYOQB010000170.1, on the reverse strand, counting down.
TCCGCGCAGCGCCTCCGTGCCGTCCGGATAGCGATACCGCAACCCGCGAACCTGCAGCGCCGGAGTCATAAAGCCAGCCGCACCGCCAGCGGCGGCAGCATCGATCCGGCGAGAAACGCAGCGTCAGCCGCGCCGAACCGCAGTTCACCCAACACCGGCAGGTGACCCCGGTATCCGCGCGAAAGCATCGCCCGGTGGATGTTCTCCGCCCGCCGGTAGGACCTCGCAAACAAGACTCCCAACGCCGCCGCCGCCACCCGGAACCGCAGCGCGCGCGGCGACCTTCGCCCTGACCGGCAATCGGCCGCCAGCCGCATCCGGTGCGCCTCGCCCGAAAGCAGAAACAGATAGCGATACACGAACTGCGTCACCAGCAGCAGGAGCCGAGGTGCATGCCATCTTCGAAGCGCTTCGAGCAGCGCCGGCAGCGGAGTTGTTCCCATCAGCCACAGGACCACGAGTATCGACAGGATGCTCTTCTCCACCAGACCCAGCGCCCGCGCCGGGTCGCCCGCCCACCACGCCCCGGCGGCGAAAACCAGAGAGAACGGAAGGATTGCCAGCGACCGCTCCGCCAGCCTCCACAACGGCAGCCCGGAGGCGAGCAGCGCCCCCAGCAGGATCGCCGCATAGCCCGCGAACATCGCGTGCGCGCCCATCGGCGTGGTGGAGATCACCGCCAGCATCCACAGGCAGCCCGCCAGCTTGGCGCGTGGATCCAGCGCGTGAAAAGGACCGCCCGCGCGGCTCAGATCTTCCAGGGCGAAACGGCGCAGGTCAGGCATTCCGGCGCGAGAGGTAGCGCGTGATCAACGAACAGGCTCCCAACAACAGCGCCATTCCGCATAAGCCCGCCGCCGCCTTGCGAGCCCATTCCGAGGACAGCCCCGCGAGCTCGTAGTCGGCAAGGGGCGTGGTCCACAGGTTCCGCGCCTGCGCCGCGATCCCGGTCTGCTCGGCGACGGACTCCAGCCCGTCGGGAGCCCCGGACGCGAACAGCACGCCGCCGGTCACCAGCAGGATCGCTGCGCCGAGCAGCGCGCCAACCGCCGGAGCAGGACGGTGCGATACGGGCGCCGCTGCAACGTGGATCTTCTCGATCGCCTGAACCACCGCCAGCGTGATCGCGCCTTCCAGGATCGCGCTGATCAGGAACAGCACGGTGCTCGCCGCGAACACCGGCGCCGGAATCGGCACGCCCGAAATCCGGAGCTGCGCCAGCGCCAGAGCCGCGCTCACCAGAACTGAAATCCCACCGGCAAGGAAGATTCCCGCCGGGCGCCACCGCGTCCCCGCGAAGTAGCGATACGGCAACATCGCCGCCCACACGCCCGCGATCGCCATATTCAAGACATTCGCGCCCAGCGCGAGCACGCCGCCGTCCTGAAACACCAGCGCCTGCACCGCGAGAATCGCGGTCAGCACCACCGCGGCGGCGGCCGGTCCGAGCACGATGCCCAACAGCGCCCCGCCCACCAGGTGACCGCTGGTGCCCATGCCCACGGGGAAGTTGATCATTTGCGCGGCGAACACAAACGCGCCCAGAACGCCCAGAAGGGGGATGCGGGATTCGTCGATTTCGCGCTCGGCCCGGCGGGTAAGCCACGCAACCGCCGGGAGTGCGGCCGCATCGGCTGCGATCCAGACCGGCGGCGTCAGAAATCCGTCGGGGATATGCATTCCGGACCTCACAGTAGCATGATCCTTCGGCGCGTGTCACACTGTCGTAGCGTGATCGTCGGAACCGGAATTGACCTCGCCGAAGTGGACCGCATCCAGGCCGCCATCGAGCGCTACGGCCCGCGCTTCGTGGAACGGATCTTCACGCCCGGGGAGATCGCTTACGTGGAACGGAAGGCCAATCGTTTCGAACGCTACGCTGCCCGCTTCGCCGCCAAGGAAGCCGGCATGAAGGCGATCGGCACCGGCTGGCGGCGGGGCATCCGCTGGCACGATTTCGAGGTCGCCAACCTGCCCGGAGGCCGCCCGACACTGAACCTGCACGGCAAAGCCGCCGAGTTCGCGGCTCGCTTGGGGGTGAAGCGGATCGCCTTATCGCTCACGCACACGGCGCAGTATGGGATGGCGTTTGTGATTTTGGAAGACTAGCTCGCTCTCCGCAGCACGTCCTCTACGGCGTCCGGGTGCTTGGCGATGACAGCGAGCAGCACCCGCGTTGGTGCGTCCGGTCGCGATCTGCCCTGCTCCCAGTTGCGCAGCGTGGCCGGCGGAAGGCCGAACTTAGTCGCGAACTCCGCCTGGCTCAGCCCCATCTTGGCCCGAAGCTTTCTCACGTCGATTTCGGGAATGTGAACCAGCGTCACGCGGGCACGCGTGCTCTCTCCGCGGGTCCACGCGATCGCCTCGTTCAGGCCCCGGATGATGCTCTCGCCGACGGTCGAGCGGTTTCGGGTCACTGCCTTCTTCGCGGGCTTCGTCGTCTTCTTTGCGGCCATTTTCGACCTCCTACACCTTTCTCGGATATCCGGCGACCAGAGCCGGCACCAGCCGTTTCATCACGTTCTGCTCGTCCTTGCTTAGGTTCTCCTTCCGACCTTTTGCGTATGCTAAAAGCAGATACAATGGTAGACGCTCGCTGTGGTAGTAGTAGATCACTCGAGCACCTCCGCGCTTGCCCATGCCCGGCAACGCCCACCGAATCTTCCTGACGCCGCCCGTCTCCGGAATGATCTCACCGGCCTCGGGATGCGCGGCTAGGAACGCCACCAAATCCGCGCGCTCCGATTCGGATAGCAACGACTTTGAACTGCGCAGGAACTCCGGGGTTTCGACCACCGTCATCGGAGCATCCGCCATGTTCTACTAGAATACGCAATTTGCGTAGGCCAGGGGAAACGGATTCGGGTGAGTTACCGGGGCCGTAGTGGAGACGAGGAACAACGTAAGCACGTGCGGATCGGTGACAAGACACTCCGATTCTCTTTCCAGCGCACGGTCCAGGTCATCCTGTCGGAAGCGGTTCAGATGCTGAGGTCGCCGACAATCTGCCGAACCATCGCCTACTGGCCCGCCGTAATCGAAACCTTCAGTGTGTCGATCCTGCCGCGATCAACTTCATAGTTAACCAGGCCGTAAGGCTGCTTCGCAGAAAATGGTTTGTCTGACTGCATTGCGAGCATCAGCCCGTCCGGTAGAGCAGCGCCTATTTTGCGGAAGAGCGCTTTTGTGACAGCGCTCAACCTCTGCTTGCCGGCAGCACGGAAGGTGCGGTTGTTGATATTAAGCACGATCTTCATGCTATTCGCACGGTTGGCCGCGTCCCCCGTAACGTAGTAGGCAATGTTGGTAGCCATTCCTGTGGGGCCTGGAACACCAATGTCAACATAGGATGTGATGCATTGATAATCCGTTCCATAAGCATTGCTCCATTCCCCGGTGATAAGGCCCTCAGACTTCAAAGCCCCGCACAGCAAGGCGACGTTAGCGAAGAAAGCGTCAGGCTTCCCTTGTCCCCGCGCCGCTTGGAGGCAACAAATCAACTCCACCAGGGCGACAACTACTCTCAGCATGTGCACATCGTATCATCTGGGCTCACGAAGTCCGGGAAAACTGCCGACCAGTTCCTCCGTCATCGGTGCCGGGCAGCACTGGCACCGATCCGCTGAAAGTGCGTGCTATAGTCCCCCCATGCGGTTGCCGCGGCGTCTCTTCCTTCAAGCGGTTACCGGAGCACTTTGCCCGCTTGCCCGCGGCCAGAATTGGCCGGCATTCCGGGGCGGGCCCGCCGAAGCTGTCTCGGATCAAAGCGCTTTGCCGGTCACCTGGAATGCGGATCCCGCCAAAGGCGAGCTGCGTGGCGTCCGTTGGAGAACATCTGTTCCGGGGCTCGGCCACTCCAGTCCGATTCTTTGGGGCCGGAACATCTTCGTCACCACCGCGGTGGCCGCTGGAACCGAACAGACTGTCAAGCTGGGAGCCACAGGAGAACCGACCCCGGCCCAGGAGGCCGTGCCTCACGAGTGGCTGGTGCTCTCCTTCGACAGCGACACCGGAAAGGAGCGCTGGCGTCGCACTGCATGGAAGGGCTTACCGCGGGCAACCCGCCACGTGAAGGCGACCCAAGCGAATACGTCCGTCGCAACGAACGGCAGCGTTGTGGTCGCCTTCTTTGGGTCCGAGGGCCTGCACTGCTATGACATGAATGGACGCCTGCTGTGGACGCGGGACCTCGGCCGCATCAATGTTTCGAAGTATGACATCGGATGGGGTTACGCAAGTTCGCCCGCGTTGCACGGCAACACCATCGTATTGCTGTGTGACGCGCCGGAGGAACCCTACATCGCCGCGTTCCGCCTGTCGGACGGCAAGGAACTGTGGCGCGCGTCGCGCAAGGGTTTGTGCGAGCGAAGTTGGGGCACTCCCTTTATTCATGCGTCGCGCACGCGGACTCAGGTGGTGGCAAACGGATGGCCCTGGATTCTCGGGTATGATCTCGAGACGGGCCGTGAGCTCTGGCGACTGAAGGGCGGAGGAGACAACCCGATCCCGACGCCATTCGAGGCCGAGGGGTTCATTTTCGTCACGAATGCCCACGGCGGAAAGTCACCGATCTTTGCCGTCAGACCCGAAGCCGCCGGAGACATCACACCGGCAGCGAACTCGGGCGGAAAGTTCATCGCCTGGAGCACGGAACAGGGCGGCTCCTATATCTCCACCCCGGTTGTCTATCGCGGTCACATCTATCTGGGCGGCACCAATGGCGTGCTCCGCTGTTTCAACTCACGCACGGGCGAGAAGATGTACGAGGAGCGGCTCGCAGCGGGCGCGTCGATCTACTCCTCGTTGACGGCAGGCGATGGCAAGGTCTTCTGTCCGTCTGAAGACGGCACCGTCTACGTCGTCCCGGCAGGACCGGAGTTCAAGCTCCTCGCCGCGAACTCGCTGGATGGACCGTGCTTCGCGACACCGGCAATCGGCGCGGGCAAGATGTATTTCCGAACAACGTCCAGCCTGGTGGCCATCGGCTAAGTCTGAGTGTGCTCGAGCTCCTTCCCCCAGATCGGTGCCAGGCACCACCTGGCACCGCTCCGCCCGCGATTTCCTCCCTAAGCCGTGTTCCCTCAGTCGCTTGCGAGGACTTTTCGACCGCGCCAAAAGTGCCCCACCAGCATCCCCCCCTACTTTTCCGGAGAACTTCCGCCGCGCTCGCCCACTACTCATTTGTTATGCCTCGCCGACCCCGATTCGCGCCTCCCGGCCTCGCCCTCCACGTCACCCAACGCGGCAACTTCGGGCAACCCACCTTCTTCACCGATGCCGATCGCCTCTTCTACCTCAAACTCCTCGAGCGCCACTCCGAAGAGCACCGCGTGCGCGTCCTCGCCTGGTGCCTGATGTCCAATCACAGCCACCTCATCGTGATTCCCGACGAGGAGGAGGCGCTTTCGAACATGATGGAGCGGCTCGCCGGCGAGTACGCGAAGTTCCTCAACTTCCGTCTGCGCCGCAGCGGGCATTTGTGGAAAGACCGCTATTTTGCGTGTGTTTTGGACG
>CAYOQB010000169.1:0-10943 GCA_964406035.1 uncultured Solibacteraceae bacterium | reverse complement strand
AGCACCTGGAAAGCGCGGAGTTGCATGATCTGATCGAGGAACTGTCCGGACCCGGTCGCACCGTGGTCTGCGTCGGCCACGATCGCGCGGTGATCGGCCTGATCCTGCTGGCGGACCGCGTTCGCACCGAGAGCGCCAACGCGATCGCCGCCCTGCGCCGGGCCGGCATTGAGCACATCGCCATGCTCACCGGCGACAATCAGCCCACCGCCGACGCCATCGCGCGGCAAACCGGCGTCGACGAAGTTTACGCCGAGTTGCTCCCCGACGAGAAAGTGACCGCCGTGGAAAAGCTGGTGGCCAAGTACGGCCACGTCATCATGGTGGGCGACGGCATCAACGACGCTCCAGCCATGGCGCGATCCACTGTCGGCGTCGCCATGGGCGCCGCCGGCTCCGACGCCGCCGTCGAAGCCGCCGACGTCGCGCTCATGTCGGACGACTTGTCCAAGCTCCCGTGGCTCATCCGCCTCTCCCGCCGCACGCTAAGCATCATTCGCGAAAACATCGTGCTCTCCCTGGCGATCAAAATTCTGTTCGTGATTCTCACCTTCACCGGCGGGGCGTCGCTGTGGGCCGCGATCGCCGCCGACATGGGCGTCAGCCTGCTAGTGATCTTCAACGCGTTGCGCCTGCTGCGGAACTGATGAACAGCGTTCTCATCGTGGGCTGCGGCATCGCCGGAATCTCCGCCGCGCGCGAACTTGCCCGGCTCGGCTGGCAGGCGCAAATCGTCGATAAGGGACGCCACTACGGAGGGCGCATGGCCACCCGGCGGTTCGCCGACCGCTGGTTCGATCACGGCGCGCAATTCTTCACCGCTCGCGACCCGCGTTTCCAGGAATTGGCCGATGAGCTGGCCGGCGAGGGCATTGCCCGCGTGTGGTTCCAGGAGAACGGCCACCCGCGCTACTGCGGCGTCGACGGAATGAACGCGGTGGCGCGCCAACTTGCCAGGGATCTTCCGGTCCGGCTTAACGTCACCATCACGCGCGCCGAACCGTCCGCCGGAGGCTGGCGGGTTGTGGCCGATTCGGGCGAGATTCTCCCCGCCGCCGCGCTGATCCTTACCGCTCCCTTGCCCCAAGCCGTGCACCTGCTCCCTGGCGTCGATCTGCCCGCCTCGGTGCGCGAGGCGGAATATGACCCCTGCTTCGCGCTGATGGCCGCGCTGCCGGAGCATCCTGGATTCGACTACGCGACGCTGCAACAAGGCGATGCCGCCTGGATCGCCGACAACGGCTCCAAGGCGCCTGGATTGGGTCGCGGCGCCCTCACCATCCACTCCACCGCCCGGTTCGCTCGCGATCGCTTCGACGAGCCGCGGGAATCGGTTGCGCGCCTGCTGTGGCAATCCACCGGACGCGACTGGCCTCCCGCGGCATGGCAGTTGCACCGCTGGCGCTATGCCCGCGCCATCGCGCCGCTGCCGATGCCCTGCTACTTCGCTCCCGATCCGGCGCCGTTCGCGCTTGCCGGCGATGCCTTCCTCGATTCGCGCGTCGAAGCGGCGTGGCTGTCCGGAATCGCCGCCGCGCACCGCATCGCCGCCGCCCTCCGGCAGGCGTGATACGCTCTCCCCCATGCGTTCCGCTGCCTTCCTCTGGCTGCTCTGCGGCGCGGCCGCCGCCCAGCAGTTCGACCTTGCCGCCACGCCCGGCGTCAAGGTGCCGATGCGCGACGGCGTCCGCCTGGTCACCGATATCTACCGCCCGGCTCGCGACGGTGCTCCCGCTGAAGGCAAATTCCCGGTGCTGCTGGAGCGGACCCCCTACGATCGCGGCCGGTCTCGCGCGGGGGAATACTTTGCACGCCGCGGGTACGTGGTCGTGGTCCAGAGCGTGCGGGGTCGCTACGGCTCCGAAGGGAAATGGACCATGCTGTGGGACGACGACAAGGACGGCTTCGACACCGCGCAGTGGATCCTGAAGCAGCCCTGGTGCGACGGCGGCATCGGGACCATGGGCACATCCTACGCCGGCGGAACCCAGCACGCCATGGCGATCGCCAACGCGCCCGGACTGAAAGCCATGATCCCGGTGGACGCGCTCTCCAACACCGGCTACTACGGCATGCGCCACAACGGCGCGTTCGAGTTGCGCTTTTTCAACTGGATCTTCACCCACGGCAACGCGGCCTCGAGCAACACGCTGGCCGGACAGGAGCCTGACCCGGCCCGGCGCGCCGCCATCCAGCACATGGCCGAGCAGATTCCGGATCACCTCCGCAACCTGCCTCTCCGCCCCGGAATGACGCCCCTGCGCATGATGCCCGAGTACGAAGCCTGGCTGGTGGAAGCCATGCGCCACGGCGAGAATGACGAGTGGTGGAAGAAGCTGCCCACCAGCGTCGTGGATCGCGTAGCCGAATACAAGGACATCCCCGCGTTTCACGTCACCGGCTGGTATGACTCCTGGGGATCGCAGGTGGCGAATCTGAACTACCCGGCGCTGTCGAAGAGCAAGAAGAGCCTGCAGAAGCTGATCATCGGACCCTGGACGCACGGCGGACAAACACAGTCTTATGCCGGCGAAGCAGAGTTCGGCGCCGACGCCGGGCTCGACTTCAACGCGCTGCGGCTTCGCTGGTTCGACCGCTGGCTGAAGAACAACCCGAACCAGATCGACACCGAGGCTCCCGTACGCATCTTCGTCATGGGCACGGGCGACGGGCGACGGACGCCTGAGGGCCGCGTGTTCGTGGGCGGCTACTGGCGTGACGAGAAGGAGTGGCCGATCGCGCGCACAAAGCCCGTGTCGTACTACTTCTCCAGCGGGGGAGTGCTGTCCGAGCAGAAGCCGCGCGAATCCGCGCCCACGCGGTTCACCTTCGATCCCCGCGATCCCGTCCCGACGATCGGCGGCAATGTATCCTCGGCCGGAGTCCTGATGTTCCCCGGCGCGTTTGACCAGCGCTGCCGCCCGAACTTGTTCACCTGCAGGGACCAGCTCCCGCTGGCGGCGCGCCGCGACGTGGTGGTGTTTCAGACCCCGCCGCTCGAAGCCGACCTGGAGGTCACCGGGTCTGTCGAGGTGAATCTGTTCGCGTCCACCAGCGCTGCGGACACGGACTTCACGGCGAAGCTGGTGGACGTGCATCCGCCGAGCGCTGCGTTCCCGAACGGAGTGGACCTGAACATCGCGGATTCGATCGTGCGCGGCCGCTTTCGCGAATCCGCGGAGCGAGCGGTTCCCGTCAAGCCCGGCGCGGTTCACTCCTACACCATCCGTCCCTATCCGACTTCGCTGGTTTTCCGCAAGGGTCACCGGATCCGGATCGACATCTCAAGCAGCAATTTCCCGCGCTTCGACGTGAACCCGAATACGGGCGAGCCGTTGAACCAGAACCGGCGAATGGAGAAGGCGGAGCAGGCGATTTACCACGATCCGCAATACGCGTCACGCGTGGTGCTGCCGGTGATCCCGAAGTGGCTTGTTGGCAACTAGATCTGAGCCAACCCACCATCAACGAACAACTCAATGCCGTTGACGTAGCTGCTGTCGTCGGAGGCCAAGAACAAAACGGCTTTCGCGATTTCATCGGTGGTGCCAGAGCGGCCCGATGGAATATCGCTCATCGAGTCCTGAACGTAGTGATCAACTTGCTCCTGCGTCATTCCCAGTGAGGTATTGTAGCCCGGCGTCGGCACAAGGCCCGGGCTGATCGCATTTACTCGTATTTTGCGCTCTCTCAGATCCAGGCACCAACTGCGTGCAAACGAACGAACCGCCGCCTTGGTTGCACTGTAAACACTGAAAGCAGGGCTTCCAGTGATTGAGGCAATCGAAGCATTGAGCACGATCGATCCGCCCGGCTTCATCAACGGCAGCGCCTTCTGCACGGTAAATAGCAGTCCCTTGACGTTCACGTTGAACTGCTTGTCAAAATGATCCTCGGTAATCTGGCCAAGCGGAGCAAACTGGCCTGTACCGGCATTCGCAAAGATGATATCGAGTGTGCCTTTCTGTTCCTTCACCGTTACGTACAACTTGTCGACGTCAGCCGCGTTTGAGACATCGCTCGGAACGGCCGTCACCATACGTCCGATCTGGCTTACTGCTTCCTCCAGTTCGTCCTTCCTTCGTCCAGTGATAAATACATGGGCGCCCTCCTCCACGAATCGCTTTGCTGTCGCAAGCCCGATTCCACTGCTGCCTCCGGTAATCACCGCAATCTTCCCGGCGAGCTTCTGTTGCACGTTGTTCTCCTTGTTGGCTACGAATGAAATCGCCTGACTCGGGCGGGTTCAAAATTAACGACGTACTCAGGCGTCCCTGGCCGCCGTGAGAACCCGGCTGTCAGGACGCCACTCCGACTCGAGCACCCTTGAAAAAGGCCAGCAAGTCGACATTGATCTGGTCTGCGTTGGTCGTAGGCATGCCGTGCGGAAAGCCAGGATAGACCTTCAGCGTCCCGTATTTCAGTATCTTCGCGGATAGGAGACCCGAGGCACCGATCGGGACAATCTGATCGTCCTCCCCGTGCATGACCAGAACGGGGATATCGATCTTCTTCAGGTCCTCGGTGAAGTCGGTTTCCGAAAACGCCTTGATGCAGTCGTAGTGCGCCTTGACGCCTCCCAACATGCCCTGCAGCCACCAGCGCTCGCGGATACCCTCTGAGACCTTTGCGTCAGGCCGGTTGTATCCGTAAAACGGCATCGTGATGTCCTTGTAGAGTTGAGCCCGATTGGCGGCGAGCGCTTCACGAAGGCCGTCGAACACCGACAACGGAAGGCCCCCAGGATTGTTCTCAGTCTTCAGCATGAGCGGCGGAACGGCGCTGATGAGTACCGCCTTCGCAACACGCGCCGCACCGTGACGGCCCAAGTAACGGGCCACTTCGCCACCACCAGTCGAGTGTCCCACCATGATCGTGCCCTTGAGATCGAGCTTTTCAAACAACGCAGCGAGATCGTCCGCATAGGTGTCCATATCGTTGCCATCCCACGTTTGTGCGGAGCGACCATGACCGCGCCGGTCGTGCGCGATTACGCGATAGCCATGCTGCCCGAAATACAGCATCTGCGCCTCCCAATCGTCGCCGGTCAACGGCCATCCGTGGGAGAAGACGATAGGCTGTCCCGCGCCCCAATCCTTGTAGTAAATTTCCATTCCGTCTTGCGTGGTGATAGTCGGCACAGAACACCTCCTGGTGATGTTGAGCCTGCGAACGTAAATGACGACCCGCCCCAAACCTCTGATATGTGTGTCAGTCTCTGAGCGACAAGTCGACAGAGGTCCACTTCACGCGGCGTTCTGGGGCGGAAAACGAGGAGATCAGCGTTAGTACGTGCGGCTCAAGGGACAGTCGCTACATTTCCCTTGCGAAGGAAACCTCGGTCGTTCGCACTTTCTGGTATGCCTCGCATCGCGCGCATCATAGTCTGGCATCCCCACCGTATCACCCAACGGGGTAATTCCAAAGGTAATTCCACCGGTGCCTGGTGGTGCCAGGCACCGTTTTCCGCAACATCTCAACCAAAGGCCTTCGTTTGTGTGAATTAGCATGCTGCCGGACCACTTCCGAAAAGTACCCCAGTTGGACTTCCCACACTTTTCGCGTGGCTCTCAGAACGGAGCTTTTCGACAAAAACAGGCCAAGTTCGCCCCGTCCCGGACCCCCATTCGCCACCGGCGTGACCCCGTTGTACAAATGCGGAGGGTATCCGCGCAGGCACACTTTCGTGCGCCCTCCGGACCGCACCTAAGCCCAATCCAACCAACCGTTTACCGCAAGATCCCCGCCCCCACCGGTGCCAGGTGGTGCCTGGCACCGAGCCCCGTGGCGCGACCCGCACCGCTACCGGAAAATCTTCGCCGCGTCCCACTTCGCGATCGTCTCCAACACCAGCTTCGCGACTTTGTCGTTCACCGCCCGAAAGTAAGCATCCGCCTTGCCCTGATCGAATTTCACATACCCCTGCCCCGGCTGATACAAGATGATCGACGACGGGAACGGAAATGCGGACCAGCTTCCCGCCGGCGGTCGCGCCGTGGCCAGCGCATCCGAATACCGTTCGCGCTGGATCAACTTGGGATCAATCGCCTGGATGAACGCATTCTCGTTCCACCCTGCGTGCCCGCCGTCTTCGCCGAAAATCTTCAGCGTGACATCCGAACAATACGACCACCAGTTCACCACCAGGGTGCGCACGCGATGCTCGCGTCCGGTCCGCTCGGCGAGCTCATTCAGAATCGCCGTCTGCGGTCCGCCATGCCCGTTGATCACGATGATGTTGCGGAATCCCTGCCGCGCCAGTCCCTTCAACAGATCGCCGACGAAGGCGCGATACGCCGGTTCGCTGATCTGGAACGCGCCCGCGTAGCCGTCGAGCGAACCGGTGATCCCGTACGGCAGCACCGGCGCGATGAGCGCGTTCACCCGCCCGGCGATGCTGCGCGCGATCGCCAGCGGCGCGGTGTTGTCCGCGCCGTTATTCGCTACGCCGTGCGGTTCCAGCGTCCCCACCGGAAGCAGCACCGTCTCCACGCGGGAAGGAACAAGCTCCTGGAATTCCATCCAGTTCAGGTCGTTCATTTCGCGTGTCCGGGGCTGCTGCGCGGCGGCATCCCCGCCCAAAAACGCTAAGCTGAGGAATCCGGTAAAGATCCGTCGGGTCATGGCCGATAGAATAGCCGAGCGCGATGGCATCCAACCAGATTCCCATGGAGCGGCAGGTCCGCATTCCCGCGCTTGCGCGCATCCCTCCCCTCGCCATCTACGCCGCCACTATACTGCTCAGTTCGTTTCTGCTGTTTCTCCTGCAGCCGGTGATCGCCAAGCGGATCCTCCCCTGGTTCGGCGGCACCGCGAACGTGTGGATCGTGTGCCTGCTGTTCTTCCAGCTCGTTTTACTGGCGGGATACTTCTACGCCCACGCCCTGATCCGGCTTCCGATACGCTTCCAGGCGGTGGTGCACATCGGATTGCTGGCCGCCAGCCTCGCGTTCCTGCCGCTGGACGCATCCCCTGATTGGAAGCCCGCGCCCGGAGACGACCCGGCGTGGCGAATTCTGCTGCTGCTGTGCGGCACCGCCGGACTCCCCTACTTCGCGCTTACGACTACCAGCCCGCTGCTGCAGTCCTGGTATGCGCGCACGGTCCACCGGGCGATTCCGTACCGGCTCTTCGCACTCTCGAACTTAAGCTCGTTGCTCGCGCTGCTGGCTTACCCGGTGTTGATCGAGCCTCGCACGGTGCTGAGCAGCCAGACGACCTGGTGGTCGGCCGCTTACGCCGTCTTCGCGGCTCTGGCTGGAGTCGCGGCGGTAATGCGGGGCGGCTTCCTGGGGCCCCCACGTTCGGAGATCGCGCCAGTCGCGGACATCGCGGCCGCCTCCACCGGCTGGAAGCAGCCTGCGCTCTGGGCGACGCTGGCCGGCTTCGGCTGCGCGATGCAGATCGCAGTTACCAATCACCTGGGCCAGAGTGTCGCCTCCGTTCCCTTTCTGTGGGTCCTTCCCCTGGGGCTGTACCTGCTCACCTTCATCCTCTGCTTTGACGGGGAAGGCTGGTACTGGCGCAACTTCTATCGCTCCGCTTTCGCAGTGGCGGTGACTGGAATGGGGTATGCCCTGCTGTTCCTGAATCCTGGCACCGACGTGCGCTGGATCATCGCGCTGTATGCCGCAGGACTGTTCGTCGTGTGCATGTTCTTCCATGGCGAGCTCGCGCTGCGCAAGCCTCCTGCCGGACAACTGACTCTGTACTACCTGATGATCAGCGTGGGCGGCGCAGCGGGCGGCTTGCTGGCCGGATTCGCCGCACCCAACTGGTTCACGGGCTACTTCGAGTTCCCCGTGTTCCTGGCGCTCTCCGCCATGTGCGCGCTGATGCTGCATTACCACAAGCACTGGATCACCGACATCGCCTGGACCGCGGTGGCGGTTGCCGTCGCCGTGATGGCATCCACCTACATTCAGGCGTTCCGCGGCAGCAGCATGGATCGCGTTCGCAATTTTTACGGCGGGCTGCGCATCACCACTGATGGCAAATCGGTGGCCATGATCCACGGGACCACGAACCACGGCGCGCAGTTCACGGCCCCGGAACGCCGCAAGTGGGCGACCGGTTACTACGGCCAGGCCTCCGGCGCGGGACTCGCTCTGGCCGAGCTCCGCCAGGGCCCGCTCCGCGCCGGCATCGTGGGACTCGGCGCCGGCACGCTTGCCGTCTACGCGCAGCCCGGCGACCACTTCCGCTTCTATGAGTTGAACCCCGATGTCGCCGCGCTGGCCCGCAAGCACTTCACGTTCCTGAATGACTGCGGCGCGCCGTGCGACGTGGTGCTCGGCGATGGCCGCCTGTCGCTCGAACGCGAGCCCGCCCAAAACCTGGACCTGCTCGCCATCGACGCGTTCTCCGGCGACTCCATTCCAATCCACCTGATGACCCGCGAGGCGGTACGAGCTTACTTGCGTCACCTGAAGCCGGGCGGTGTGCTCGCGTTTCACATCTCCAACTGGAGTTTCGATCTGGCGCCGGTGGTGGCCCGCATTGCCGCAGCCGAAGGCCTGCAGTCCCGCCTGGTTGCCTCCAACGGCGATCCCGACCGCCTTACCTACACCTCCTACTGGGTGCTGGCTGGTCGCGATCTTGCACGCTTCCATCGCCTCAGCTCGCCTCTGCCGGCCGACAGCCGCCGTCCCTGGACGGACGACTACTCCAATCTTCTCGAAGCAGTCAAGTAAGGCTCGCTACAATGCCCTTAGCTAGTCATGCAAAATCGCGAGATCGCGCGCCTGCTTTCAGAAACCGCGGACCTGATGGAGATCGCCGCGCAGGATGGCTTCCGCATCCGCAGCTACCGTAACGCTGCCGCGGCGCTAGAGAGTTACCCGGAGCAGGTATCGCTGCTCGCCTCCGACCCCAAGAAGCTCACTGAAATCCCCGGCGTCGGCAAGTCGATGGCGGCGCACATTGAGGAGATTCTCAAGCGCGGCAGCTTCGAGCGGCGCGATGAGCTGCTCGCAAAATATCCGCCCACCGCGCTCGAGCTGCTGAATATCCAGGGCCTCGGGCCGAAGAGCATCGCCCTGATCTGGGAGCACTACCGCGTCTCCACCGTCGACGGCCTGGAAAAGCTCGCGCAGGAGCAGAAGCTGCGCGAGCTGCCGCGCATGGGCGCCAAGCTGGAAGAGAAGGTGCTGCGGTCCATCGCAGCCTATCGCAAGCGCACCGGCCGGTTCCTGCTGAGCTTTGGACAGAATGTGGCCGACGAGCTGATGGCCTACCTGAACGATGTTCCCGGCGTGGAGGAGATCACGCCCGCGGGGTCCCTGCGCCGCGGCAAGGAAACCATCGGGGACCTGGACATCCTCGTCACCGGGGCGGGCGCGGAAGCGGCGATCGAGAAATTTGTGAAGCATCCTAAGGTCAGCGAGGTGCTCGGCCGCGGTCCAAACAAAGCGAGCGTCCGCTTCGGATTGGAAGGGCTCCAGGTGGATCTTCGTGCGCTCCCCCGCGAATCGTACGGTTCGGCGCTGCTGTACTTCACCGGATCCAAGGAGCACAACATCACCCTGCGCCAGCGGGCGCTGAAGATGGGCTACACGCTCAGCGAATATTCGCTGGCCGAGTTGGAAGGCGAAAAGCCAGTCGCCGGCCGCACCGAAGAGGAGGTGTACGCGAAGCTCGGCCTGGCATGGATCCCGCCGGAGCTGCGCGAGAACTCCAATGAGATCGACGCGGCCGCCGAAGGCAAGCTCCCGCGCCTGCTGGAACCCAGCGACATCCAGGGCGACCTCCACATGCACACCCGCGAAAGCGACGGCCGCGCGACCCTGGAGGAAATGGCCGCGGCGGCCCGCGAATTGGGCCACCGCTATATCGCGATCACCGACCATTCGAAGTCGCTTGCCATGGCGAATGGCCTGGATGAAAAACGCGCCATCGCGTTCGCGCGCCAGGTGGAGCAGTTGGACGGGCTGGGCATTCGCGTGTTCAGCGGCCTGGAATGCGACATTCTGCGCAACGGCCGCATGGACCTGGATAACGAGGCGCTGGCCGCGCTCGACTTCGTGATCGCCAGCGTGCACAGCCACATGAATCTGGAGCCCGCGGAAATGACCGACCGGCTGCTGGCCGCCGTGGAGAACCCGCACGTCCGCGCCATCGGCCACCCTACCGGACGGCTGCTGCTGCACCGCGATCCGTATCCGTTCGATTTCGAAAAGATCGCCGCTGCGGCCGCCAGGAACAACGTGCTGATGGAGATCAACGCCAGCCCCGAGCGGCTGGATCTGAGCGGACCGCTGATTCGCCTGGCGAAAAGCAAGGGCTGCCGCTTCGTGATATCCACCGACGCGCATCACCCGCGGCATCTCGCGAACATGTGGTACGGCGTCCGCACGGCCCGGCGCGGTTGGCTGGAGACCGCAGACGTTGTCAACACCTTGTCGCCGGAACAATTCGAGGAGGCTTTGAAAGCCAAGTGAAAATCACCGAATCCAAGGAACTGCTGCGCACGCCCATCTTCTGGGTGACGCAGGATCACGCGGAGGAAAAAGGGCGCACCATGGACCGCGCCATCGTGCGGCATGGCGGATCGGCGGTGGTGATGCCCGTGGATGACCGCAAGCGCGTATTATTGGTCCGGCAGTACCGGCTGCCGGCGAACAAAGCGTTATGGGAAGTCCCCGCCGGACGCCTGGACCCCGGCGAGTCCCCGCTGCAGGCCGCCCGGCGTGAACTGCGCGAGGAAACCGGCATCACCGCGCGCAAATGGACCAGGCTGGCCGAATTCTGGGCCAGCCCGGGATTTCTCGCGGAGAAGATGACGGTTTACCTTGCCCATGACTTGAAGCAGGGCAAGGCGGAACCGATGGATGATGAGGAGATCGAGACCCGCTGGTTCACCGTTCGCGAAATGGAAGCTCAGATGGCGGCGGGCAAGATCCAGGACGCGAAAACGCTGGTCGCGTACCTGCTCTGGCGCCGCC
>CAYOQB010000168.1:0-10983 GCA_964406035.1 uncultured Solibacteraceae bacterium | reverse complement strand
CGTCCGGACGAGTCTCCGCTGCCTCTTGCCGAGGAGTTCGATTTCAAGATCATAAAGATGAACGAGGCCGAGAAGAAGATCGGGCTCAGCCTGCGCGCCGTCGGCGATGATGAAGAACGAAACCGGCTTGAAGATTACCAGCGGCAAGCCGCAGCCGCCACCAGCACGATCGAAGAGGTAATGAACTTACGTGGAAAAGGGGAAAGCCGTTAGCATGACGAAAGCGGAATTGATCGAAGAAGTCTCGCGAGTGGTCGAGATGACCCGCAAGGACTCCGAAGTGATCGTCGAGGCGATCTTCGATAGCGTCGTCCGCGCCCTTCGCACGGGGGACAAGATAGAGATCCGCGGATTCGGGAGCTTCCGCACGCGCCAGCGCCAGCCGCGGGTGGGGCGCAATCCGAAGACCGGCGCGCGCGTCGAAGTGCCGGCCAAGCGGATTCCCTATTTCAAGCCGAGCAAGGAATTGAAGGATCTGGTGAACGGCGAGGATCAGGCCGCGACGCCTGCCGCGGCGGAAGCGCCCAGCGCCTGACGCCGCCCTCCATGGACCGCATCTTCAGCCCGTGGCGGTCAAGCTATGTGCGCGACACGGCGTCCGGCGGAGGCTGCATCTTCTGCGACAAGCCCGCCGCCGGCAATGACGAGGAGCAGCTCATCGTCCTGCGCGCCGAGCGCAATTTCGTGCTCCTGAATCTTTATCCCTACACCAGCGGCCATGTGATGATCGCTCCGTACGGACACGTAGCGTCGCTGGAGGAAGCCGATCCCGCCGCGCTGGCCGAGATGATGCAGCTTGCGCGCCGCGTGGAGTCGGCGCTGCGGGCCACCTACAAACCGTCGGGCATCAACCTGGGTATGAACATCGGGCAGGCGGCAGGCGCCGGCGTGGCCGGGCACATTCACCTGCATCTGTTGCCGCGATGGTTCGGCGACGTGAACTTCATGACCACGGTGGCCGAGACTCGCGTGATTCCCGAGGATCTCGGAGAGACCTACCGGAACCTGCGCCGCCAGCTCGCCGGGTGACCGGAGCCGGTGGGCCGGGACGTATTAGAATCGATTCAGTAGGAGTCGGGGCGTAGCGCAGCCTGGTAGCGCACCTGCCTTGGGCGCAGGGGGTCGCTGGTTCGAATCCGGCCGCCCCGACCAAATCCTCGCGTGCTACAGTCTTACCAAGCATAGTGGAACAGAACATTACCCGCCTGCTGATGGAATGGCGGCAGGGCGACGAAGCTGCGCTAGACGCCCTTATGCCCCTGGTCTACGACGAGCTGCATCGCATCGCCGCGCGGCATATGGCGCGGGAACGCGCCGGGCACACGCTGCAAGCCACCGCGCTGGTGAACGAAGTCTGGATCCGGCTCGCCGGCGCCGCCCGGCTCGAGCTGAAAGACCGTGCGCATTTCCTCGCGATCGCCGCGCGCGTGATGCGCCAGATCCTGGTGCAGTATGCCCGCAGCCACAACGCCGAAAAGCGCGGGGACGGCGCGCCGCGGCTGGAGCTGATCGACGCGCTTGACTCGCCCGCGGCCGCATCCCAGCCGCGCGATTGCGACCTGCTGGCGCTGGATCAGGCACTGCTGAAGCTGTCCGAGCAAGACGAACGCAAGAGCCGCATTATCGAGCTGAAGTACTTCGGCGGCCTGACCAACGACGAGATCGCGGAGGTGGTGGGAATCGCCGCGATCACCGTCCGCCGCGACCTTCAGGTGGCCCACGCCTTCCTCCACTGGCAAATGGGCGGATCGGCCAAACCCGCCGCCGCCGAGTGACTTGTTAACCTGAGCAGAGTCAAAATATGGACCGGTGGCAGCAGATCGAACGGCTGTTTCTGGCCGCCTCTGAGCTTCCGCCCGCCGAGCGTGCTGCTTTCGTGGATCGGGAGACCGCCGGGGATGCCGAGCTGCGCAATGCGGTCAACGGCATGCTCCTCCATTCGGGCGACGGCGGCACGCGCTTCCAAAATGCGGTGGAGCACACAGCCGCAGCAGCAGCCGCTACCGCCCGAACGCCCACTCAGATCGATCGCTACACGATTGTCCGCGAGCTCGGGCGCGGCGGCATGGGCACCGTGTACCTGGCGGAACGCAGCGACGGTGAGTTTCACCAGCAGGTTGCGATCAAAGTGGTCAGCCACGGCATCGGCTCCTCGCAGATCGTCGAACGGTTCCGCCATGAACGCCGCATCCTGGCGGCGCTGAACCATCCCAACATCGCCAGGCTCTTCGACGGCGGAGCCACCGGCAACGGCCTGCCCTACCTGGTGATGGAATACGTGGAAGGCCGGCCCCTGGTGGACTACTGCCGCGAGCGCAACCTGTCCATTCGCGATCGCCTGCTGCTGTTCGAGCAGATTTGCGCCGCGGTGCAGCACGCGCACCAGAAGCTGGTGGTCCATCGCGACATCAAGCCCGCCAACATCCTGGTGACCGCCGCCGGCATACCCAAACTGCTGGACTTCGGCATCGCCAAGCTGCTGCTGCCCGACGATGCCGCGCTCACCGCGGAGGCGGTCACCCGTCCGGGGACGCGCATGCTGACCCCGGAATACGCCAGCCCCGAGCAGTTCCTGGGCGAGCCGGTGGGCGTGGCGACCGACGTGTTCTCCCTGGGCGCGGTGCTCTATGAAGTGCTGACCGGCAAGCGCGCGCACGTGTTCCAGGCCTACACCGAAGCGGAGTTTCACCGCGTGGTGTGCGACACCGAAGTGGCCATGGCGAGCCAGGCGGTGGAGGACGCGCGCCTGCGCCGCAAACTCGCCGGCGATCTCGACAATATCGTCGCGATGGCGCTGCGCAAGGATGCCGCGCGCCGCTACGTGACCGTGGATCAATTCGCGAGCGACATCCGCCGCTATCTGGAAGGCCGCCCGGTGACCGCGCGTCGCGAAACGCTAATGTACCGCGCCCGCAAGTTCGTCATGAGGAACCGTGTCCCGGTGGCTTCCGCCGCCCTGGTGCTGATCAGCCTGACGACGGGAATTATCGGAACCACGCTGCAGGCGCGGCGCGCCGACGCGCAGGCGGCGCAAGCCGAGCGCCGATTCCAGCAGGTCCGCAAGCTGGCCAACACGTTCGTATTCGACATCTACGATGGGATGGCGAACATCCCCGGCACGGCGAGACTGCGGGCCAGCGTCATCACCACCGCGCTCGACTACCTGGACAGCCTGGCGCGCGAGGCGGAAGGCGATGCCGCCCTGCAAACGGAGCTTGCAGCGGCCTACAAACGCATCGGCGACGTGCAGGGCAATCCCGCGCTCAGCGGGCTGGGGCAAATGCAAGCTGCGCTTGCCAGCTATGAGAAGGCGATCGTGATCCTGAACCGCCTGGCGGCAGGCGACAATCCGGATCCCAAGGTGCTAACCGATCTCGGCAACCTGGAGCGAACCATCGGATTCGTGCGCTTGGAGTCCGGGGACGCACGGCAGGCCATCGAACACCAGCGCAGGAGCATCGCGGCGTGGGAGCGGCTGAACCCGGTGCGCGCTCAGGACCTGGAAGTGGATACGCGCATCGCACAGGCATGGGGCATGATGGGCCAGGCCCTGGTCGCGTTGGGCGAGTCCAATGAGGCTGTGGACCGGCACACCGCCGCTGTGAACCTGCTCCGCGGGTGGCTGCCTCGCAAAACGCTGCCCACTACCAGGGGCACCATTTCGCTGATGCTCTACGATCTTGCGGCGGCTAAGCGCGACACCGGCGATCTGCAAGGCGCGGTTCAAATCTACCGGGAAGCCGTGAGCATCCGCCAACAGATCCTGGAGAGGGATCCCAACAATCTGAATTACCGGAGGCGGATGTTCTCCCTGAACTTTGCTCTCGCGTCGGTCCACGGGCATCCGTTCGTTTTCAATCTGGGAGATCACGCAACGGCGGAACGCCATGCCGCGGAGGCCTTGAAGGAAGCGGAGCAGATGGCGAAGGAGGATGAAGGCAGCGACCGCTCTGTGCGCGACCGTGCCTTCGGTAACTGGATCATGGGCTGTGTGCTGCTGCCCAACGAGCCTCGGCGGGCGCTGCCCTATCTGGAGGCCGCGCTCCAGTTCGCCTCGGCAAGGTCGAACACAGCCGACGGCGATGTTCTTCATGACGAGCTGGAGGCAAACGTGCAGGAGGCGCTGGGCCGAGCGCTTCTGGCCACCGGCAACCGCCAGCGCGGGTTGGACCTCCTGCGGCGCGCCGTGGCGACTCTGGAGCGCATGTCAACTCAGTCGCCGCAAGTCATCGACTTCCGCTATGACCTTGTTCGCGCCTCGCATGACCTGGCCGATGCATTGAATGCGCCCGCCGCAGCCGAGTTTTATCGACAGGCGGAGCGCGCTGCCGCGACCTTCCCGGCAGGGGATCGCAACGTGCGGGAGCGGGTCAGCCGGGCCGAGGTAGATTTGCGCTGGCCACTCTGGAACCCCGCTGCGCCGGAGCCGGAGCGGAAGCGCAGACTGGAAGCGGCGCTGCAATCCTGGCGGAAACTGGCCTCCCAAGCTCCGGACAACCCTCGGGTGCAGAGCGCGATCGCCCAGGCTCAGGCGGGGCTCGCCCGTTCAAACCTCCGATGATCAGTTTCGCGGCGCGGCCGCACAGTTACTTGTGTGGCGAGTTCGCGACACCAATTGGAGGAGAATCACATGCGTTTTCGACATCTACTATTTTTGTGCGGCGCCGTCGCGCTGCTGGCCGATGCGAGTCTGAAGAGCGCGCTCGGCTTGAACATGGATCAGGCGAAGGAAGTGACGGTGATCCAGGCGAAGTACCGGGATTCCTACGTGTCCAAGCGCGGCGAGTACACGACGCAAATGCGCAAGCTGCGCCGCGCGCGGATCGCCAACGACAGCGCGGCCGTGGTGCGGGAAGAAGAGATCGCGCGGCGGCTGCACGGCGAGATGCTGGGGATCCAGGCGAAAGAGGATGAAGACATCCGCCGCATCCTGACACCGGAGCAGAGCAAGAAGTTCGACGACTACCTGAAGCTCCGCCGGGAGATGAAGGGGTCGAGCCGGGACGATAAAGAGTTCACGGGCCGGTAGCATGAGTGGAGCGGACCGCGGTCCGCTCCTTTACCCTCTCCGCAGCGCGAGGCGCGGGGCGATGGCGGCGAACACCAGCACCACTGCCGCGGTGGCCAGCATGGACGCGGTGTAGCCGAACCGCTCGATCCCGACACCCGCTACCCACGTCCCGAATCCGCCGCCTACAAACAGCGAAAACGCGAACAGCGCGACCGCCGTGCCGCGCCGCGCCGGCAGAAGCTCCGTTGCCCGAGCCTGCAGCGTACTGTGCGCCACAATGAACCCTGTCCCGCCCACCAGCATCGCCAGCGGAAAGAAGATCCAGTACGGCTCCACGAGCACCAGCACGTACATCAGGGCCAGCAGGACGCCGCCGGTGCGAAGCATCCACGCCTCGCCGATGCGCGCCACCAGGCGCCCGACGAAGCGCGCGGTAATCGTGCTCGCCACCGCGCCCAGCATCAGCAGCAGGCCGATGAGCGCGTAGCTCAGATGGTACTTCTCATACAGGTATGCGCCGAGGAATCCCTGCGTGCTCAAGAGCGCGAATCCCTCGAACAACACCAGCGCGTACAACGCGACCGCTCGCGCGCGAGCCTTGGTGAAGATGTCCGCGTACGGGTCGAACCAGCGCGCAGGCTGTGCGTGCAGGTTGGGAGCGGCGGGCATCCGCAGCAGCAGGACCGACGCGGCCACCGATACCGTGCCGTAGATCCAGAACAGCCAGCGCCAACTGACCAGCGTGGCGATGATGCCGCCCAGCGCCGCCGAGAGCACGCCGCCGAGCGAAGCCGCGGCTACCAGCTTGCCCAGCGCCGCCTGCCGCCGCTCATACGGAACGGCGTCGCCGATGTAGGCCAGCGCGACGGGAATGGTCCCCGCCGCCGCAGCGCCGGTGGCGAAGCGCACAAGAGACAGCGAAGCGAGGTCCGGCATGAAGCCCGAGACGAGCGTCCCCAGCGAGAAGAGTCCCAACGCAAAGCCCATCACCTTCTGGCGGCTGTAGCGGTCCGCGATGGGACCATACACGAGCTGAAACAGGCCATAGGGCACCGCGTAAGCGGAAATGAGCAGGCCCGCCTGCCCGATGGTCACTTTCAGGTCGTTGGAGATGGCGGGCAGCAGCGGCGCGATGACGCGCGCTTCCGCCGAGACAAGAAACGCGGCGGCCTCCAGCGCGAACATCAGGAGCGCGGGAGTTTTGACACTGGTATCCGGGACTGACAAGCGGGGGTCTTCCGAAGTTAGCACAGATCGCTACAGGCATTCCGCCGCGGCGAAGGCCGACGACCAGGCCCATTGGAAGTTATAGCCGCCCAGCCAGCCGGTGACATCCACCACCTCTCCGATGAAGATCAGGCCCGGAACGCGGCGAGCCTCCATCGTTTTGGAAGAAAGTTCCGCGGTGGAGACGCCGCCTGCCGTCACTTCGGCCTTAGCGAAGCCCTCCGTACTGGCGGGATGCAATGTCCAGCAGTGCAAGCCCCGCGACAACGCGGCGATCTCCGCGTTGGCGGCGCGGCTGACGGGCATGAGCTCGGCCTGAAGCTCAAACCAGCGGTCGGCCAGGCGCTTCGGGAGATGCTCGGCGACAATCGAGCGGGTAGTGGCGGAATCACCGGCGGCGCGGCGCTCGAGCAGGATGGCTTCCAGGTCCAGCCCAGGAAGCAGGTCGAGCGCGATCTCGTGTTCCGGCGTCCAGTAGGAAGAGATCTGCAGGATCGCCGGACCGCTGAGCCCGCGGTGCGTGAACAGCGACTTCTCCGGAAAACGGGTTCCGTTCGCCGAGACGACGGTGTCCATCGACACGCCCGCCAGGTCGCTCCAGCGGCGGCGGTCCTCCTCTGAAAACGTCAGCGGGACCAGCGCGGGCCGCGTGGGAATCACCTCCAGCCCGAACTGCGTAGCGATCTCATAGCCGAGCCCGGTCGCGCCGATCTTTGGGATCGAGAGTCCGCCAGTAGCTACCACCAGCCGCGGCGCTTCAAACACACCCTGCGAAGTCTCGACTCGGAACCCGGATTCGACGCCGCGGACTTCGCAGCCGGTGCGCACGGTCACGCCGGCGCCGGCGCATTCGCGATCCAGCATCCCTGTGATCTCGCGGGCGCTGCCGTCGCAGAACAGTTGCCCCAGCTTCTTTTCGTGATAGCGGATTCCGTGCCGCTCGACGAGGGCGACGAAATCGCCAGGCGTGTAGCGTGCCAGCGCGGACTTCGCGAAGTGCGGATTGCGGGAAAGGAAGTTAGCCGCGGTAGTTCCGGTGTTGGTGAAGTTGCATCGTCCCCCGCCGGAGATCAGGATCTTGCGCCCGGTTTCGATGTTGCGCTCCAGGACCTCGACGCTCCAGCCGCGCCGGGCGGCGTGGAACGCGAAGAACAGGCCGGCGGCGCCGCCTCCCAAAACGATGATGTCGGACGTCACTCTTCCTGATCGTCTCATGAGGCCGGCATGGTATATGCTGGAGCCCAAAATCATGAAACGCGTTCTGTATTGGGCCCTTCTGCCGCTGATTGCCGCTCACGGCCAGACGCCGGACGGCGCCGCGATTTATCGCAAAGCGTGCGCCCTCTGCCATGAGCAAAGCAACGTGGATCGCATGCCGCAGCGATCCACCATCGCGCGCATGTCGCCGGAGCTGATCCTGCAATCGCTGAACAGCGGCGTGATGCAGATGCAGGCCGCCAACCTGAGCGCGGCGGAGCGTACCGCCGTGGCGGAGTTCCTGGCCGGGCGTAAGATCGGCTCGGAGCCGGTGACGTCGCGCGACGCCTTCTGCAAGACGCCTCCCGGCGAAATGAAAGATCCGTTCCGGGGGCCGGCGTGGAACGGCTGGGGCGTGGACATTGCCAACTCCCGCTATCAGCCGCGCCCGGGGCTGAAGCCGGAGGATGTGCCCAAGCTGAAACTGAAATGGGCATTCGCGTTTCCCGGAGCGGTCAGCATGAACATGCAGCCGGTGATCGTAGGCGGGCGTGTCTTCATCGGCGGGCGGCAGGTGCAATCGCTGGACGCCAAGACGGGCTGCATTCTGTGGGAATTCAAGACCGAGAGCTCGGTACGCGCGGCGATCACGATTGCCAAGCCCGACGGAGTGGATCGCTGGCTCGCGTTTGTGGGCGACGGCCGGACCAACGTCTACGCGCTGGACGCGTCCACGGGCGAGTTGAAGTGGAAGGTTAAGACCGACGACATGCCGGTGTCGCGGATCACCGGGGCGCCCAAGTATCACGCCAACCGGATCTACGTTCCAATCTCTTCGCTGGAGGACGGTCCCTCCGCGAACCCGAAGTACGAATGCTGCAAGTACTCGGGCGCGGTGGTCGCGCTGGATGCCGCCACCGGACGCATCCTGTGGAAGACGCGGACGGTGACCGAGGAGCCGAAGGTGATCGGCCAAACCAAGGCCGGGGTCAACATCATGGGCCCATCGGGCGCAAGCGTGTGGAACTCGCCTACCGTTGACCCGAAGCGCAACGCGCTGTACTTCGGCACCGGGAACAACCACTCGAATCCGCCCACTGGCACTTCGGACAGCGTCATCGCCACCGACCTGGAGACGGGGAAGATTCTGTGGGTGTCGCAGATGACGAAGGGCGGCGACCCGTGGAATATCGCTTGCACCACGGGCGGTCCGAACTGCCCGGAGAACGCGGGGCCGGACCACGACATCGGCAACTCGCCGGTGCTGGTAGATCTAAAGAACGGAAAGCGGGCGATCGTATTCGGGCAGAAGTCGGGCGAGGTTCATGCCATCGATCCGGATAACGGGGGCAAGCTTCTGTGGACGCGCCGGATCGGAACCGGCGGGACGCTGGGCGGTATCGAGTGGGGAGTCGCGGCGGACGGCGAAAATGTTTACGCCGCGCTGTCCGATGTTCGGTTGACGCCGCGCGACGCGCAGATGCGCCGGCGGATCGCCGATCCCAGCAAAGGCGGAGGCGTGTGGGCGTTCCGCATCGCCACAGGCGAGCAGGTGTGGCATGCCCCGCCGGTTCCCTGCCCCGCGGATCGCGAAAACTGCTCACCCGCGCAGTCGCAGGCGGTGTCGGCGATGCCGGGCGTGATGTTCTCGGGATCGGTGGATGGCCATCTGCGCGCCTACTCGACGCGCAATGGCAAGATCTTGTGGGAATTCAACACCATTCGCGAGTATCCGACCGTGAACGGGATTCCGGGCCGCGGCGGATCGCTGGATGCCGCGGGTCCGGCGATCGCGGGCGGCATGGTTTTCGTGAACTCGGGCTACGCCAACTGGGGTGGGGTTGCTGGGAACGTCCTGCTCGCGTTCGGGTTGGAGTAGGACAAAGGCAGCAAGCCAACGGGCCTATCGATCTGTAAAATAGCGGGGTGTACTCGATCCTGCAGGTCATCGTCGGCTGGGTTCTGCGCCTCCTGTTTCGCGTTGAGGTGAAAGGAGACGCGCCCAAGGACGGCAAGCTGCTCATCGTCCCCAACCACCAGTCCTTTTTGGACGGGATCATCCTGGGCACATTCCTTCCGGTGGAGCCGGTGTGGCTGGTGCATACCACCATCGCGCGCAAGGCCCCCTTCAAGTACCTGCTGCCGGTGATCCGCTACAAGGAAGTGGACACCACGTCCCCGCTGGTGATGAAGCAGGTGATCGCCATGCTGGAGGCGGGCGAGCATGTCTGCATCTTTCCGGAAGGCCGCATCACGGTAACCGGCAGCCAAATGAAGATCTACGACGGGCCGGCGTTCGCGGCGGCGAAGTCGGGCGCGAAGGTGCTCCCGGTGCATCTGGAAGGTCCGCGCTTCAGCTACTTCAGCCGGATGAAGGGCGACTTTCCGAAGAAGTGGTTCCCGAAGATCACCATGACCATCCTTCCGCCGGAGAAGGTGGAGATGCCGGAGGCGCGCACGGCGCGGGAGCGGCGGCGCAAGGCGAGCGAGCGATTGCGTCGAGTGATGCAGCAGGCGAACTTCGACGCGCGGCCGCGGCAAACCGTGTTTGAGGCCGTGCTGGACGCGGTGAACCGGCACGGGCGCGGGCGGGTGATGATCGAGGACGTGCGCATGATCCCGGAAACCTACGGGCACATGCTGAAGGCGAGCCTGGCGCTGGGAAGGCTCGCGTCCAAGCACACGGCCGAAGGCGAAACCGCCGGCGTGATGATGCCCAACGCGGGCGCGAACCTGTACCTGTTCCTGGGACTTCACTGCTTCCGCCGCATCCCCGCGATGCTGAACTACACGGCGGGCGTGCAAGGAGTCACCAGCGCGTGCCGCGCCGCGCAAGTGAAAACGATCTTCACCTCGCGCGCATTCGTGGAGAAGGCCAGGCTCGAAAAACTGGTGGAGCCGCTGTCCAAGGAGTTCCGCATTCTCTACCTGGAGGACCTGCGCCCGCAATTCTCACTGGCCGACAAGCTCTGGCTGATCCTGTTTGCGTTGCGATTCCCGCGCGCGGTGATGCGTCCGCAGAATCCCTCACAGCCCGCTGTGATCCTGTTCACTTCCGGGTCCGAAGGCAAGCCGAAGGGCGTGGTGCTGAGCCACGACAACCTGCTGAGCAACATTCGTCAGTTGTTCTCGGTGGTGGATGTGCGGCCGTCCGACAAGATCATGACGGCGCTGCCGATGTTCCACTCCTTCGGAATCACCATCGGCACCGTGCTGCCGATCATCAACGGCACGCGCGTCTTCTTCTATCCATCGCCGCTGCACTACCGGATTGTGCCGGAGATGGTGTATGACCGCGACTGCACCATTCTTTTCTCCACCAACACCTTCCTGGCAAACTACGCCAAGTACGCGCATCCGTACGATTTCTACAACCTGCGGCTAGTGGTGACCGGCGCGGAGAAGCTAGCCGAAGAAACGCGCAACGTCTACCAGCAGAAGTTCGGGGTGCGGATCTTTGAGGGGTACGGCGCCACAGAGTGCGC
Source organism: uncultured Solibacteraceae bacterium (assembly GCA_964406035.1). Taxonomy (GTDB): domain Bacteria; phylum Acidobacteriota; class Terriglobia; order Bryobacterales; family Bryobacteraceae; genus JAIEPW01. Next base: position 63 of record CAYOQB010000168.1, on the reverse strand, counting down.
GCCCGTGATCTCGGCCAGCGTCCCCATGGCCAACTATCCGGGCACTCTCGGCGAGTTCATGCC
>CAYOQB010000167.1:8791-11037 GCA_964406035.1 uncultured Solibacteraceae bacterium | reverse complement strand
CGTAGCGGGCGATCTCAACTTCCAGCAGGTACGGCTTGCCTTCGCGGGTCGCCTTAACGCCGCGAGCCAGCGCCGCATCCAGGTCCGCGCCTTTGGTGACGCGCTCCCCGCGCACGCCCTGCGACTCGGCGAGTTTCACGAAGTCGATGTCCGGGTTGCCCAGGTACATCCCCGCGTAATGATCCGACTTCACCATCTTGCCCTGATAGGCGTAGTAAGCATGACGCACGGTCTGGTAGTTCTTGTTGTTCCACACCACCGTGAGCACCGGCATTTCGTAGCGGGCCATGCTCCAGAACGCGGAGGACTGATACATCACGCTGCCGTCGCCGATGGCGCAAACCACCGGACGCTTGGGAGCGGCCAGCGCGGCGCCCATCGCCGCGCCCAGGCCCCAGCCCAGCGAGAATCCGGTGTTGCCGAGCCACATGGGATCCTTGTCGCCGAAGCCAAATTCGAACGCGTCGTACTTGCCGGTGAGGTTCTCGCTGACCAGGATGGTGCCCGGGTCCACGCCGCGCGAGAGCTTATATCCGAGCTCGTCGGGGTGAATCACGCTCTGGCCGAAGTTCGCCTTCATCGCGGCATCCATCTTTTGGTAGCGAGCCTGCGTGAACGCCCGAATCTCATCGCGGCGCGGCTTGGCCGCGGCGCTGATCTTCTGGGCGTCGCCCTTCATCGCGGTGTTCAGGTCCTTGATGACCTCACTGATATCGCTGAGCAGCGCGAGATCGGTGGGGTAGTTGCGGCCCATGGTGTTGGTGTCCAGGCCCGCGCGAATGATACGGACATTGGTCGGCATCTCCGGCTGGTTGGGAACCACGCGGCCGCCGGGATCGCGGCCGCCGAGGAACAGAATCAGGTCGGCCTTCTGCGCGTAAGGCGATCCCGCGGCGAAGTTGCCGATGTACTGCGCGTGCCGGGTGGGGAAGTTGCGGAAGCCTTCGACGCCGGAGCAGACCGGGAGTCCCAACCGCTCGGCGAACTCGACTACCGCCGCCTGCGCGCCGGATTTCCAAACTTCGTCGCCCACGATCACCAGCGGGTTCTTAGCTTCCAGCAGCCACTTCGCCGCTTTCTCCACGGACGCAGCGTCGGCGCGAACCTTGCCGCGAAGCAGGAAGCGATCGGCGGGAAGGATCTGCGCCGAGATGTTTTTCGCCTCGAGCGCGTAATGCGCCATCGCCAGGTACACAGGCCCGCCCGGTTCGGTGGTGGCGACCTTGAAGGCGCGCCGGAGGGCCAGCGGCACTCCGCGGCCATCGCGCGCATCCCAGGAGATCTTGGTGAACTGGCGGTTGACTTCCTTCTGATTAAAGCCGGGGCGCGGCGTCAGCGTGGATTCGTCGCTCCACATTTCGTTGTCGTTCAAGCCCGCGGTGATCACGATTGCCGACCCGTCGCGCGAGGCGTTGTAAAGCTGGCCGCTCATCTGCGCGGTGCCGGCGATGGCGTGGACGTTGACGAACGAAGGCTTGCCGCTGACGCGGTGGTAGCCGTCGGCCATGGAGATCACCACGCCTTCATGCAAGCCCATGATGAGCTGCATGCCGGGAGCGTCGGTGAAGGCGTCGAAGAAGCCGACCTCGAAGGAACCGGGGTTGGTGAAGCAGTACTCGACTCCGGCAGCTTTCATCTGCGCGACCATCAGTTCGCCGCCGGTGCCGGTGACGGTGGCGGGCGCGGAGGCTTCGGTTTCCTCAGCCGCTTCCTCGGAAGCCTGCAGCGGCTCGAGCACGGTGTTGGCGGCGGCGGCGGTGAAACCGAGCGCGGACATCCCGCGCACGAAGCCGCGGCGCGAGAGACCCTTTTCCATGTAGCGGCGAACCAGATCCTGCATCGGATATCCTCCTGTCGGCTAGGAGAATCGTACAGCAATCCGGGGGATCGGGGCTAGCCCTCGGCCGCGGGTCGGGCGGCGCGGATCGGCGTCACGCCCGCCGGTGCCGCCCGCCGGTGCCAGGCACCACCTGGCACCGATGCGGGGGAGGGTCAGGCGTAAGCTCAAGGCGGTCTTAGGGTTATGGCGAATTCACGGATGTTCGAAGTACGCCTGGGAGCCGTACCCCCCCTTGTTTTCGGTGAGCGGCCTCGGGGAGCGCGAAGCAGCAGCGTTGCTGCGGGAAATTGAAGAGCGAAATCGCATAGTTGCCCAGTTTTTGCGCGATCCGCCACCGCCAGTCGCCTGGTCAGGAGGCAGGGCTGAAAAACGTGCCGGAAGCAACTGGGGTCACTTTCCGCGACTC
>CAYOQB010000167.1:0-8691 GCA_964406035.1 uncultured Solibacteraceae bacterium | reverse complement strand
CGATGTTCGGATTCGACCCGCCCGCTCGGTGCCTGGCACCACCAGGCACCGATCTAGGCACCGATCTCCGATCTCCGCATGACTTACCGTGCGCACTTCTCGCGCCCGACTTTCCATCCGTCAGCTTCACAACGCAGCAAAACCCCATCCCAGCAGGCGCTTTCACCTTCGGCGACCGCTCTGCTTTCCCACATACAGCCCACGACTCTGGGGGACGGTTTTTCAGCCACGAGTCTAACCAGACGTTCGTTCACTTTCTTGACGCTCCAATCCGGTTGTGCCCAGACGTCCTCGTAGCGGAGGATCCTAAGGCCGCTGAAGAGCGAAAGCAATTCGTTGTCCTTGAATGTACCCGTTGGCCACACCCGTCTGGTGTCTACGTGCCTATCTTCCACAACAACGATGCCACCAGGCCGCAAGGCCCCGGCTATCTTCGGCGCGATCGCCTTAGTCGGTTCGTACGTAAGGACGATCAGATCCCACTTGTCCACACCGAATTCAAAGGCTTCGAAGGTGTTGACTTCCGCGGTGAGTCGTACGCCTGTACGAGCGGCCGCTAATTTCGCTTGCCTGACACCCTCATCGGCAGAATCAAAGCCTGTGACTTCCCACCCCATCCGAGCCAGAAAGAGCGAATTGCGTCCTTGCCCCATGCCGACGTCCAATGCTTTTCCTGGCGTTCGATTCCGAACCGCCTCCACCAGCAAAGAGTTTGGTTCGCGAGAGAACACCTCAGAACTACTGGAATAGAGATGGTTGTATTCGCTGGGCTGCGCCGAGGCGCACATCGACACCAGCAGGACAATCGTCAAGCCTCTCATGACTTGCAGTGTAACGGTTCTGAGCAAGAATCGACGAGCGGCCGCAGACAGCGCAACTTCGCGCCGTGGCGGCGGAGGTCACAAGCGCGCACGCTTGCCCTGAGCTCAGATGCACCGAGCGCATCAGCAGCCAGCGTTTTTGCACCTTACCAGTTAACGGGTTGCGGCGCACTCTCGCGGTGATCGGTGCCTGGCACCACCTGGCACCGATCCGCGGGAACGTCACGCGTAAGTTCCAGTTGGTCTGACTGTTAGTAGAAATTCATTGGTGTTCCAAATCCGCTTGGGAAGCCATAATTCCCCTGATTTGCGACGAACGGCTTAGGGAACGCGGACGGCGCAGCTTTGCTACGCCGAAGAGCGAAGATTGAAATCGCACTTTTGCTCAGGTATTGCGCGATCCGCCACCGCCAGTCGCCTGGTCAAGGAGGCAGGGCTGAAAAACGTGCCGGAAGCAACTGGGGTCACTTTCCGCGACTCAGATATCCACAGCTTAAACTTCTGAAATGATGTGCGATGTTCGGATTCGACCCGCCCGCTCGGTGCCTGGCACCACCAGGCACCGATCTCTCCCCCTTAAGCGGCGATCTCCGCCTGTACTCCGGTGGCGCGGAAATGACGGCGCAGCAGTTGCACGCCGATTCCGGCCAGAACGACACCGGTGGCGAAGCCGGGCGCCGAAAACTCCGCCTTCGGCAGATCCTGCAATTTGGGCATCGCCGCGACAGCCGCGACGGCAAGCGCATTGTTTGCCAGGTGTCCCACCAGGCACGGGACCAGCGATCGCGTTTTGTGGAACACCCAGCCCAGGAACAGCCCCGCGGCGATCGCCGGAATCGCCTGCCAGGGATTCAGATGCAGCACCGCGAACAGCAGGGCCGAAACCAGGATCGCCATGGAAGCGCGGTAGCGCTGCAGGAATCCGCCCAGGATTAAGCCGCGGAAGAACAGTTCCTCGGTGAACGGCGCCACCAGCACGATGGTGAAGATGGTTCCGCCGAGGCTGACGCGCGGGTCGGTGATCTTCTGCAGTTCGGAAAGGAAGTCGCCGGAGGGCAGGTAGCGGTCGATTAGGGCGACAATCTGGGACCCGGCAACGGCGAGACCGAAGCTGGCGATCAGGACTCCGAAGATGACGCGCGGGGCGACGGGCGCCAGAGGGAAGATCACGCGGATCGGCGATGCCGCCTTGCGCACGCCGATCCACAAAGCCAAGCCGAACGCGATCAGGTTGGCGAGGCCCAAAACGAAGGTCTGATCCAGAATGCGGATCTCGAAGCCGAGGTCCAGAACTGCCGCCGGAAGCACCAAAATCACCTGCAGGATGAGGACAAGAAGCAGCAATCCAACGGCTTGCGGGATGCTGGGGTAGGGCCGCCGGTTTTCCACCTGCCTTGATTGTAGGCCACCGGGCAAGCGGGCGTGCTTTTTTCTCTTGCAATCGAATTGCACCGGTGGTACGTCTGTAGATGTAATGCGAGCGGCATCCAGACTGATTGCGATCCTGGTCGTTTTGGCGATCACGGTTTGCACCGGTTATGCCTGCCAGCGGTTCGATTTGCCCTCCGCACCGGTTCCGCCCTGTCACGGCGGGGAATCCGAAGCCCCGAAAGCCTGCGAATCCAAGTGCCCGGTGCTCGCGCCGGACAGTAAGGCGCAGCTTGTCGAAGTGGGCGGGGTTTCCGCCGGCGCGTTCGACGAACTCGCGCTGGAGCAGGCTCCTGTTGCGGCGGCGGCGGCTCCGCTGGTCACGCTGGACCGCGCTGTTCTCCTCAGAGTCCTTCGGATCTGATTCCCAGCCTTCCCGCGACTGTTTTCCGGACCGGCCTCCGCGTCCGGGCGTGAAGACTCGAGATCCATTTACGAATCAAAATCTTAGGAGATTACACCATGTTGAAGAATATCGTTCTTGCCCTCGCTCTGATCGTTGGAATCGGCTCGGCTGCGGTTGCGGCGGATAGCTGCTGCCCCGGACCCTGCTGCGAGAAGGCTTGCTGCAAGAAGTAGTTGCGCATTGGAAGAGGCCGGGCATTTCCGCCCGGCCTCAGTCCCCCACAGTTTGTAAAATGTCTCAGTGAGCCCTGCCCCAGTTAAGCCCCCCGTTGCGATCGACATCCTCAACCAACTCGACATCCGTGCTGGAACCATCGAGTCCGTCTCGGACGTGCCCGGTTCCGACAAGCTGGTGCAAATGCGCGTCCGTTTCGGCGATCACCATCGCACCATCGTTGCCGGCATGAAAGGCGAGCGCGAGGATCCGCGAGAGATCGAAGGCAAACAGGCGCTGTTCGTGGTGAATTTGGAGCCCCGGAAGATGCGCGGCGTGGTTTCCGAGGGCATGCTGTTTGATATCGGCTATGCCGACGGCATCCGCCCGGTGCTGGCGATGCCGGAGTCGCCCGTGCCGGATGGTTCGCGCGCGGGTTAAGGCGTCATTTCGCGGGCGATGATGCGTTCCGCCTCCGCGATTCGAGCATGGGTGTCGCGAAGCACGAGAACCTTGCCCGCGCTATAGGCATGAACCGAGGTCTCGTCCAGCGAGTTGCGGATCGCCACCCCCAGTGCTTGCAGCCGTTCCACGGTAGTTCCCGGGTCCAGCGGAAAAATCCGGACCCAGTCGTCGGCGGCGCCGGGGACCGCGAAGTCGCGGGCCGACCGGGGGTTGGTTTGTAATTCCTGGATCAGCCATCCGGCCAGCGCGACTTCCTGATTTGTTCCGCGGACCAATACGGCGCGCGAGGGGCGATATGTGAACAGCCGCCGTGCGCGGGAAACCGAGCGCGCCACCGTGCCCAGCTCCTGAAAGCTGGAAGGCGGCATTCCAGGCAGATAATGGACACGCACCAGATCGCCGGCGGCGCCTGGGGTGACAAACTCCAGCGGTTCGCCGGGGCGATCCGCGGGAACGTCCAATGCCGACGCAAGCCAGCTCATCATTGCAAGCTGATCGGGAGATCCGGAGAAAGAGATTTGCTTCCCGTCGGGGCTGATCCGCACGTCCCGAATCTCGGCCGCGGAACGAATGACGGTAGCGAGTTCCTGCCCGTCGCGAGCGGACGCAGCGTGGCGCGGCTCCACCACGCGCGTTTCCAGTTGCTGAGCGAGCAGGACCAGCCCGCATAGTGACGCAATCGTGAGTCTCATACTTCCTCCTGGAGACCCAGACGGTGGGGCCTGCCACCGCGTGCAAGCTCGATTTACCTGTGTTAGCGCGGCAACACTCGGCGAAGCTCGCCGGAGCTTGTTTCCACGACCCAGCCGCTGATCAGGACCTCCTTGCGCGGGCCGCGGACCACCAGGGCGTTCCTGGCTCCGAAAACCGCCACCGCGCGCAGGCGGCTGATTGCCCGCGCGCCATTGGCCATCGCCGAGAACCGGTGAGGCGAGGTTTCGTGAGGCATCCGGTACACGCGAATCCAATCGTCGCCGCCGCCCGGCACGGCGAACTGCAGCACCTCCGCCCTGCCGGTGTCGGGGTGGTCGATTGCCTGCACCAGCCATTCCGCGATGGCCAGAACAGGCGGCGCGGCCGGCGCGAGGATCGCGGCCGAGCCGGCATCCACCGCAACCGCCGGGGCCTCGGCGATGACGCGAACCACCTTGGCCAGATCCGCCAGATCGGCCGGCGATTGGAAATGCCGCACGGGAATCGGTTTGCTCGCGCCGGTTTGGCCGAAGCAGAGCACTGCCAGAAATAGGAAAACGCCGGAGAATTTCGCCATAAGGTCGAGCTCCTGGTGAGATTATCTCAAAATATTCCAGTCAGTAACCCGCGGCCTCGTACGGCCCGTGTCCGCGCTTGTACATGAGGATGGTGCGTTCGAAACGGATCACCACCTTGCCGTCCTGATTGGCGCCTTCGGTGGCGATTTGCAGGATTCCCTGGGCGGGCCGCGACTTCGAATCGCGCTTGGTGAGGATGGTGCTGGCGGCGTACAACGTGTCGCCGTGGAACACGGGATGCGGCAGCGTGACCTTGTCCCAGCCGAGGTTTGCAGCAACGCGTCCGAAGGTCCGCGTGGTCATGCCGGTGACCACTTCCAGCGTGTAGGTGCTGACCACCAGCGGCCGCTCCCACTCGGTGTGGCGGGCGTACTCCTCGTCAAAGTGAAGCATGGCGCCGTTCAGCGATTCCAGGGTGTGGCGGGCGTTATCGGCCTGATAAATGGTGCGTCCGGGGCGATGCTGGAACACCATTCCCGGCTCGAAATCCTCGAAATCGATTCCGATCCTCTCGCGGTACACATTGGGGGCGATCTCACGGTGGCTGGCGAACTGCGGCATGCCGATATGTTGCCACAAGCCATGTATACTCGGAGTTTTCCGCGCAACATGCCCAGGGTGATTGGAATCATTGCCGCGCTGCTCGCCGTGTTCGGCGCGGAGGTCCTGCGGGCGGAGCCGGTGCGCTTCGAAGGGCAGATCCTGTTCGAGGTTCGCGTCGCCCGTGACGGCCTGCTTCCGGAGGAGCGGGCGCGGCTGCTGGAACAAAGGATCCAGAAGGTCGCGGACAACCCCCTGATTTCGCCGGATCGCATCGCGGGCCGCCGGCTTGCATCCGGCGATATCCAGATCCACGCGGGCCAGACGGAAATCGGCGTCCTGACGGAAGCGGACGCGAAGGCGGCGAACCGGCCGATTGACGACCTCGCGGCGGAAATGGTGCGGATCATCCGCTCCGCGGTGGGGCTGTATCGCGAAACGTGGAACTGGAGGACGCTGGCGAGGGGCGCGATGTACGCCCTGCTGCTCACGCTCGCCTTCGCGGTGGCGGTCTGGCTGATTCTCCATATCACCTCCTGGCTGGGATCCAGGCTGGAGCGCTGGTTCGCGGCGCGTGGCGGTATTCGCCTGCAGAGGGCGGAAATTCTGTCCGCGGACCGCGTCGCATCGCTGCTGTCCTGGGCCGTGCTGGACCTGCGGGTTGTGGCAATCGCGGTGCTGTCGTTTTTCTACCTGCCGCTGCTGTTCAGTTGTTTCCCCTTCACGGAGGGCTGGTCGGCGCAGATTTTCACCTGGATTGGCGACATCGCCAAGTCCATTCTGGAAGCGATTGCCGTCACGGTTCCAGACCTGATGTTCATCGCGGCGATCGCGGCGGTGACGACGGCGGTGCTGCGGGCAATCAAATTCGTATTCCTGCAGGCTCGCGCCGGCAACATTCGCATTCGCGGGTTCTATCCGGACTGGGCGGTGCCGACCTACAAGCTGGTGCGGCTGCTGGTGCTGGCGCTGGCGATCGTGGCCGTGTTCCCGTACCTGCCGGGATCAAAGAGCCCGGCATTCCAGGGCATCAGCGTGTTTATCGGGTTGCTGTTGTCGATCGGGTCGAGCTCGGCGGTGGCGAACGCGGTGGCGGGCGCCATTCTCACCTACATGCGCGCGATGCGAGTGGGCGATTTCGTGCGGATCGGTGATCAGGAAGGCAACGTCATCGAATCGAGCCTGCTGGTGACGCGGATACGGACGATCAAGAACGTCGTGGTGACGATCCCGAACGCGACGCTGATGAACGGCCACATTATCAACTTCAGCACGCTGGCCGACAATCGCGGCCTGATTCTGAACACCACGGTGACCATTGGGTATGACGCGCCCTGGCGCACGGTTCATCAGTTGCTGATCGACGCCGCGCTGGCGACGCCGGGGATTCAGGCCGAGCCCCGGCCGTTCGTATTCCAGACGGCGCTGAACGACTTCAACGTGGCCTATCAGGTGAACGCGTACAGCGGCACTCCGAGCAGGATGTACGACATCTACACGGACCTGCACCAGAACATTCAGGACAGGTTCGCCGCGGCCGGGGTGGAGATCATGTCGCCGAATTATCTGGCGCTGCGAGACGGGAATACGGTGACGCTTCCGCCGGAGCAGCGTCCGGCCGCCTATCAGCCGCCGGGGTTTCGGGTGCAGCCGCTGGAGCGGGAGAAGAGCGCCGGGGCGTAACGTCAGTTGTTGTGGGTCGCGTCGGAGGATACGCCGGTGGGCGGGGATAACCTGCGCCGCGCGGCCAGATCGAAGCGCTCGCCCGGCGACAGGAAGAAGTAAGCTCGCTGTCCATCGGCGGGTTTGTACGCGCGATCGTAAATGGCGACCTTGCTGCGGCCGATGACTTCGAAGTGATCGCCGCGGACCACGATGGCGGTGCTTTCGTCGATCCCGATGCCCAGGAGCTCGGGATGCGCGTCAATCACCTGCAGCATGTCATTCTCCCGGCCGCGAACGAGGAGGTGCTGGTCGACGGCGACGCTGCGGAGCAGGCCGAACCCTACCTCGTAGCCGGGCGCCATCATCGTGGTGTTATTCTCGCGAGCGCCGCGGACCAGGTATGAGCCCTGGATGGTGGCGCCGGCGGAAGTGCCGCCGATGACGCCGTCGCGGTCGAGCAGAGCGAACAGTTCTTTCTGGGTGCGGGTGTTCAGGTAGCTGTCGACCAGCCGCCACTGCCTGCCGCCCGCGAACCATACTCCCTTGGCTTTACGAATGCGAGCGGCGAACGCCTCGCTGTCGGCTTCCTCGCGGCTGCGGGTGTGGAGGACGGAGAGGTTCTCGCAGCCCGCCCGCGCCAGGAAGGTCTGGCTGAGCTTTCCTGCTCCCTCGCCGGTATCCGCAGTGGGCACCCACAGGATGGGAGCATCCTTGCCTCCGGCCAGGTCTATGAAACGCGACGTGATCTCCGGGCCGAGAGGGCCGCCGCCGGCAACAAGCAGCGACCCGCGACGCGGGCCTACCCGAATGACATTAGCCAGAAGCGGCGCTGCGGCGAAGGATAGCAGGAGGTCGCGGCGGGACAACATGTGTTCAATTGTACGTTAGGATCAAGTTCTGTGAAGGATTGGACACGCCGCCTGCTGCGCCGCTGGATCAGCCCCGCAACACTCAACCGCGTGAACACAATCAGCCACATCGAGGAACGGCTGTATGAGATCGAGCGGCGGCACGGCCGCCTGGCCGAATGGATACTGCGGGAACGGTATGCGGGGCTGTTTGCCTTGCAGGATCACGGGGGCGTCTTTTCGCAGAACGACGAGGACGGGCTGCTGCTCGATCTGATCTCCAAGGCGGGCGACGTGCCCAAGAGATTCGCGGAGATCGGGATTGAGAACGCGCGGGAATGCAATACGGCGGTGCTCGCCTTCGTGCTCGGCTGGAGCGGCGTGATGGTCGAGGCCAATCCGCGGTCGCACCATGCGGCCACGCGGTTCGCCTCGCGCATGTTGCAGCGCAAGAGCAACGAAGTGGAGATCGTCGGCGCGTTCGCCACCTCCGGGAACATCAACCAGTTACTTGGAACCGGACCGCTGGGCGTGCTGTCGATCGATGTGGACGGGGTGGATTACTGGCTGTGGGAGGCGGTGGAGGCGACGCCGGCGATCGTCGTGATCGAGTACAACGCGAGCTTCGGATGCGATGAGGCGGTGACGGTGCCGGATCGCCCGGATTTCGACTGCCGTGCCGCGCATCCCTCCGGTTATTACCACGGCGCGTCGCTGCCCGCGCTGGAGAAGCTCGGAATCGGCAAGGGCTATGGTTTGATGGGGGTCGACGCGTGCGGCGTGAATGCGTTTTTCCTCCGGCAGGACTGCGTCAGCGCCGCGACTCCGGTGCGCACCGCCCGCGAGGTCTTCCGTACTCATTTCGAACGAAGCCGGATTTGCCCGCCGCAGGCGCAGTGGGACGTGGTCCGCAATCTGGAGCTGGTGCGCGTCTAGAGATCAGCGGCTGGGCTTGCCGACGAACGCAGCCGGCTGGCCCTTGATGATCGGCGGTGTGCCGATGATGTACAGCACGATGCCGGCGAAGGGCGCCTTTACGTCGCCGATGCGGTTGCCGTGGTAGTCGGTGACGTAGGCCAGCAGTTCGCCTTCGC
>CAYOQB010000166.1:0-11110 GCA_964406035.1 uncultured Solibacteraceae bacterium | reverse complement strand
TGGTGGCCAGGGACGGGATCGAACCGCCGACACGCGGATTTTCAGTCCGCTGCTCTACCAGCTGAGCTACCTGGCCGCCAATTCCTGATTGTATCGCACTTCCACACGCGAGCAACTTACGGCGAAGCCCAATGTTTTCTTGATGGCCGGGAAAATGCGCGCGCCGGAGATGGCGAACGACAACTCCACCAGGCCTTCGTCGCCGTAGAGCTTGCGCAAATCCTCGCGCAGCTCCATCTGCGCCGGATCGCCGTCCAGAATGGATTCCGCGAAGCGGTACACGTCGTGCAAATGCGGCGGCAATTCCTCGGGGGCGCGGCGGAGCACGGCATCCAGCCAATCGCGCTTCATTCCATCCTGCACGGCCAGATTGACGTGAATCTGCACGCAGGTTCCACAGTCCTCGCGCATGGACGACACCAGCCCCGCCACGTGCCACGCCTCGGGCGGCAGCGCCCGCCGGAAACGGCTTAGCGGCGCGAGCTTGCCCAGGGCGCGCAGGGCTCGCGGCGACTTTTCCGCCAGGTAATGCGCGTATTCGAGCTTCACTCCCAAAGACCGCTCCATTCTCCGCACAAAGAACCGGTACAACCAACGCATGTTAGTTCCACTCCTTTTCGAAATGCCGCAGCTTGTCCGGATTCTGGACCACATAGATGCGGTGAATCCGGCCCTCTTCAATTTCGAACGACCAGGTGCCGGAAACGCGGCCTTCCATCAGCATCACGAACCCCGGCTGGCCGTTCACCCGGGAATCGCGGACCTCGAGACCCTGGGGCGCCTTAGCGGCAACACCGATCAGAAAGCGCGCGACGCGATCCGCGCCCAGGATCGGGTTCAGGGCGGAGGGGACCTTGCCGCCGCCGTCCGAGGTCAGCGTGACGCCGGTATCCAGGACCGAAAGCAGCGCGCCGATATCGCCGTGGCGAAGCGCCGATCCAAAGGTCCGGATTACGGATTCGGCTTCTCCGGCGCGGGCGAAGCGGGGCCGCCGCTGGGCGATGGCGAGCTTGGCGCGGCGGAGCAATTGCCGGCAGCTATCCTCGCTCCTGTCCAGAATCCCGGCGATTTCGGCGTACTCATACTCGAACACTTCACGCAGCAGGAACACCGCGCGTTCGGCGGGCGACAGGCTTTCCAGCATCACCAGGAAGGCGATCGACATCGAGTCGGCGCGTTCGGCGAGGTCGCCGGGAGCGTCCGGCGCAACCGGCTCCGGCAGCCACTGGCCCCGGTACTCCTCGCGGCGCGCGCGGGCCGAGTCCAGATGATTCAGGCACAGCCGGGTGATCGTGGTAGACAGCCAAGCTCGCGGAGATTCTATAGCGGAAGGGTCGATTTTGGCCCAGCGGATCCAGGCCTCCTGCACCAAATCCTCGGCATCGCCGGCGCTGCCGGTCAGGCGATACGCCAGGGAGAACAGAAACTGCCGGTGTGCTTCGAATGTGGCCGCCGAATCCATGTCTCTGATCTTAAGACCGGACAGCCCGGCGGCTTGTGACGGAAATCGGAGGTAACCCGAAGCGCCTTCCCACTCGCCTAAGCGATAGGAAAACTTCGCGCCCGGCCCATGACCAACCTGACAGAACCGATCGTTTCCGGGCCGCCCACCCTGGTACCTGACCCGCCGCCGGTGACGCGGGCGCGAAAACGCCCGTTTGGCGCTCGTACGCTATTGTTAATACTTGGTTTAGCTGGTGTTGGGGCGGTTGCTTATTGGGCTTTGCAGGGCAGAGCCGCCGCTCCGGCGGCAGTCGCGGAAGTCACGGCGACCGCGTTCGCGGGTCCGATCGAACAGGTGGTGCGGTTAGCGGGCCAGACCTCGGCCCGCAATTTCGCTAATATCACCGCGCCGCGGCCTCGCGGCGGTCCCACTAACTCCATGGTTTTACAGTACCTTGCCCCTGGCGGGCGGATCGTGAAAAGCGGCGACAAGATCGCCGATATCGATTCCCAACAACTGAAGGACCGCGTGGACGACCAGCGGGATCAATTGCGGCAGGCGGAAAACGACATCGAGAGCCGGAAGGCGCAGTACGCCGTCGACGACGAGAACTACCGGCAGAGCATCACCGTCGCTAAGGCCGCCTACGATAAGGCTTTATTGGATCAGAAGGCGGGCGAGACGCGGACCGACGTGGAACGGCAGTTGCTTGCCCTGTCCACCGAGGAAGCCAAGGCGCGGTACGACCAAGTGCTGCGAAACGGGCGTTTCCGGCAGATCAGCCAGCGCGCGGACCTGCGTAACCTGGAACTCGCGCTGCAGCGGCAAAGGCTTTTTATTGAACGGTTTGCAGCAAATCTGGAGCGCTATTCGATGACCACGCCGATGGACGGCATGGTAGTGATCCAAACCGTGTTTCGCGGCGGGGAGTCCGGACAAATCCAATCCGGCGATCAGATCGGCCCCGGGCAGATCATCGCCAAGGTGGTGGAACCGAAGTCGATGCAGGTGGAGGCGACGGTCAACCAGTCGGAAAGCGATCTGCTGCGAGTGGGGCAGGTGGCGCGAGTAGGATTGGACGCGTTTCCCAACCTGAAGATCACCGGGCGAGTGTACAGCATGGGTGCGCTGGCGGCCACCGGGATGGGACAGAACTACTACATCCGCACGATTCCGGTGCGAATCCAGTTGGAAGGCCAGGATTCGCGGGTGATACCGGATTTGTCGGCCCATGCCGATGTCATTGTGAAGAGGAAGGAAACTGCGATTCAGGTTCCCCCGGGCGCGGTGCGGCACGAAAACGGCGGATGGTTCGTCTATGTCCGCGAGGGTTCGCAGTGGGTAAAGCGGCAAGTGCGGGTGGGAATCCGGTCGGGCAACAGCCTGGAAGTCGTGGAGGGCTTGTCGGCCGGGGATGTCGTGCGGATGAACTGAGAATCGGGTTATCGTAGGAAAGAACCGGCAATGTCAGCACTTTTGCAGCCCGCGCCGCCCGGCGGCGTAATCAACAAGCCCGTACCGGCAGCGCCGGAACCGCGGCGTCCCTCGCGAGCCTGGATGGCGTGGCTGGTGGCGGCGGTGATCGCCGGAGGTCTCGTTTACCAGTTTGGATTCCGGAACGCGGCGTCCCGTCAGACGGTGGTGACGGCGTCGACGGCGACCGCGAAACCGGGCGAGATCCAGAAAGTGCTGCGAGTTTCCGGGCAGACCGCGGCGCGCACGTTCGTCCAGATGACGGCGCCGGTAATGCGCGGACCGGAAGCGCGGGCGCTGCAGCTTCTATACCTGGTGCCGAGCGGAACCGTGGTGCGGAAAGGCGAGAAGGTGGCGGAGATCGACGCGCAGGGCTTGCGCGATCACATCGACGATATCGCCGATTCCATCCGGCAGGCGGCCGCGGACGTCGAGAAGCGGCGCATGGAGCAGGCGGTGGAGATCGAAAATCTCAGCCAGACGCTGCGGGTGCGCAAGGCGACCATGGACAAGGCGCGGCTGGATTTCCAGGCGGCGGAGGTCCGAACGGAAGTGGAGCGTGAGCTGCTGAAGCTGGCCGTGGACGAATCGCAGGCGCGGTACAACCAGGAATCCCGGAACCTGGCCGAGAAGCGGAAGGTACACGCGGCCGAGATCAGGATTTTGCAGATCACGCAGGAGCGGCATCAGCGTCATCATGACCGGCACATGAACGACATCAAGGTTTTCACCTTGTACTCGCCGATCGACGGGCTCGCGGTGGTGCAGCCGATTTTCCGGGGCGGCGAATCCACCACGATCCAGCAGGGGGATCAGCTCTCGCCGGGACAGCCGTTCATGAAAGTCGTGGATCGCGCCAGCATGCAGGTGGAAGCCACCATCAACCAGGCGGAAAGCGGCGAATTGCGGCTGGGGCAACCGGTGGACGTCACCATTGACGCGTTTCCCGGACTGAAGGTCCCGGGCAAGGTTTATTCCATTGGCGCGCTGGCGGTGGCGGGCGGACGAAGCGGTTATTACATCCGCACGGTTCCGGTGCGGATCTCGATCGACAGCACCGATCCCAGGATTATCCCGGACCTTTCGGCCGCCGGTGACGTGCTCATCGCCAAGGCGGAGGCGCCCGTGCGGGTGCCGATTCAGGCGCTACGCATGGAGAAGTCCCAGCCGGTGATCATGGTGAAGAGTGGCGCCGGATTCACGCGCCGCGAGGTGGAGATCGGCGCGCGCAACAACACGCATGTCGCCGTGACCGCCGGACTCAAGCCCGGCGAAGAAGTGCTCCTCGATTAGCTCCTTCCAGAAAAACTAGCGCAGGCGTTGGCAACACGGCATCCAGGCGGTATGTTCCGTTGCTGCGTCCTGTTTGTCTTCTCCTCCTTGGTTTGCATCGCATCCGACTGGCCGCAATGGAGGGGTCCGGAGCGTACGGGTTATTCCCAGGGGTCGCCCTGGCCGGAATCCCTGCAAGGCCTGACGCCGCTGTGGCGCGCGGACCTGGACAAGGGCTACTCGGGGCCCGTCGTATCCAAGGACATGGTGTTCACCACCGAAACCCGGGACGGCGATACCGAAGTGGTGCGCGGCTTCGACCGGAACACCGGCAAAGAACTCTGGCAGGCTTCCTGGAAGGGCAAGATTTCCGTGCCGTTCTATGCGAAGCGATCCGGAGACTGGATCCGGGCGACGCCCGCATGGGACGGCAAGACTCTGTACGTCGGCGGAATGGAAGAGGTACTGGTCGCGCTGGAAGGAAAGACTGGTAAGGAGATCTGGCGAATCGATTTCCCGCAGCGGTACCAGACTTCCAAGCCCGAGTTCGGATTTGCCAGCTCACCCCTGCTTGACGGCGACTTCCTGTACGTACAGGCGGCGCATTCCACGATCAAGCTGAAGAAGAGCACCGGCGAGGCGGTGTGGCGCACGCTGGAGCATGCCTCGGGGAGCTTCGAAACTGGAGCGTTCTCCTCGCCCGCTATTGCGGTGATCGCGGGCAAGCGGCAACTGCTGGTGCAGGACCGCATCCGCTTGAACGGCGTGGACCTGGAGACCGGAGGGGTGCTGTGGAGCCAGGAGGTACCCAACTTCCGGGGCATGAACATCCTGACGCCGGTGGTGTACCGGGACGGCATCTTCACCAGCACGCATCAGAACAACACGTTTCTCTATAAAGTGTCCCAGCAGGAGAGCAAGTATACGGTCACGGAGACGTGGCGGAACAAGGCGAAGGGCTACATGGGATCGCCGGTGGTGATCGGCGGCTACGCGTACCTGCACCTGGGCAACCAGCGGTTCACGTGCATTGACCTCCAGACCGGCGAATCAAAGTGGACCACGGAACCTTTCGGACAATACTGGTCGATGGCGGTGCGCGGCGACAAGATCATCGCTCTGGACGAGCGGGGCCAGTTGCTGCTGATCCGGCCGAACCCGGAGAAGTTCGAACTGCTGGATTCGAAGGAAGTCAGCCAGACGCCCACCTGGGGCCATGTTGCCGTGGCCGGGGATCAGATCTTCGTCCGGGAGCTGAAGGGAATCGCGGCGTACCGGCTGGCGGCGGGTGAGGCGTCGGGGCAGTAACACCGCTCCCTTGACGGAAGGCTTCAGGCGGAAGTTGGCCATCCGCGCAGGGCTGCTAAAATAGCCTTTCTTCCCATGGCCATACTCGACATCGACGGGATCCGCGCGATCCTGCCTCATCGTTACCCTTTTCTGCTGGTCGACGCGATCGCGGAGATGGAGGACCTGCGCATCGTGGGCATTAAGAACGTCACCGTCAACGAGCCGTTCTTCATGGGACACTTTCCGGAGTTCCCGGTGATGCCGGGCGTCCTGATCGTGGAAGCGATGGCGCAGGTGGCCGGCGTGCTGGTGCTCAGCAAGCTGCCTCCGGAGCAGCGGAAGAGCAAGCTGGTGCTGCTGGCGACCGTGGAGGAAGCCAAGTTCCGCCGCCCGGTGCGGCCCGGCGATCAACTCCGCATCGAAGCGAACGTGCTGAAGCTGAAGTCCAGCCTGGCACAAGTGGCAGCGAAAGCAACCGTAAACGGAGTGGACGTTTCCGAGGCACGCATGTTGTGCAAGCTGGCGGATCGCGCCTGATCCATGTCGATTCATCCGTCGGCCATCATCGATCCGACCGCGAAGGTGCATGCGGACGCTGAAGTGGGCCCGTACTGCATCGTCGGCGCGGAGGTGGAGATCGGCGCGGGCACGCACCTGATGGCGCATGTGTACGTGGAAGGTCCCACGCGCATCGGAGAGGACAACGTGTTCTTTCCCTACAGCACGGTGGGTGTCGCCTCGCAAGATAAGAAGTATCAGGGCGAACGGGCGCACACGGCGATCGGCAACCGCAACCGGATTCGCGAGTTCGTCACCATCCACCGCGGCACCGAGGGCGGCGGGGCGCTGACCTCCATCGGGGACGACAACCTGCTGATGGCGTATGTCCACGTCGCGCATGATGTGCGGATCGGGGATCACTGCGTGCTGGGCAACGCGGTCACCTTCGCCGGGCACGTGATCGTGGAGGATTGGGTGACCATCGGCGCGTTCAGCGGCGTCCACCAGTTCTGCAAGGTGGGACAGCACGCTTTTGTGGGCGGGTATAGCGTGATCACGCAGAACGTGCTTCCGTACTCCACCACGGTTTCGCAGCGCGAGGTGAAGATCTTCGGCGCTAACGCGGTGGGGCTGGAGCGGCGCGGCTTCACGGCCGACCGCATTGAGGTGCTGCAGCGGGCGTTCCGCATCCTGACGCGGGCGGGCCTGAACACTTCGCAGGCGATCGCCCGGATTCGCGAGGAAGGCATCGAGAGCCCGGAGATCGACGAACTGCTCACGTTCATCAGCCGCTCCGAGCGCGGCTTCATCAAGTGACATGAAATACGGCCTTATCGCGGGCAACGGCCGGTTCCCGGTCCTGGCGCTGGAAGCGGCGCGGCGCGCGGGCCACGAGGTGGTGGCGATCGCCATTCAGGAGGAAGCCTCGCGCGAGGTGGAAGCGGCCGCCGCGCGCACTTATTGGATTTCGCTGGGGCAGTTGAGCCGGCTGATCGAAATCTGCCGCGAAGAGGGCATCACCGAGATCATGATGTGCGGCCAGGTGAAGCACGCGAAAATCTTTTCCACCATCCGGCCGGACTGGAGGCTGTTCAAGGTGCTGGCCTCGCTGCGTGAGAAGAATACCGGCGCCCTGATTGGAGGCGTGGCGAAAGTGCTGGAGGAGGAAGGCATCCGGCTGGCGGAATCCACCCTGCTGCTGCGTGACTTGATGGCTGGAAGCGGCGTGCTGACCAGACGCAAGCCCACCTCGGACGAGCAGCGGGACCTGGATTACGGGCGGCGGATCGCCGCGGCGCTGTCCACGCTGGATGTCGGGCAAAGCGTCGCGGTGGCGGAGCGGGCCTGCGTCGCGCTGGAAGCGATGGAAGGGACGGACGCCATGCTGCGGCGGGCCGCGGCATTGGTGGAAGGCAAGCCGCTGCGGCTAGTGAAAGGCTCGCAACGGCGGGATCACCGGCTGTTCGATGTCCCGGTGATCGGTCCGGGGACCATCGCGGTAATGGCGGAAACGGGGACCACCGCGCTGGGCGTGGATGCAGGCCGGACGCTGGTGCTCGATCGGGACGAGTGCTTCGCGGCCGCGAACGCGGCGGGCGTCACGATTGTGGGTTTCGAGCCGTAGGCCAGTCGCGAGCCAGCATCGAGTACAGATTCAGGTCCAGAAACTGGCCGCGGAGCAGTTGCGCCTCGCGAAGCACGCCTTCATGCGTAAACCCCAGCCGCAGCGGAATCGCGCAGCTCCGGTGATTCCCCGTAGCGCATTGAATCTGAACGCGATGCAAGCCCCACTCCTGGAAAGCGAAGTAGGTGAGGGCGCGGACGGCGTCGGTCATCAGACCCTGGCCCTGCCGGCCGCTGCTCAGCCAGTAGCCGAGTTCCACTTTTCGATTCAACCAGTTGACGCGCTGGAAGCCGATCACACCGGCGGGCTCGCCCTGCCACCAGATGCCGCAATGGAAGCCGGCGTTGTCCGCGAACTGACGCAGGCCGGAGCGGATAAAGTCAAGAATTTGTTCTTCTTCCACGGCTTTGTCGACCCACGGCAGCCACTGCCGCAGGTGCTCGCGGTCGCCGTCCACCAGCCGGAAAAACGGGGTGGCGTGCCGCTCCTCCAGGATGCGCAGCGTCAGGCCGGGACGGCAGGTGAGTCCAAACGCGTTCACAGCCTTGATCTTATAGCAGCGGCGCCTTTTTCTGCGCGGTGCCGGGCGCGAACTTCGCGGCGCTATGCCACACTGGAAGTGCATATCCATGAAGCAAAGAATTCGTTCCACCACGGTGCTGGCGGTACGCCGCAACGGCAAGGTGGTGATGGCAGCCGACGGTCAGGTCACGATGGGCAGCGAGGTGGTAAAGGCGTCGGCCAAGAAGCTGCGCCGTCTGTACAACGGCAAGATCCTGGCGGGTTTCGCGGGATCCACCGCGGACGCGTTCGCCCTGTTCTCGCGTTTCGAATCGAAGCTGGAGCAGTACAACGGCAACCTGCCGCGGAGCGTGGTGGAGCTGGCCAAGGAGTGGCGCACGGACCGGGTGCTGCGGCATCTGGAAGCGCTGCTGCTGGTGGCGGACCCCAGCGATACCTACCTGGTGAGCGGCACCGGCGACGTGATCGAGCCCGATGACGCCATCGCGGCGATCGGCAGCGGAGGTCCGTTCGCCAAGGCGGCGGCCGCCGCGTTGATCGAGAACACGCAGCTTTCCTCGCGCGAGATCGCGGAGCGGGCGATGAAGATCGCGGGCGAAATCTGCATTTACACCAACTTGAACGTGATCTATGAGGAGCTCGGATAAATGGTGATTTATCTTCCCGCCCAGGCTTCCGACGACGGCGTGCTGCTGGATGAACTGACGCCGCGCGAGATTGTGCGCGAGCTGGACAAGTACGTCATCGGGCAGCCGGAGGCGAAGCGCGCCATCGCGGTCGCGCTGCGCAACCGCATCCGCCGGCAGAAACTCGATCCGGAGATGGCCGACGAGGTGATGCCGAAGAACATCCTGATGATCGGTCCGACGGGTGTCGGCAAGACGGAACTGGCGCGGCGGCTGGCGAAGCTGTCAAATTCTCCGTTCCTGAAGGTGGAGGCGAGCAAGTTCACAGAGGTGGGCTACGTCGGCCGAGACGTCGAGTCGATGATCCGCGATCTGGTGGAGATCGCCATGGACCTGGTGCGCGAGGAGCGCCTGGACGAAGTGGCGGAACGCGCGGAGCGGAACGCCGAGGATCGCATGCTGGAGCTGCTGATGCCGCAGCAGCCGGAATCGAGCGACAGCGCGGATCGGACGCGGGAAAAGCTGCGGGAGAAATTGCGCGACGGCAAGCTGGACGATCGCATGGTGGAGATTGACGTCAAGGAGCGTGGGCCGTCCTTCGAGATCAGCACCGCGCAGGGCATGGAGGAGATGGACGTCAACCTGAAGGACATGCTCGGCGGCCTGTTCGGCAACCGCACCCGGAAACGCAAGATGCGGGTGGGAGAGGCGCTGGAATATCTGATTCAGGAAGAAGAGCAGAAGCTGATCGATATGGATCAGGTGACGCGGGTGGCGATGGAGCGCGTGGAACGCTCCGGCATTATCTTCCTGGATGAAGTGGACAAGATCGCCGGGCGCGAATCCGGCCATGGGCCTGACGTCTCGCGGGAGGGTGTGCAGCGCGACATCCTGCCCATCGTGGAAGGCACAACGGTGAACACGCGGTATGGCTTTGTCCGCACCGACCACATCCTGTTTATCGCCGCGGGCGCGTTCCACGTGTCCAAGCCGAGCGACCTGATTCCCGAGTTGCAGGGCCGCTTCCCCATCCGCGTGGAACTGAAGAGCCTGAGCGAAGAGGACTTCATTCGCATCCTGAAGGAACCCAAGAACGCGCTGATCAAGCAATATCAGGCGTTGATGGAAACGGAAGGCATCAAGCTGACGTTCACCGAGGACGCGCTGCGGGAGATCGCCAACTTCGCGGCGCGCGTGAACGAATCCGCGGAGAACATCGGCGCGCGGCGCCTGCATACGATTCTGGAAAAACTGCTGGAGGAGATCTCCTTCGACGGTCCGGACCTGAAGAAGAAGCAGGTGAAAATCGACGCCCTTTACGTGCGGAAGCAACTGGCCGACATCGTGAAGGATCAGGACCTGAGCAAGTACATTCTGTGATGCGGCCCGCCCTGATTTTTCTGAGTTGCCTGATGTTCACCGGCTGCGGCTATATCGGCGATCCGCAGCCGCCCGCCTTGAACGTGCCCGCCACGGTCAGCGACCTGCGCGCGATGCAGATCGGCCCGGAGATCCGGGTGAACTTCACCGTTCCCGCTCTGGCCGCGGACGGTGTGATTCTGGAACGGCTGCAAGGCGTGGAACTCCGCGCCGGAACGATCCCGCCCGGCGATTTCCGTCCCGAAGTCTGGAGTCAGACCGCGGCGGCCATCCCGGTAAGCCTGGAACAACCGGGAGAGGCTTCCGTTTCGGCAAAGATCCGGCCGGAGTGGATTGGAAAAGAGATCGTGTTGGCTGTTCGTGCCGTGGGGCCGAAGGGCAAGGCGTCTTCCTGGTCGAACCTGGCGGTGCTGGCGGTGGAGTCGCCGCTGGACCGCCCGGCGATCGCGGGGTTGGACAACGTGGCGGAAGGGGTACGGATCCGGGTACGGGATGCCGGGGCATACCGGGTATACCGGGGCGCCGGGGACCAGGCTCCAGTGCTGCTTGCGGAGGCGAGCGGACCGGAATACGTGGATCGCACCACTCAGTACGGCACTGCCTATGTCTATGCGATCCAAGCCACCAAGGGCGCGGCGCTGAGCGAGATGTCCGAGGCGGCGCGGATCACGCCGATGGACGTGTTTCCCCCGGCCATTCCGGCGAATCCCGGCGTTGTGGCGGGCGTCGGCAGCATCGATGTTTCCTGGGACCCGAGCGCGGAGGCCGACCTGAGCGGCTACCGTGTGTATCGCAGCGTGGATGGAGGCGCATGGCAGGTGGTGGCCACCGTGCAGACCCCTTCGTATACCGACCGCGCGGTCGCGGCCGGTCGCAGGTACCGTTATCAGGTCACATCGGTGGACCGCGCCGGCAACGAAAGCCCCCGATCGGCGGCCTTGGAAGCCGCGCTTTAAGGCGCGTGTGCCACAATCAAGA
>CAYOQB010000165.1:5585-11162 GCA_964406035.1 uncultured Solibacteraceae bacterium | reverse complement strand
ACATGTCCGCGGCGGGCCCGGCTGAGTTCCTGGAAACAATGGAGTTCCTGACCGGGCGGCCGCTTCGCAAGCCACCGAGGAAGCAGGTCTCAACCCCAGCGGTGCTCGGAGCAACCGGCTGATCGCGGAACAGGTGGAACTGGCACGGACTCCCCGAAACCCCAGTTTCGTCGAGATGCGGCGCAGTTCCGCAGCCGAGGGCGCCACGCGTTTTCAGATTTCGGCGGTATCGGCGGCCAACTGCTGACACCGCTCGGCGTACTCCTCCGCAATCATCTGAAACACCGCCGCGAGCTCAGCCAGCGCCGCCTCTCGCGTGGGCATCAGCGCGTGACAACCTGGAATTTGACGGCACTTCCGCCACCCAACCGCTGGGCTGGTTTCGATGTAGCACGACTTTATAACGTTCACCCTCACTCCGCCCTCAAGATCTCCGCGGGATCCACCCGGCTCGCCCACACCGCCGGCAGATACGCCGCCACGGCCGACACCGCGAACACCGCCAGGATCGTGCCTGCGTACACCCACGGGTCCGTCGGCTGCACGTCGTTCAGCACCGACTGCAACACCCCCGAGAACGCCCACGCCGCCGCGCCACCCAACGCGATCCCGATCCCCGCCAGCTTCATGCTCTGCGTTAGCACCATGCGGCGCAGCGATGCCGGGGCCGCCCCCAGCGCCAGGCGCACCCCGAATTCGCGCCGCTGGCGGTTGACCGTGTACGCCATCACGCTGTAGATCCCCACCAGAGCCAGCACACCGGCGATCAAGCCGAACAGCGCCGTCAGGCTGGAGAAGAACCGCGGCCGCCCTAGCGATTCGGCC
Source organism: uncultured Solibacteraceae bacterium (assembly GCA_964406035.1). GTDB lineage: Bacteria > Acidobacteriota > Terriglobia > Bryobacterales > Bryobacteraceae > JAIEPW01. Next base: position 10,337 of record CAYOQB010000165.1, on the reverse strand, counting down.
ACCGCCCGCTCCATAGTCTTGATGTTGGTGATTGGAATCGACGGGTCCAGCGCCGCCACCGCGCGGCGAGCCTCCGGAACTACCGCCAGCGGATCTTCCGCGCGAGTTTCGATCACCGCCGACATCCGCCCGAACGCCGATTGCTCAATCCGCCGGTAGAACTCGAACGGCTGATTCGCCGCCAGCCCGTAGGACCGCACGTTTCCGATGACGCCCACCACCTCGTACCACTTCGAGCGATCCGACCCCTGGCCGAACCGCCGCCCGATCGGATCCTGGCCGGGCCAGAACTTCTCCGCCATCGCCTGGTTGATCACCACCGTGCGGGTGCCGTCGCCGTCGCGCTCCTCCAGCATCCGCCCCTTTACCAGCGGGACCCCGAGCACGCCCAGCGCATCGCCGTGAATCCAGCGATACTCCACCAGCGGCGCGTCCTTCGCCGCCCACGGTGCATCGCCGTCCACCTGAAACTCGCCATTGAACCCGAAGTCAATCATCGGCACGTGGCTGATCAGCCCCGCGCGCTCCACCTGGTTCATGGACCGAAGCCGCTCCGTCAGGTCGCGGTAGAACGCCACCACGGGCGCGTTGTCCTTGTACCGCGGACCCGCCAGCGCCACCGAGAACGTCACCACCTTGCTGGTGCGGATCCCCGGATCGCGGCCCTGCAGCAGCAGCAGGTTCTTCACCAGCAGCGCCGAGCCCGCCAGCAATGCGAACGCCAGCGCGATCTCCGTCACCACCAGCGCGGCCCGGACCCGATTCCCCGAATGGCTTCCGCCGCGGACGTCGCCCTGGCGCACTTCGGAGGCAAGATCGCGCTTGCCCACCCATAGAATCGGAAAGACGCTGCAGATGAGGCCGACCAGGCCGGACGCCAGGATCGCGAACGCCAGCACCGGGAGGTTCATCTCCACTTGCGCCGTTCGCGGCAGTTGATTCCCTGCCAGCAGGGTGAACGAGGACACCAGCCAGATGGCCAGCAGAATGCCCAAGGCGCCTCCCGCGGCCGCAAGCAACAGGCCCTCCGCTGCCAGCAATCCGGCCAGATTCCGGACGCCGGCGCCCAAGGCTTGGCGCACGGCGAGTTCTCGCCGCCGGGCGATGCCGCCCGCCAGCATCAGGTTCGCGACATTCGCCGCGCCGATCAGCAGCACGAACAGGACCGCGCCCAGCAGCAGGTTCAACGGGGTCCGCACCCCGCCGGACAGCACGTCGGTGAGCGGCCGGACATCTACCCCGTGATTGTGTCCGAACTCCCTGGCCAGGTCCGCACCCAGAGCGCGCATTTGGCGGGATGCTTCGCCCGCCTCGATTCCGGGCTTCAGCCGCGCGAAGGTCACCAGGAAGTGACTGCCGCGCGTCGCCGGGTCCAGCTTCTGCTGCAGCGGCAAGAACGCCTCGCCGTCGAGTGCACCAAATTGCGCGGGGAAGGGCCGAGGTGGCAGGACTCCGATGATCTCGTGGGGATCGCCATCAAGCACCAGCTTCTGTCCGATTACGTCCGGGCGTTCCTGAAACAACCGCCTCCACAGCGCGGCGCCCAGCAGCACCAGCTTCGGTCCGCCGGGCTGGTCTTCCGCGGCGGTGAACCAGCGTCCCAACCGCGGACTGGTCCGGAACACCTCGCCCAGGGAGGCTGTAGCCGCCACCACGCGGATGCGGTCCGGATCTCCACGTCCGGTCAGGACGGCTTGCCGTCCGGTCATCCCGCCGATGGAGGCGAACACCTTGTTTCGGTCCCGCCAGTCGTGATACTTCGGGAACGATGCGGGACACGTGGTGCACGCCGGCTGCGTGTCGAACACCGCCACCAGTTCCTGCGCCTCCGGGTACGGCAGCGGCGATAACAGCACCGCGTGAAAGATGCTGAATACCGCGGTGGTTACCCCGATGCCCAGGGTCAGCGTCAGCACCACTACGGCGGCGTATCCCGGGCGGTGCGTAATGCTCCGGAACGCCTGCAGAAAGAGATGAGTCGGGTTCATCGCACGTGATACGTTTGAAGCGGGCGATCGTTACCGGAATTTTCGCGTTTTGGGGTGGCGAGAACCGTTTTTGCGGGATCATTCGCCCCGCCCGTCTTCAGGAAGAGAGCTGCTTGCGCCCGACGTGGCACATTTCTATTTCGCCTTCAGGGGAAGCGGCGCGAATTCCTGCCACAGGCCGCGATTCAGGCGCTCGAGCTCGCCCAGTCCGGTGAGGGCGTGCTGCAACTTCAGGCCGAGTTCGCAGCCGCCATCCACCTGGCGGGTCCAGCAGACTTCGCCGAGTAGCAGCAGATCGGGAGCTTCGATCCGCACTAGCGTATTCACGGGGATTGCGGTGGGAAGAGCGACGCGCATCCCGCTGCCGGACAGATCAAGGGCGCGTCCGGAGAACGTTTGCGAGGGCCGGGTGAGGGTCGTGATTTGTACCGGCTGATCGACGGCGAGACGGGGCTGGCGGCGGCGATCCACCCTCCCCTTATCGTCGCGGCGGAATCAATATTGAGACGCGGCGAGCCAGATCAGTACCGCGATGGCGCCAGGAAACAGGAACTCGACCCAATGGCGCGCCAGCCCCCGCAGCGCGGGCCATTTCGGCATGCCGGAACCGGCGGCGTCCGGGGATACGCCCAGGGATGCGGCCAAGCGGGTTCGAATTGGCGACGGCAAGCCGCGCAGGGACCGCGTCAACTCCTCGCGTCCATTGCGGTCGGCGATGAGAATCGTGGCCGAATTCAGGCTATGCGTGGACATCTCCAGCTTGCGCCGCAGCGGAGGGGGCACCTGGTCAACGGAGCGGTACACCTGGGTCTTGTCTCCCACTGAGACGAAGATCGTCGACGTTTTGATCGTCACGCGATTCATGACCGGCCCGGCGCGGCGGTCTCTCCGGCGGCAACGGGGATGCGGCCCGCGAAATCGAGGGTCGCCTGAATGAATCCCAATGCTGCTTTGGAGAGGCTCTTGTCCTTCCTGTAGATTAACCCGAGATGGCGGATCATGGGGTCGGGGCCGAGCGGCACGGATTCCAACTCGCCGGCGGCGATCTCGGCGCGACAGTTGGAGCCGGCAAGAAAAGTGATGCCCAGGCCCGCGATGACAAAGCGCTTCATCATTTCCGTGGAATCCAGCTCCATCGAGATGTGAATCCGGTCCTCCACCGGCTCCAGCCACTCATTCAGACGGGCGCGGGTCTTCCCGGATTTCGGCAGCAGCAGCGGAATGTCGATCAGGTCGGAAGGGCGCAGCGGCGCCTGCCGCGCCAGCGGGTGCCCCGCGGGGACGATAGCGTGGATCTCGTCGGTATGAAACTTCACCACCTGCAGCCGCTTTTCGAGCACCGGCAACTGCGTGATGGCGAAATCGGCCTGGTTATCCACCACCGCCTCCACCACGTGCGAGCCGAAGGAGCGGTCCACGCGCAGCTGCACGTTGGGAAACTGCTTCTTGTACTCGCTGAACACCTTGGGCAGCACGTAGATGCAGGTGGCTTCATTGGCCGCGATCGCCAGTTCGCCGCGCGGGGAGCGGTCCAGCTCGCGAATCGCGTCCTCGGCTTCGCGGCGCAACGCCAGAATCTGCTCCGCGTAGCCGGCGAAAATCTTGCCCGCCGTGGTCAGCGCGATGCGCGTGCCGAAGCGGTCGAACAATGAGGTGTTCAGCTCGGTTTCCAACTGCCGGATCTGCGCGCTTACCGCCGGCTGCGTCCGGAAGCAGGACTGCGCCGCCTTGGAGAAGCTCTTCAGGCGCACGATTTCCAGAAACGTGTGGATTTGATCCAGATCCATGGAACACCCGCCCTCCGCCGGCCGGCCGGCGGCAGCACCATCCTTTGCGGAATCAAGCAATTATAACAGGCTTGCCGTACATATCGGCGGGCTCGCGCGACCCATGAAGGGCGCGGCGAAACTGTTTCGTCCCCTGCTCCCTCTACGTCCCGAATGAGCGACAATGACTACATGCGGCTGGCCATCGAACAGGCTCGCCTCGGCGACCGGACGCCCGGCGCGGGCGAAGTGGGCTGCGTAATCGTTCGCGACGGCGAGGTCCTGGCCGCCGGCCACAACGAAGCCGAGCTCCGCTGCGACCCGTCCGCCCATGCCGAAATCGTAACGATGCGCAAGCTCGGCCAGAGGCTCCGCACCACCGATTTCCGCGGCTGCACCCTGTACTGCACTCTGCAGCCCTGCACCATGTGCACCGTAGCCTGCATTTGGGGCCGGATCAGCCGCATCGTGTATGGCGCCACGCGCAACGACGTGCACAGCATGTATTTCGACGCCCGCCACATCAATACGGCGGATCTGGTGCGCGACGCTTTCCGCGACGACCTGGAGATCCGGGGCGGCGTGCTGGCCGAGGAATGCGCGCAGTTCTACTACCGGCCTGACGAGCATCCCCCGCTCGCCGAGCAGCGCAACCGGTGATCCCATGCCCGCCACGCCACACATCAACGGGCTGGTCGAAACCGCGCTGTATGTCACGGACCTGATCCGCTCCGAGCAGTTTTACGTTTCCGTGCTCGGGTTCCGTGAAATCTTTCAGGAGAAGGAGCGGCTGCATGCCCTGGCGATCGCTCCGGGTCAGGTGCTGCTGCTGTTTCTGGCGGGCGCTTCGACAGAGGCGCGCGAAAGCGGCGGCGGCGTGATCCCCGGGCATGATGCGCGCGGCGAAATCCATCTGGCGTTCTCCATCGATGCCGCCGACATTCCCGCCTGGCGCGAGCATCTGGCGGCCAACGATGTGCAAGTGGAAAGCGAAGTGG
>CAYOQB010000165.1:0-5575 GCA_964406035.1 uncultured Solibacteraceae bacterium | reverse complement strand
GCGGCCACTCCATCTACTTCCGCGATCCCGACCGCCATCTGGTGGAGCTGATCACGCCCGGCTGCTGGGACGTGTACTAAAGCCCGGCCGCTAAACCAGCATCGATTTCCACCCCGGCCGCGCGCGTTATTCTACACTGGGTTCATCACTGGGCAGTGCGGGTTTTTTTCATATTATGGCAACCCGCTGATTCGTTCGAGACTACATGATGAATCGCGCTGCTGTCGTCCGCATTGTTTTCTGTCTGCTTTCCTGTTCTCTCTTGCCGGCCCAGACCGGGGCCACCGCCGCTCTCCGGGGCATGCTGAAGGATCCCTCGGGTTCGGTTTTCGGAGGTCAGGCGGTAACGCTCACCAGCATGCCCACCGGCGTTGCCCGCGTGGTGGAAACCAACGCCCAAGGCGTATTCTTTTTCGCCGCGATCCCGCCCGGCAATTATGAGCTGAAAGTGGAAGCCGCGGGATTCGCGCCGTACCTGATGCGGGACCTGACGCTGGCCGTCGGACAGCAGGCGTCGCTGGACATCACGCTCGGCCTGGCCGTGTTCGAGCAGGCGCAGACCATTCGCGCCGGGGTGTCCCTGGTGGAGCCCGGCCGCACCGAGCTCAGCCAGGTGATCGAATCGAACGCGGTGGAGCGCCTGCCGATCAACGGCCGCCGTTTCCTCGATTTCGTCCTGCTCGCGCCCAATGTTCGCCCCGGCCGGACCAACGTCGGCAACCCGGCGACGCCGGTGGAGCCGAACCAGATCAACGTGTCGTTTCTCGGATTGCATGAGACGCTGTCGCTGGTCCAGGTGGACGGGGCCAACAGCATGAATCGCGTCTTCCTGCGGCCGCGAGCCACGCCGTCGCAGGAGGCGGTGCAGGAGTTTCGCGTGGTCACGCAAGGCTACCTGGCCGATTCCGGACCGTCAGGCGGAGGCGTGGTGAACATCGTCACTCGGGGCGGCGACCGGCAATTCCGCGGCGCGGTGTACCACTATTTCCGCAACGCCGCGCTGGACGCCCGCAACATCCTGGCCCCGGAAGGATTCAAGCAACTACAGCAGAACCAGTCCGGGGGGTCGCTGGGAGGCCCGCTGGCATCCGAGCGCCGCTTCTTCTTCCTGAACTTCGAGGCGCAGCGGCGTCGCGAGTCGCCGCCTTATTCCTCGCTCCTGCTCGAGAATCTGGGGGAGATCAACCGCGCCCGCCAGTTCCTCAATCTGCCGCCGGAGGTGGTGCAGGGCAAGCTGCGAATCTCCGACTACGATTCCGCGATCGCGCGCATCGACGATCTGCTGACCGACCGCACCCAGTGGAACCTGAGCTACCGTTTCCGGCAGGACCGCTATCGAAATATTTCAGCGGCCACCAATCAGCTCAGCGCGCCCAGCAACTTCCGGCATGCGCGAATCCCCGATCACGCGGCGATCGCCAACGTGACCACCGCGTACTCGCCCTCCCTGCTGAATCAGGCCGGCTTCCAGTTCGCCGTCCGCTCCTTCGGGTTCCCCTCGGCGACCTTTGAGCCGCACCTGCAGATCTCCAACACCCTGGACATGGGCCGCCACTTCAACGCGATTGAGCGGGCGCGGGAGCGGCGCTTCGATTTCTCCGACACCGTGAGCTGGACGCGCGGCCGCCATGTGATTCGCGGCGGCGGCATCGTGTCGTATACCAGCGATACCTTTACCTATAATCCGTTCGACCCGGGCTACGCGATCTTCCCCAACCTGAACGCGTTCCTGGGCCGCGGCTTCGGAGGAACTCCGTTTGCCGTTGTTTTCGGCTACGTGACCGGCCCGTCGGGCGAGCGTCCGCCGGCCACACCCGGCTTCCCCGGACCCGCCAATCTGCCCGCGTTCGAGCGCATCGTCAACACCGCGAATTCGCAGACCAACTTCGGCCTGTTCCTCTCCGACCAATGGAGCGTCAACAACCGGTTGCAGGTGAACTACGGCCTCCGCTGGGACGCCGACCTGCTTCCCGAGCGCTACTTCGAGCGCTACTGGAAGGCAGTGCAGCCTCGCGCCGGCGCCAGTTTCCGCGTTAATGACCGGGTGACGCTGCGCGCCGGCGGCGGCTTCTATCAGGGGCAGGCGTACACGCTCGTCTATCTGATCGAGCAGGTGGCGGGTCAGGATTCCACCTTCGGTCCGGTGCGGGCCAATGAGAACTACGCGGTGTCGAGCGGGACGCTGCACACGCCGTTCTTCGCGAACCCCGCGCTGGCAACCGCGAACCTGCTGCAGTTGACACGCTCCGGAAGATATCCGGCGCTGCAGCCGGGCAACTTCGCTCCGGCGCAGCAGTTCTTCACCACCAACAAGCGCGACCATCGCGGCGGGCCTCGCAGTTATCAATGGAACGGGCAGGCCGATGTGCGGCTTGCCGGCGGGATGGCCTTGTCGCTGGCGTATTTGGGCGCGCGAGGGCTGGGCCTGCCGTCGAGCTTCGCGGGCAACATCGCTCCCGCGCAAGCCCGCCTGCCGAATGGCAAGAACGATTACGCAATCGCGCCGAATGTGCCCGTCGCGCGGACGCTGAATCCGCTGGTGGCGCCGCTATCGCTGTTCTTCGACGCGCAGGCTCAATCGTCCTACCATGCCGGCACCGCCGTGCTGTCGCAGCGCTTCGGCGGGCGCTTTTATTGGTCCGTAAACTACACCTGGTCGAAGACGCTGGACAACTCGAGCGATCCGTCGCTGAACGGGTTTCCGGAAGATCCGTACAACCGGGGGCTGGAGCGATCGCTGTCGCGGCAGCACGCCGCGCATCGCGTGGTTGCGGTGCTGAGCGCCGAAGCCGGTCCGCGCGGCCTGCTGCGCAACTTCCGGGCTTCGCTGATCAGCTCCGCGCAGAGCGCGAACTACTTCACGGTGCTGGCGGGATCGGACGCCAATCGCGACGGCAACACCAACACGGATCGAGTGGGTACGCTGGGCCGCAACACCTATCGCGGCGATTCGCTGCTGAACGTGGATGTGCGGCTGGCCCGCGTGATCCGCCTGAGCGAACGCGTGCGGATCGAAGCCATCGCGGAAATGTTCAATCTGACCAACACGGTGAATGTCACGGACCTGAACATGGTGTACGGCGCGCCGTCGCTTGCCGGCGCCGAGCCGCGCCGCTTCGGACAGCCAGTTGCCGCGCCGCTGGCGAGCTTCGGCTCCATCCGCGCCGTGGAAGCGCCGCGGCAGGCGCAGCTCGCGCTGCGGCTTCAATTCTAAGAAGAGACCCACGCATGAATGTCCTGATCGTTTACGCTCACCCCGAACCGAAATCGTTTAACGCGGCCATGAAGGACGCGGCGGTGGAAGTGTTCACCGCGGCCGGCTGCACCGTCACCGTTTCCGACCTGTACGCCCAGCGCTTCCCGGCGGCGGGCGGCCCCGACGACTTCCCGGATCTCTCCGATCCCGAGTTCTTCGCCTATCAGAAGGAACAGCGCCGCGGCCGTTTTCAACCCGAGCTCGAGGCGGAGATGGACAAGCTGCGCGCGGCGGACCTGGTGATCTTCCAGTTCCCCATGTGGTGGTTCTCGCTGCCCGCGATTCTGAAGGGCTGGGTGGATCGCGTCTTCGCCATGGGTTTCGCCTACGACGCGGGCCGGAGCTACGAAACCGGCCCGCTGCGGGGCAAGCAGGCGATGCTCGCGTTCACCACCGGAGGTCCGCCGTGGGCGTACGCGGCCTCCGGCCGCAACGGCGATCTGGCCGGGCTGCTGCGCCACATCGAGCACGGCATGTTGTACTTCACCGGAATGGAAGTGCTGCCCCGATTCGCCGTTTTCGGCGTCGCCCGGATGCAGGCGGCCGAGCGCGCGGAGCAACTGCAAGCCTATCGCGGGCGGCTGCTGGAAATCCTGGATGCGCAAGCTACAATAGAAGCTGAGAATGTTTCTCCAGAACCAGTTTGAACGCAACTTCCTGACCACCTCGGTGGATTACGTGTTCAACTGGGCGCGCAAGTCGGCGCTGTGGCCGCTGAGCTTCGGCCTGGCCTGCTGCGCCATGGAGATGATCGCCTCCTCCACCGGGAGATTCGACATCGCGCGGTTCGGCGCGGAGGTCTTCCGTCCCAGCCCGCGCCAGGCCGACTTGATGATTGTCGCCGGAACGGTGACGCTCAAGATGGGTCCGGTGCTGCGCCGCCTCTACGATCAGATGCCGGATCCGAAGTGGGTGATCTCGATGGGCGCCTGCTCCAGCGTGGGCGGGCCGTTCAACACGTATTCGGTATTGCAGGGCGTGGACAAGATCGTGCCCGTGGACGTGTACGTCACCGGCTGCCCGCCGCGTCCGGAGAATCTGTTTTACGGACTGCTAAAGCTGCAGGAGAAGATCGACCAGATGACTACGCTGGTGAAGCGTCCCACTGAGGTCCGGCTGCACGAATCGATGCTGGAGGAGTTCCGCCGCCAGGTGCGCATCGCGCAGATCAACCAGCCCTCGGGCGAACTGGTTACGCTCGCCTAGCGATGTTCTACCAGGACTCGCGCGGGCTGTTCCGGAGCACGCTGCTGGACATAGCCAGCGTCGAGCACGGGTTCGGCACACGGCACGAATTGCCGGGCTGGCCCCCGGAGCTTTCCGCGCAGCTCCACCAGATCCATTCCGACCGTATCGTCACCGCCAGGGTCAAAACCGGCAGAATCGGCGAGGGAGACGCCCTGATCACCGCGGTATCCGGGCTGTGGATCGCCGTTCGAACCGCGGATTGCCTGCCGATTCTGATCGTCGATCCCGTGACACGTTGCGTGGCGGCGGTGCACGCGGGGTGGCGGGGTTCGGCCGGCCAGATCGTCGCCAAAGCTGTCGGGGAGCTTGCACGAACCTTCGGCAGCAACCCGGCCAATCTGTTTGCGGCGATCGGACCAGGCATCGGGCACTGCTGCTACGAGGTGTCGCCGGAGGTCGCCCGGCAGTTCGCCGCTTGGATCCCGGAGTTGGCTGACGCCGAGGGTAAAGTGATGCTCAACTTAACGGAGGTCAACCGCAGGCAGTTATTGCAGGCGGGCGTGCCGGAAGGCTCCATCGACTGCTCCGGCGAATGTACTTTCTGCCGTGCGGACGAGTTCTACTCTTTCCGCCGGGTGCCGGGAGAAGCGGGTCGGATGGTTTCGGGAATTTGTATCCGGTAAAAAGCGAACGGGCGCGAGCCTTGCGGCGCGCGCCCGTCCGGATGTCGCGGGTATGCGTTAGGCGGCGTTGACGATCAGTTCGTCGAGGCTCTCCGTCACATCCTCGTGGTTGCGGTCGGCGGCTTCCTGGCACTGGATGCACAGGGGCGTCCAGGGAAGAGCATTCAGCCGCTTGGTGCTGATTTCCTCTTCGCAGTGCAGGCAGATGCCGAAGGTGCCCTCATCGACGCGCCGGAGCGCGGCGCGGACATTGCGCAGCAGATTGGACTCGCGGTCCAGGTTGCGGATCGCGAGCTCGCGCTCGCCGGCCAGTTGCACTTCGTCGAGCGCGTCCGGAGTCTTCTCAATGGCAATGCCTTCGCGGTTCTTTACCACCTTCGACAGCTCGGCCAACTTCGCTTCCAGGATCGCCCGGTACTTGTTCAATTCGGTCTTCGTCATTTTCGGT
>CAYOQB010000164.1:0-11179 GCA_964406035.1 uncultured Solibacteraceae bacterium | reverse complement strand
CGCTGAGGCTGGCATCCAGCTTGCGCGCGCCCGTGACCACGATGGAACCGGTGGCGATCATGGCATGAGCGCGTCCGGCGAACCGGCCAACCACCACCCACTGCGAGGAGTCGCCAAGCGACACCGCAACGTTGCCCGCCGAGGCGCGCACCGTCGATTCGCTGAGCTCAACAAGATTCTCGCCGCCGGCGAGGCCCGCGTTGATGGAGGGCGCCTCCAGCAGCGTCTTCACCAGCTTCGCGCCGGACTTCAGGCCGCCCTGCAACACCAGCGGTCCCGCGAAGCCCATGTTGATGGAGTCCGTTTCCAGGGCGCCGGTGGCGGCGAACACGATGCGGCATCCGCTGGCGACATTCACGCGGCTGGTAAAGCCCGAGATCTTGAGCGGGCCGTTGACCAGCACGGTGTTGGCGGGAGACGTTTCGCAAGCCTGTTTGAGCTGCTGCGGCGTCAACTGCTGAGCGAAAGCCGCGCCGGCAAAAAGGACGGCGGCGGATAACAGTTTTCCATGAGAAGTGAACATTGGATCTCCGATTCAGGTTTGATCGGGCGATGCGATCTCGCCCGTCGCAACTAAGGGGAAGGCCGCAGGCCCGGTGATAGCGGCAACGAGAAGGAATTTTGCGATCGCACCCCGCGCGCATGAAAAAAGGGCACGGGCGGCTGCCCGTGCCCTCGACAACGCGGACTGGAAGCGGTTACCAGTTCCGCAAATTCAGGCGGCCCGCGCCGAGTTCGGGTTGCAGCAGCACGGCGGTGGTCTGCAATCGCCCGTCCGCCAGCACCCAGGTGAGTGACGGGTTCTGCTGCAGTAGCAGCGCGACGCTGCCCGACACCAGCGCGGTGCTGAAGGAGGTCCCCCAGACCGCGGCGTAAGTGTTGCCGGGATAGGTGGTGATGAGCCCCTCGCCGGGCGCCGCCAGCGAGACCAGATCCTGTCCGTAGTTGGTAAAGCCGCTGCGCTCATCGAAGGCGTTGGTCGACGCGATGCCGAGCACGCTGCGGTAAGCCGCCGGGTACACGATGATCTCATTGCCGTCATTGCCGGCGGAGGCGACGCAGATCGCGCCGCGGGCCTCGGCGTAAGCGATGGCCCGCGACAGCTCGGCCGAGGGCTCCTTCATGTTGAAGCTCATGTTGATCACCCGCGCGCCCTGGTTGGAGGCGTAGTAGATGGCGCGCAGGATATCGAAAGTATTGGACCGCCCGTCCGCCAGAAAAGCTTTCAGCGGCAGAATGCGGGCGTGCGGCGCCACCAGGTGCACCAGTCCGGCCACCATCGTGCCATGACCGAAGCCTTCCGGCAGCTTGCCGGCATCCAGGAAGGCGGTCGTGGACTGGCTGAGCACGGCCATGGAGTAGTCATTGACCGGGATCGCCTGGCCGCTGTCGAGAAACGCGGTGGTGGACTGCGTAAGCGCCGCGGCCGATTGCGAGTCGAGGTCGCTGTACTCGGAAGCGCCGGAGCGGTCGCGCGTGAAATCATAGCCGGGAAGCAGCACCCGCCGCAGCACCGGATGGTTGGGGTCCACTCCGGAATCAATGATGGCGACGGTTCCCGCCCCGGTCCAGTTGCGCGACTGCGCCTGCGGCAGGCCGATCAGCGAAGCCGCGGGCTGCCGGGCGTAGCTGGTCCAAACAGTGTCGCCGAAGTAGTTCATCGTGGAGCGCCGGGAAAGCGCCTGGTCCGCGGGACCCGGCTGGGGGCTGGTGGAGCCGGAAGGAACCTCCGGGCTGAACTGATCCTCGTTCTTCTCGACGGCCTGGACGTCGCGGTCTCCCTGCGTTCGCACGGCCAGGTCGTTATCGTCGTCGGTAGCCTGAACCAGATAGATGTTCTGTCCCGGCAGGCCTTTCAGAACCTTCAATCCATAACGCTGCAGCACGCGGTTGAGAGCGTTCGGCGCGGGCCGCAGAATCCACGTGTCCGCGTCGTCGGCGAAAGATACGGTGGCGAAGATCAGAACAAACAGAATGCGAAGGGTGGTCATTGCAACTCCAGGGGGATCTCGATCCTTTGTGCTTTTCTTTCCAGCAGGACGACCAGCTTCAGCGGGCCCTTTCCGGCGTAATCCATGTGGAACTCGCCCGCGCCGCTGGTCAGGGTGCGTGCGACCGTTTTGTCTCCGCGCCAGATCAGCACGGGCAGGTGAGACAGATCGTCGCCCGAACCGCCGGCGATCTGGCCCACGACACTCAGGACGGAAGTTCCGGCCTCGCGCTCCACGCGAAGGCTCACGGTGATACCGTCCGATTCGTGGACGGTGGCGCGCTGCAGCAGGCCGGCGGAGCGAAGTCCCGCCGGCGCCGGCGCGAGCAGGCTGTCGAACAGCAGCCGCGTCGGCGCGATCGCCCAGCCAAGCCCCTGGGGCTCCAGGCGCGGCTCCATGATCCGGATCGCCCTGCGCAGGACATGCTCCGGCGGGTCGTTCTCCCGGGCCCAGTCCGCCGACCGGCGAACTTCCTCCATCAGGCCCCGGAGCTTGTCGCACGGCGGGCATCCGTCCTGGAGATGACGCTCCATTTGCGCGCGTTCCGGTTCGGCGACCGCGCCGCGCACGAAGTTGGTCCATTGCTCCAGCGAGAAGTGGCTCATGGCTGCTAATTTCCTAGGGTCGCGAGGTCATGGAAAAAATAGATCTAATGATGCGATTTTCCGACTAAAATGAACGGCGCCCAGTCAAATGGGTGCGGATAAGCGTCCCGGACCACATCCTGCGCCGCCTGCAGGGCGGACGCCTTCTCCTTCCCCTCGCGTAATTGCCGGTAGAGAGTACCCATGAACAGGGCAGTACTTTCGTCCCGGGTGTCCCATAGCGAAACAACGGCGGACTGGACGCCCGCGGAGAGCAAGCCGCGAACCAGGCCCACCACCTCGTCGGTTCCCACCACGACGCCAAGCCCGGTGCTGCAGCCGCTGAGAACCACGAGTTCCGCGGGCAGGCGAAGACCCTGCAGGTCGTAGAGGCTCAAATAACCGTCGCCGAGGCGGATGGAGGAAAACAGCGGATTGTCGGAGCGGAAGCGTCCGTGGGTGGCGATGTGGAGGTAGCGGCAGTGGGGTCCCACCTCGCGCAGCCGGGCCTCGGTGGCTTCCGGACCGCGGAACACCAGCGCGCCCGGCAACGCCGCCGCGACATCGTCCACCTCCCGTGCGATGTGCGGCGTCGCGGCGTCGGGGATGCCGAACACCGCCGACAAGTCGCCGCCGCGGCTGGGCCGCCGGCTGCTGTTCACGAACACGTTCGCGCCGGGCGTGTAGGAAACGGTGAATTCGCGGCCCAGCCAGTCTCGCTCCGACAGCAGCGCGTGGAACGGCAGCACATGCAGCGGGCCGTGCGGCGCGATCAGCAGGTGCCGCGCGGAAACAAACGGGCGGACCGGGGCAATCAGTTCGCGGTATAGCGCGCGGAGGTGACGCTCCACATCGGCGTTTGCCGGCGCGGGCAGTCCGGGTTGCGTGCAGGCGCTTTGGAATCGCGACAACTGCAGTTGCAGCAGCCGGATCAGGCTGACCACGCGCGGCGCGGAAGCCACCGGAATCACCTGGAAAACGCGGCGCGCGATCACGAAGCAGTACACCACGTCATTGGCCAGGAAGTACTCGAGCAGACAGGCGCCCTCGGGGAGCAGCGCTCGGATCTCTCCGGCGCCGAGCAGCAGCGCCTCCGGCCGCCACTCGGCGGGAGCTTCCGAAAGTTGCCGGCGCAACTCCGACTCCAGCCAGGTGACGCGTTCGCGAATCGTAGCGAGCACCGGTTCGGAGAGGGCCGTGTCCGCGCTTTCCAGACGCCGGTACAGGCTGTTCAATTCGGCGCGCCACTGCCGCGCCGGCTCCGGCATCCCGCGAGCCCCGGTGGGATCGATGCCCGCCGCCAGGCTGCGCGCGCGGGCGCGCTCGGCGGTAAGAAACGCGGCTTCCGTATCGCCTTGCGCCATCTGCAGCCGGAACAATGATTCATACACCGCGACCTTGTCCTTGGCGAAGTTGATCTGCAACGTCTGCACGCCCAGGCGATCCCGCATTTGTTCCAACTCTTCCTGCGCGCGGCTGTATTTCCATTCGGCGCGAACCGCGTCCCCGGCGGATTCGTACGTCTGGCCCATCGTGAAGTAGGTGTGGAACGCGAGCGCCGGGGAGGGCGCAAAAGCGAGCAGCCGGTGCGCCGCGAGCGCATGGGTGCGTGCCGCGCGCAACCTGCGGGCGCGCAGCTCCAGCCGCGCCAGCAGCAGCCGGGCGAGCACGGCCTTGCCGGGCAATACCGTGCGCGAAAAGAACCCCAGAGCACGCTCGCAACGCAGCCTTGCCTGGCCCGGCTTGCCGGTCTTCTCCAGAACCGTGGCGAGATGGAGGTCGATCAGCGGAGGCCACACGGCATTGCCTTCGGCCTGAAAGCGACGCCGCGCCCGCCGCAGCAGCAGCATGGATTGCTCGAAATCGCCGGCCTGGCCCGCCGCGATCCCGCGGAACGCGAGCGCCTTGGCCTGCTCGTAACCGAGCTTCAGCGAACGGAACGAGCGGAAGGCGGCGGTGGCGAGCTCCGCGCCCTCCGCGCACAGGTTCAGCTCCAGATACACCTCGGCCCGGTCCAGGTCGCACAGGGCCGCGTGATAGGGATCGCCCGCTGCGTGCGCCCGCTCCCGCGCGGCAAGGTAGAGGTCGCGGGCGCGCAGGTAATCGCCGCGCAGGAAGTAGAGATAAGCGATGTTGTAGTCGGCTTCCGCCGCCAGCACGGCCAGGCCGTGACGTTCGCAGAACGCGCGTGCTTCCTCGTGGGTGGCGAGAGCATCGTCATAACGGCTGAGGCTGAGCTCGCACACCGCTTTGTTGCGCAGCACGGCGGCGACATCCCGCGGCTGGCCGCCTGCCCGGAACTCCGATTCCGCCAGTTGATACAACGGCAGGGCTTCGGCGAAACGATCCTGGCGGTACAGCAGATTCGCGACATTGCCGTCCAGCCGCGCCAGGCGCAGCGTGTCGCCGGAAGCTTCATACCAGCTTCGCGCCCGGGAGGCCCACTCGAGCGCCTGGTCATAACGCGAAAGGTAGATCAGCGTCTGCAGTCCGTTATTGCGCGTGCGGGCTGCTTCCAGCGCATCGCCGGCGGCTTCGAACCGCCGTAACGCGTCTTCATACAACGCGAGCGCTTCTTCGTAGCGCGCCGACGCATAGGCAATGTTCGCGTCCGCGCGAATCGCCAGGCCGTGCTCCACCGGGGTGCGGCTGATGCGGTGCGCCTCGCGTGCCAGTTCCGCCGCCTGGGCGATGTCCGTCCCCAGCATCGCCGTGGCGCGATCGTAGAGTTCGGCGACGGTCATAAGCCGAGTTCCAGCAGCGTTTTTCGCAGCTTATCCAGGCAGCGGCCGCGCGTGAATCCGATGGAGCCGGTGGCCAGGCCCAACTCCGCCGCCAGAGCCTCATAGGGCTTCGGAGGATCGTCGTAGAAGAGCCGGGTAATCAGCGTGCGGCAGCGCTCGCTCAGCCGGGCGATGCCTTCCTGCACCAGTTGCAGACGCTCGAACTCGGCGGGCCACTCCGGCCCGGTCGCGGGCTCCGGACCGTCCTCCAGGGGCAGCGTCACGCGGCGGTTCTTCCAGCGCAGCGAGTGGCGGGCGGTCACGGTCATCAGCCAGCCGCGCAGCGCCTCCACGTTGCGCAGCCGGGGAAGCTCGGCGTACAGGTCCATGCACACCAGTTGGAAGATGTCAGCGGCGTCGGCTTCGGCCGCGCCGTAGCGGAACGGGATGGAGTAGATGAGGCGTTTGTATTTGTCGAGCAGCGCCGCCCATGCGGCTTCGCGGCCGTCCAGACAGGCGCGCACCAGATCGGCGTCGCTCCAGGAAGGGTCCGGCGCGCCCGACGGAGCGAAGAAGGACTGCGCCAGCGACGGCTTCATCGCTTCTTCTCCCAGTAGATCTCTTCCACGTTCGCCAGCGTGAACGGCGGCAGGAGCGCGGGCTTCACCCCGCGCAGCCCCGGCTTGTGAGCCAGCAGCAGGTGCGGGCTCACCAGGCACACCAGCGGCATCTGCTCCGCCGCGATCGCCTGCACGCGGTGAAACAGGCGGCGTCTTTCCACCTGATCCGCGGTGGCCATCTGGCGTTGCATGGCGGCGTCGATCTCCTTCTCCCAGGGTTCCTGCCGGGCGGGGTCGAGGCGCCAGAAGTGAGACCGGCCGGAGGCGCTCCAGACGTTCATCTCCGCGCCGGGATCGGCGTCCCCGGGAGCCAGCGCCATGATCGCGGCCGCGTACTCGCGGGTCTTGAGAATTCGATCCACCAGGCTGCGAAACTCCAGCGGGGTCACCTGGACTTGGATTCCGATCGCCTTCAGATCCTGCTGCAGCAGCGCCGCCATCTGGACCTGCTGTTGATTGGCCGCGTTCGTGGCGAGGGTGAAGGAGACCGGCTGGCCGGAAACGTCCAGCAGAGCTCCTTCGTCGCCGGTGCGGAATCCCGCGTCCCGCAGCAGCTTCCGCGCGTTCTCCACGTTGCGCGCCGGCACGGGAAGGCCTGCATGGAACCAGGGTTTGTTCGACGGGCTGACCGGCTGGGCGATCGCGGCGGCCCTGCCTCCGTAAGCGAGCTTCACCATTCCGGTCCGGTCCGCCGCCAGCGATACAGCGCGGCGGAACGCCGGGCTGCTCCACGGCTTGCCGGGTTCGTTCAGATTCCAGAACAGGAAGTGATACTCCAGGCTGGGCCCGGCATCGGCGAAGCCATAACCGGGCAGCTCCCGCCGCAGCGCCTCGAAGGCGCGGGCAGGCAGGCGCGAGATCAGATCTGTTTCTCCGCCGCGAAAACGCACCACCTCGGCCTCCTGATCCGCGGCGAACAGCACGATCACGTTGTCCAGGCGGGGCAACCCCGCGCGCCAGAAATGCGGGTTGCGCTGGAACACGGCGCGCCGCCCTGGCTCATACTTCTCCAGCCGGAACGGGCCCAGGCCCGGCAGATCGTCCGCTGTGGCCGCGGCAATTCTGCCGGACCGGTACAGCGGCTCCAACTTGTGGCGGGGCAGGATGAATACTGAGTCGAACACGCGCTCCGCCGGACCGTAGGGCTCCGCGAAGTCGAACGCAACCCGGTTCTCGCCCAGCACGCGAACCCTGGGCGCCTTGCCGTTGATCACCAGCAGGTCGCGTTGCGGCGAGCCGGTGGCCGGGTCCAGGTACACCTCGAAAGTGAATGCGACATCGGCGGCGGTGAACGGTTGTCCATCGGCGAAGCGGAGGCCGCGGCGCAGTTGCAGAGTAAACGTGCGGCCCCCGTTGGACACTGCCCAGGACTCGGCCAGCGCCGGTTCCGTGGCCAGCGTTTGCCGGTTGATGTGGACCAGGTCGGCGTGCAGCAGGCGAATGAGGTCCCGCGACGGGTTGTCGATCGCGGAAACGGGATTCCAGGTGCGCGGTTCGGAACGCTGGGATACGGTGAGCGATGCCGCCGACAGGCTTGCCGCCGCGAGAATCAGCAGGGGACGCATCACGACGCCACCTTCCTCCGGTAACCCAGCACGTTCACCACGAAGGCAAGCGCCACCGCCGGCGAGAACATCCACCAGTCGGACACCAGCACGGCATAGCTGCGCAGGGAGGCCAGGACGGCGCCCCAGCTCACCGCCGGCTCTCCCGCTCCCAATCCCAGGAAGGAGAGCGAGACCTCCGCGAGCACGTATTGCGGCACCAGAGTCAGCCACAGCGTCACCGCGGCCGGTCGCGCCGCGGGCCAAAGATGATGGCGGAGCAGGTACGGCCCGCGCGCGTTCAGTCCGGCGGCGGCCTTCACGGAGTTTCGCTCCCGCGCGGTGCGGACCACGTCGCGCACCATCCGGATCGCCAGCCCGCTGCCCGCCAGTCCGATGATCGCGGTCATCATCAACAGCACCAGCGGTCCGGGAATGGACAACGGCAGGGCGGCGCGCGCCGCCAGCAGCAGATACAGCCAGGGCAGCGCGAGCGTCAGGTCCGCCAGCCGCAGGACAGCGGTGTCCGCCCAGCCTCCGGCGTATCCGGCGATCCCGCCCAGCAGCAGCCCAACGCCCACCGACAGCAGCGCCGCGGTCGCGCCGGCCAGCAGGGACAAGCGTCCCCCGTGCAGCACCCGCGACAGCACGTCCCGGCCGAGCTCATCGGTTCCCAGAAGGAACTCGCGGCAGGGCGGCACGGAGGCGTGCTCCCGGTGCTGCTCCGCGGGATCGTGCGTGCTGAGCACCCCGGCGAACGCGAACGGCAACAAAACGGCCAATCGCAGGATCACTTTCATGCGCGCACCCTCGGATCGGCAAGCCACAGCAGGGCGTCCGCAAGAACCGAACTCGCGGTCCACAACAAAGCGGAGGCCAGCAGCGCTCCGGCGATCACCGGCGTGTCGCGGCCGAATACGGCGTCCAGCAGCAGCGGTCCCAGGCCCGGCCACCCGGTGATGCATTCCACCAGGAGCGAAGTGCTCAACAGGCTGCCCACCGACACGGCGAGCAGCGCGATGAGCGACGGCAGCGCGGCGGGCAGCATGTATTTCAGCAGTAACGCGACCCGCGCCACCCCGTCCGCCCGCGCCGCCAGCACGAACGGTTGCGCGCGAGCCTCATCGAACGCGGCGCGCGTCTGGCGCGCCAGCGCGGGCGCCGTCGCCAGCACCAGCGCCAGCAGCGGAATCGCGACGTGTCCGCTCCAGCCGGCGCGCGCGGCGAAAGCGGCGGCGCTCAACGCGATCACCAGGTCGGGTACGGACAGCGCCGCCAGAGCCGCGGCTTCCGAACCGCGAATCCGCAGCGCGGCCAGGAGCAGCGCCGCCAGCCAGCTCAGAACCAGCGCGGCGGCGGCGACCCCCAGCGTGTTGGCGATCCTCGGCGCCAGCAGATCGGTGACCGGCAGATCGTAGGCGAAGGAGCGGCCCAGGTCGCCGCGCGCCGCCGAAATCGCCCAGCTCAGCCAGCGCTGCGCGAACGAACGTTCCAGTTCGTGCTCTTCACGCAGACGCCGCAGCGTTTCCTGGCTGACGCGGCCATCCGTCTCCAGCGTGGTGAGGAAGTCGCCGGGCGCGGCTTCGATCCAGGCGAAGACCAGAAAAGTTGTCGCCAGGAAAACGATCAGCCTCGAAACGATGGAAGACTTCACAGCGTCACCACCCGTTCGCAAGAGCGAATCAGCGAGCGCTGGTGGCTGATGATCGCCAGCGCGACTCCGTCCCGCGCCTGCCACTCGCGCAGCAGCCGCAGCATCGCCAGTTGCAGTTCTTCCTCCAGGCCGGTGAGCGTTTCGTCCAGGACGAGCAGGCGCGGAGCGGCGGCCAGTGCTCGCGCCAGCGCGAGCCTGCGCCGCTCGCCGCCGCTCAACTCACACGCCCGGCGGTCCAGCACTCGTTGCGAGAGATTCACGCGCTCGATGAGTTCCGCCGCCCGCGAGCGATGCTCATTTTTCGGCCCCTCGGCGATCCGCCAGGCTTCCGCCGCGATTCGCCACACCGGCCATCGCGGGTGAAACGAATCCGCCGGATCCTGCAGCACCAGTTGCAACTGCCGCCTCGCGAGCAGACTCGCCGGCCTGCCGTCCAACAGCACGCTGCCCGATTCCGGTGGCTCGTGCAGCGTCATGATGCGCGCCAGCGTGGACTTCCCGGCGCCGGAGGGTCCCGCGATACCGGTCGTGGAGCCGGCGGGCACCTCGAGATCGAAGCCGGCCAGCACGGCCAGGTTGCCGTACCGCTTCGTGATCCGCACCAGGCTCAGCACGCGAGCACCCCGTCGCGCAGCGTGACGATCCGGCCGGCTACTTCCTCAAGCAAGGCGCGGTCATGGCTGATCCAGAGGGTAGCCGAAACCCGGTCCCGGGCGATCGCCGCCAGCCGCCGCGCCAGATCATCGTGTTGGGCCGTCGTGGGCTCGTCGCCGATCAGCAGGTCGGGCTGTTGCGCCAGCGCTTGCGCCCACAGAATGCGCTGGCGCTGACCGCCGCTGAGTTGGTGCGGATAGCGGCGTGCGATCCGGTCCGGATGCTCGAAGCCGAGCTCGCTCAGCAACTTGTGAGGATTCGAGTGGGGGCAGCGATCGCGGATCTGGGTCCCCACCCGCAGGAACGGGCTGAGCGTCAGGTTGGGCTCCTGGCGGATCATCGCCGTGCGCGCGGGACGGCTCACCGCGCCCGCCAGCACTCGCGAGGCGGGCGGCAGCCAGCCGTGCAGCACCGCCGCGAGAGTGGACTTGCCGCTGCCGGAAGCCCCCATCAATCCCACGGTTTCGCCCGCATGTATCTGAAGACAAACGTCCCGAAGCACCGGCGCGTGGTTTCCGTAAGCCACCGTGAGGCCGTCGACCTGGCACAGGACGCGCATGAACGGTAGATCAATGGATGCCGCAATCTCCCGCCTGATGTAAAGACACCTTGGAAAGAGGGGGAACATCGAGGCGCAAGAAATAGAGGCCGGCGAGGCTATTTCATCCCTGCTGGAACTCCCCTTCCCGGTCGGCGCGCCAATTCCGACCAAAGGAGTCAGATCATGATGAAGAAGCAACCCAGAGCCGCACTTTGCCTGGCGGTTCTCACCCTGACGGCGGGAGCACTCCGTGCTGATGAGACGGTCTGCACCGGCAGCATTAGCGGTTCACATGACAACGTGCTGGTTCCCGGTTTCGCCACCTGTTCGATTACCGATGCGCGCATCGAGGGCAACGTGAAAGTCGAACAGGGCGGAGCGGTGACCATCAGCGGGCGGACATTCATCGACGGCAACGTGCAAAGCGACGGAGGCCGGTTCGTGCGGCTGCTGGGCGGTGGAGTGACCGTCGGCGGCGACGTTCAGATCAAGAAAGCCACCGAAACCAGCGCCATCCAACCGGGGACGCAAGTTCTCGGCAACTTCCAGTACGAAGAGAACCAGGCCTTCCTCTTCGCCACGGGAGCCTTCATTCAAGGCGACTTCCAGGTGTTTAAGAACCTCGGAGGCGCTTCGATCAGCAGGAACACCATCCGGCAGAACCTGCAGTGCAAGGAAAACATTCCGGCTCCCATGGGCGGCGGGAATGTAGTGGGCGGCAACAAGGAAGATCAGTGCAGAAGGCTGTAAGGCCCTGATTGCGAGGGGGGTTGCGCGGTACCCGCAGCCCCTTGCGCTCCCAGCGCGTGAGGGTGGTGGCCAGGGACGGGATCGAACCGCCGACACGCGGATTTTCAGTCCGCTGCTC
>CAYOQB010000163.1:0-11444 GCA_964406035.1 uncultured Solibacteraceae bacterium | reverse complement strand
CTGTCCGGCGTGCCGGCGCCCACCGTCGAGAAGGAAGTCCGCGCGTCCAGCAGCGCCGTGGACCCCGCGCGCACCACATCGTTGGCGCGGATCTCGGCCCGCGGCGGATAGCCCGGCACATTTCCATACTGCGCCCCGCCTCCCGATATCGACCCGTTCAAACCCTTGCCCGAACTGTCCTGCAGATTGTTCTCCAGTTCCAGGCTCAGCAGGTTGCCGCTTGCGGCGTCGGCGGGCGGACGCGAACCCAGCGCCACCAGGCTCGACGACCAGCGCAGGAAGGCGAACGCGCCGGTGAACTTTCGCCAGCCGGTCCACGCCGCGGAACTGCCGATCCAGGCCTCCGGCCAGTGGTAGTTAGCGGGCAGTGCGTTCTGCAGGCTCACCGTGCGCAACACATAGCCGGTGCCATCCCCGTTCCACACTTCCATGGTCCAGCGCTTGTTCTCGATGTCGCTTTGCGTGCGCACGCGGACGTCCGTGCGCCCGGTCAGATCCACTACCGCCTGCGCATGGCTGCGCAGGTTCGGATCGGACGCTCCGTCCACGCAGCGAAGCTGCCGGGCCTCGTTGATCATGCAGTAGTGAACGCCTGCCCAATAAACCGACGTGTTCTCTGAGGTCAGGGCGAAGCCGTGAATCCGGAATTCGACCCGATACGAACCCAGGCTCGCGTAGGGATTGTTGGTGGGGATCGGAAAACTCACCGCCTGGCTGCCGGAGAGCGTCAGCGACCGCGAAGCCAGCGCCGGAAATGCGCAGCACAGCGAGGACAAGAGAAGCAGCAGAATTTTGTTCATGACTTAGTACAAACTCCGCCAGGCGTAGCCTTCCGCGGCATCCTTGGCGCATACCGCCAGTTGATCCTGGACTCCCGCCGCGGCGACGCTGAACCACAATCTGCCGCGCAACGCCTCCGCGCAAGCGGGGCGGCTGGCGGCCGCGGACATCGAGGATGGGGCGGCGGACAACAATCGAAACCTCACCCCGTCGTACCACAACGGGTACATCCGGCCCGCTGCCAGGTCTCCGGCCGCGGGATCGCTGCTGCCGTCGGAGAGTTTCACTGCCAGTGGGCCTAACGTGTCGATATTCAAAGTGGTGGGACCGCCTGTCGCATCCCGGTCCAGCTTCCAGTGTATCGTCATACCCGGCGTATAGGACCTTAAGACCGGGTTCAGGTTACACGCATAATCGTTTCCGGTTCCGGGCGTCGACTCGCAGAACACGCCGGACCCCGATTGGGCCTCCTCGCGCGTTTGCAACAACGCGGTGTCCGCGCTGTGCTGCACGCTAATCGAGCCTCCCGACTGGATCACCGAGGTCAAGATCCCGCTCCCAGCAAGAACATCGACCGCCGCGGTTGTTCCCACCAGAGTGCCGCCGCTACGCAGCGTCAGAACCGAGCCCGCCGGTAACTCCGTGCCGCCGTCCCCCTGCAGCGCCCAGGTGTTCGCGGCGACACAACCGTACAGGTTGCGCCCCGCCGGAGCATTGGTCCGAAAGAACATCTCCCCTGCCGTGCAAGTCGCCGGCAGGATGCCGCCGGACTCGAACGGGCGGGTTCCCCGCGATCCGCTGAAATCCACCCCGCGGGACTGGGTCCGCAAATCCAGTTGCGTCTGCGCAAGCGCCGGGATGGTCACGATCCACCCCGCTAGAATCCATGCTTTCAAGGCGATGCCTCCTGTCCGCCACCGTAAATGCGGGGAAAAACAGTCGGACGGGCGCGGCAGCTCGGTTCGACCCGCGGGGCGCTTTAAAAACATCGCCTTAGGCCTCGAAAAATATTGTCCCTCGCCGCGTCACCCCCGAAAAACTTGCTCTTTCGCCCGCGGATCGGCTATCTCTGGTCTTGGCTTCCTGATGCTCCGTGTTTCCGTCATTGTCCCGCTGTACAACAAGATCGCCTGGGTGGAGCGGACTCTGCGATCCATCGCCGCGCAGACGTTCGGCGATTTCGAAGTCATCGTGGTCGACGACGGTTCCACCGACGGAAGTCCCGCCGTTGTCGAGGCCTTCCCGGACGCCCGTTTCCGCTTGATAACACAGGCCAATGCGGGTCCGGGCGCCGCGCGCAACCGGGGCATCGCCGAAGCCCGCGCCGGCCTGGTTGCGTTTCTCGACGCCGATGACGCCTGGCGTCCGGAGTATCTGGAGGCAAGCATCGGCATTCTGGACCAGAATCCGGGCGTCTGCTCGGCTACCTGCGGATTCCTGGAGCATCCCGGGTTGCGCGACACCGAGCCCATGTGGCGGGCTCGCGGGCTGACCCCGGGAGTGCATCGCGTCACCCCATCGACCGGGCCTAAGCTGCTGACTCATATGCTGTCTTTCATGAGCAGTTGCTCCACGGTCAGCCGCATCGAAACCGTGCGCGCGCTGGGCGGGTTCTACGATCGGGATCGCTGCCGGTTCGGCGAGGATGCCATGCTGTACCTGAAAATGCTGCTCACCGAAGCGGTCCACTTCCGCTTCGATCCGCAGGTGGAGTTTCACCGCGAGGCTTCGGCTTTAAGCGGCAATTACCGTCAGGCGCGGCCTCCGGAGCCGTTCCTGCTGCACCCGGAAGAGGTGCGGGCGTTCTGCCCGGTGCACCTGCAAGATCTTTTACGCCAGCTACTTAGCTGGCGGGCAGCGAAGGCCGCCTGTGTTCAGGGCTACTTCGGACAGTGGCGGCCCGCCGCCAAACTGGTGCGGGATCACGTCGCCTGGACAGATTGGTGGAATCCGTACCAGATCGCCGCTTTTGCCTCCGCTACGCCGCTTGCGGTGCCCGCTGGGGCGCTGATACGCGGCGTTCGGGGCGTTAAGTGAAAAAGCTTACTACTTTCCTCAGGCGAACGCTAAACTGCTGCCGGGAAGGGTGTTTTGCTGATCGGTTGCGGCGGGACGCAATGTTAGCATTGAAGTTATGAAGGAGCCGACGCGCGCCGGAGTCCCGTCTTACCGCTCCGGACAGGCGCTGGCATCCCCAGCGCGGATGCCCCGAAGCGCGATGCCGCCGGCGCGCACCGCGCCTCGGCTTCCCGCCGTTCCTGCTCATATCCTGCAGCGTTTTCGCGCGGATGAGTTGAACTCCGTGCGCAACATCGGGCTGTTTCTCGGCCTGATTTTCGTCTTCCTGCGATTCGGCTTTGTCCACGAAGTGTTGATGCAGTGGGCGGGCATCAACACCCGTGTGCTTCTGATCTCCACGGTGATGGTGGTTCCGGCGCTGATCGGATCGGGAGGGCTGGGGCGGGCGCTGGAACACAAGGCAACGCTCACCTGGGTGTTTCTCGCGCTGTGGTGCCTGGTGGGTGTTCCCTTCAGCTTCTGGCCGTCGGGCTCGCTGCAAATGGTGCTGGGCTATCTGCAAACCAGCCTGCTCACGATGTTCGTGCTGGGCGGCTTGTCCATCAAGCTGGAGGAAACCTACCGCCATTACTTCGCGATTGCCGCGGCCGGGCTGGTCAACGTGCTGACGGGAAAGTTGTTTTCCGAGGGGAGCGACGAGGCGCGATTCCAGCTCGACTTTGGATCCATCGGCAACTCCAACGATTTCGCCGCGCATTTGTTGTTTGTGTTCCCGTTTCTGCTGTTTGTGTTCCTGGGCGCGAAGTCCAAGGTGATAAAGTCATTGACGCTGTTCGGGATCGTAGCCGCGATCTACATCGGCGCCACCACCGGATCGCGCGGCGCGATGCTGAGCCTCGCTGGACTGGTGTTGTTCGTGCTGATCCGGGCGCCGGGGCGTGTTCGCGCGATGCTAGTGGTGCTGGTGCCGGTTGGCCTGGTGGTGTTGATGCTGGTGCTCCCGCGGACGCTTCTGGACCGCTATGCAACCACGTTCGGCAGCGACGGCGCGGTGACCGAAGCGACCGAATCCGGTGAGTCCCGCAAGGATGCCTTCAAGAGGGGCATCGCGCTGACCCTGAAGACCCCGGTGATCGGCGTGGGCACCAACGGTTTTTCCGACGCCGAAGGCCAGAGCAGCGGCAAGTGGATGGCGAGCCACAACGCCTACGTGCAGGTTTCGAGCGAAACCGGCATTCCCGGATTCCTGCTGCTGATGTCGGGCATCGTGTTCACCTATCGGCTGCTGAGCTCGACCTCGCGGATGTATCAGGGCCAGCCGGGCTGGAAGAAACTGCATTTGGCGACCTTCTGCGCGCAGATGTCGCTGGTCAGTTTCAGCATCGCCATCTTCTTCCTGAGCATGGGCTACACCATGTACCTGCCGGCGCTGGCGGCGCTCGCGGTGGCGCTGCATCGGGGCGTGCGCCGCGATCTGGCCCTGGCGGCGGATCAGCAGACGCGGAGCCCGGCCAAGGCATGACGGTGACACCGCAACCAGCGGCGGCGCAGGCCGGAACGTTGCGGCCGCCTGGATCCTTCTTCCTGGTGACGTCGTCCTACCTGCCGATCATCGGGGGATCGGAAATTGAAGCGCAGCGGATTTGCGGCTACCTGCAGTCGCAAGGCTGGGGCGTGCGAATTCTCTGCCCCGGAGGTCCGGAGATGCCCCGGACGCCGCGCTGGATCGACGACGCTGGAATGCCGGTGGAGAGTTTCGGGCGCATCGCGAACGCGCGCTGGCGGCCTTATCTGTTCGGAGCGGGCAGCGCCTGGCGCCTGTTCCGGTCGCATCGCGAATACCAGGTTGCGTACTTCCTGATGCCGGGCATTCAGGTGCTTCTGGGAGTGATCGCCGCGCGGCTGCGCGGCAAGCCGGTGGTGATGAAGTTCTCGGGCGCGAACGAAGTGTGCAAGCTGCTGCGATCGCCGGCCGGACGGCTGCAGATTTGGGTGCTGCGCCGGTGGGCTCGGCGTATCCTGCTGTTGAATCAGGACATGTTCGAGGAAGCGCGGCAGTGCGGCTTCGATCCGGCGCGTCTGGAGTGGATGCCGAACCCGGTGGACACGGCGGAGTTCTCGCCCGCCGATACGGCAACCCGAGCAGCGCTGCGCGATCGCCACGGCATCCCGCGCGATGCGCTGGTGACCACTTTCGTTGGACGCCTGGCGCCGGAAAAACAACTGGCGTCGCTGCTTCGGGGCTTCGCCATCGCTCGCGCCGCGCATCCCCAGGCGCGACTGTTGCTGGCGGGCGATGGCCCGCTCCGGACTGAACTGGAGCGGCTGGCGCGGACGCTGCACATCGAGGAGAGCGTCACTTTCGCCGGACGGGTCGCGGTGGACGAAGTCCGCTCCTATTTGCGGCTGTCCGACCTGTTTGCGCTGGTTTCCTCCCTGGAAGGCTTCCCCGTCAGCCTGGCCGAAGCGATGTCGACGGGCCTGCCCGCGGTGGTGAGTTCCATATCGGCCAACACCCAACTGGTGCGCGATCAGGTGCAGGGAATCGCGGTGCAGGTGGGCGGCGAGGCGGAGATCGGCGCGGCGCTGGACCGCCTGATGGCGGACGCGGCGCTGCGCGGGCGCATGAGTCAAGCGGCGCGGCAGGAGATTGTCGCGAATTACTCGTTGCCGATGGTCGCCCGGCGCTATGAGGAACTGTTCACGCAGGTTGCGGCGGAGGGCGCACAGCGGTGATCGCCCTGGTTGTCTTTGCCGCGTCCATGCTGATCGCCGCGTACGTGCTCATCGGCTACCCCCTGCTGTTGGGGGTGTGGGCGCGCTACCGCGCGCGTCCGGTGGCGAAGGCGTTCATACAGCCCGCGGTGACCTTCGTGATCGCGGTCTTCAACGGCGAGCGCTACCTGGCCGAGAAGCTGCGCAGCGTGCTGGCGCTCGATTATCCGCGCGACCGCATGCAGATCCTCGTGGTTTCGGACGGATCCACGGATGAGACGGAGAACATCGCCCGCGATTTCGCCCCCCATGGCGTGGAGCTGCTGGTGCAGCCGCGCGGGGGCAAGCCCGCGGCTCTCAATTTCGCCGTGCCGCATGCCACCGGGGAGATTTTGATCCTTACGGACGTGCGCCAGGAACTCGCCGCGGACAGCGTGGCCAAGCTGGTGGAATCCTTTGCCGATCCCCGCACCGGCACTGTCAGCGGCGAGTTGCTGATCCGCAAGGGCGGTTCGCAGGAGGAAAGCGACATCGGCCTTTATTGGCGAATCGAAAGCTGGATTCGCGACCGGCTGGCGTCGATCGACTCGATGTTCGGGGCCACCGGGCCGTTCTACGCGATCCGCCGCGAGCTGTACGTGCCCATCCCCGGCGACACGCTGCTGGACGACATGTATCTGCCGTTGAGCGCCTTCCGGCGCGGCTACCGGCTGGTGGTGGACACCCGCGCCAGGGCCTACGATTACCCTACCTCGCGCGCCACCGAGTTCCAGCGGAAGGTGCGGACGCTGGCTGGAAATTATCAGATATTGACCGTGTTTCCCTGGCTGCTGGGCCCGGGCAACCGGATGTGGTTTCACTTCGTTTCCTACAAAGCGGGCAGGCTGCTGCTGCCGTGGTGCCTGATCGGCGCGGGCGCTTCGTCCTTCTTCCTGCCCGATCCGCTGCGCGCGGCGGCGCTGGCGGCGCAAGGATTGTTCTACGCGCTGGCGGCGGTGGACGGCATGCTGCCGGCGAGCTTCCCGTTGAAGAAGCTATCCTCCCCGGCGCGGACGTTCGTGACCATGATGATCGCGGCGCTGCGGGGGCTGTCGGTGTTCTTCGTGCCCGCGCGGAGCCTGTGGAAAGTGACCTCCGCCAGTTCGGACAAAAGCCGGACGGCGGCAAATTCGATTGGGAGATAATGAAAACCGAATGGCTGGCTGGTATCGCTTTCTCGCGACTTCCGACCACTGGATAGCCAGATCGGCGCGAGCCGTGCGGCGCTCCGCGCTGAATTTCAGCGTTCCCGCGCCGCGGCTGATCGCGGTTCCGCTGCGGTCCGCCATCACCGGGGTCCGCTTTGTGTATTACATGCTGATGCGGGCCTTCGTTTGCGAACCGTTCTTCAAGAGCTACTGCACCAGCTATGGGCGCAACCTGCGGACCGGTGTCTTTCTGCACTGGGTGCAGGGCAAGGGCGACCTGATTGTGGGCGACAACGTGGTGATCGACGGGCGCTGCCACTTCATTTTCGCGTCGCGGTACCACGAACGTCCCACGCTGATCATCGGCAGCAATTCGGGCATGGGCTACGGGTGCGCCTTCACGGTGGGCAAGAAGATCACCCTGGGCAACCACGTCCGGCTGGGCTCGAGCGTGGTGATCTTCGACGTTCCCGGGCATCCGGCGGACCCGGAAGCAAGGAAGTTGGGCAAGGAAGCAGACCCGGAGGACGTACGCCCGGTCACCATTGAAGACAATGTTTGGATCGGCACGAACTCTACGATCTATCCCGGGGTCACGATTGGGGAGAACAGCATTGTTTCGTCTGGCTCGGTGGTAATGACCAGTATGCCGGCGAATGTTCTGGTGGCGGGCAACCCCGCCCGGCAGGTCCGCTCGATCACAAAGCAGGCGGCGTTAGGAGGTGTAAGTTGACGGCGAAGCACCACGTTATAGGGCTGGGAGTAGCCCTTGTATGCACACTGCTTGTGTATTTCGGCGTTTCCCAGTCCTACTACTGCGGCTATGATGACTTCTCTGAAGTACACCGCGCCCAGTTTCGCGATAACCAGGACCCCAGTCGAATATGGACTGAAACGCATTTCGGCACAGGCAAATATCGCCCCCTGCACCGGTATCTCACATACGTGACCTGGAAGCTGGGCGACGGTAAGCCCCAGGTGTTTCGCTTCAGAAACTTGTTCTTCCACCTAGTCATGACAGCGTTCGTTTATGGGATCACTTGGCTGCTATTCGCGAGTGGGGGCAATGCCGCGACGGCGGCATTGTTCTTCGGCATTCATCCACTCGCGAACCAGTCCATACTGGGTGCAAGTTGGGGAGTCACCGCCGCATTCTCGATGCTTCTCGGGTCGTTTTATTTCTTCCTCCTGGCATCAAGGCGGAAGGCTTGGATGATTCCGTTGACTACGTCCTTCATCCTGACTATTGCAGGACTGCTCATCTACGAGCCCGCGATTACTATTTTCTACTTCATTGCTGCATACCTGGTGCTCCGAGTGTACCAGCGGCGGAGCCTCCCCTCGCGTGCATTCCTGATTACGCTTGCGGTACAGAGCCTCCTCGTCCTGAGCCTATTTGTGTGGATGCGCTTTCAGTTCGTCAATGTAACATCGCCCCTTACGCCACCACTTCTTTTCGTGCGAAACACTCTTATGTTTGCTGGCGCCCTTGCACTGCCGGTTGACTCGATACTTGCACATGAAGTGTTTGGCACTCCGCTACCCTCTCGCATCAAGCTTGCGATAGAGGTGCCTATCTTGTTGGCGCTGGGATCGGGCTTGGCCGCCGCACTCGTCTGGAGATGGAAAGGGAGATCCATACGGAAGCGGATGAGTGCGCTTCCGTTCGCTGAGATACTCTTCTTGCTCTCCACAGCCGGAGCTTCGTTGCTCCCTTTCTTGGTCTTCACGGATCATCCGTCTGAGACTTACCTGTACATGCCGTTGGCGCTTTGGTGCATAATCATTGCCGTGTCGATCGCGACCACTCTTGACCGTCGGTGGGCAGTTCTCACTGCGGTTGCGTTGGTACTTCTTTGGACGGTGGCCACCATGCGTCGAAATGCGCGAGTTCAACACTGTGCCGCCACGGCCGAGCGGCTGCTGTCCGGGCTCCCGCGCGAACAATTGCGGACAGGCGCGCAAGAGGTAAGATTCGCTGATGCGCCAGGCATTCCACCACTGGAGAGGTACGGGCTTTACGGATTTCGCGGGTTGGCAACTATCGACCCGTTTCAGGGTGGCGTGCTGGGGCTCGCACTGCAGATGATCTCCGGCAACGAGCGTGTCGCAGCGAGGATCGTGGATGCGAAGGAGCTTCAGGGTTGCAGTAAAGACGAGTGTTTCGTCGTGTTTGAAGATGGCCACACCCAAGCCGTTGGTCGGCCGCTGCACTGAGATACTCATAATGCCTAGCCTTTGCACCCGTTGGGCCGCAAGCGTGACTTTCTTCATATAATGCATCTTGCACTTGTTTGATCAAGACTTTCTTGGTGAGGTTGCCGTATGCCACACTCCCGGAGTTCGGCCACCGCTTCTGGAATTAGCGTGGTTGTGCCGGTTTACAATTCTGAGCTGACTCTGCCTCTGCTCCTTGAACGCTTAGGGCGAGTACTCCCCGAGCTCGCCCTGGAGTTTGAAGTGATACTCGTGAACGACGCTAGTCGCGACAATTCGGGTCGGGTCTTGGAGCGCCTGATGAAGACGCATCCCTGGGCGCGAGCAATTCATTTGACGAAAAACTACGGGCAGCATAATGCCCTACTCTGCGGTATCCGCGCTGTCCGTTTCGAAACCATTGCGACTCTAGATGATGATCTTCAAAATCCGCCCGAAGAGCTGCCAAGGCTTTTAGAACTTCTTCGTGCCGGTCACGATGTAGTCTACGGGTACCCGGAAAAAGAGACTCATGGGTTGCTCCGCGATATGGCAAGCCGCGTCACAAAAATGGCCTTTCGTCACGTCATGGATGTTCATGTGGCATCGCGGATTAGCAGTTATCGCGTGTTTCGAACACAGCTTCGCGACGCGTTCGCTGATTATCGCGGCGCATTTGTTTCCATCGATGTGTTGCTCAGCTGGGGTACCCGACGTTTTGCAGCGATTCCGGTGGCCAATCCGGTGCGAACCATTGGGCAGTCAAATTACACGCTGAGGAAGCTGGTCGCTCATGCAATGAACATGATGACTGGTTTCTCGACGCTGCCACTTCAAGTCGCATCTATTCTCGGGTTTGGGTTTGCTATCTTAGGCGGGATACTTCTTGTTTACGTCCTTGGCCGCTACTGGATCTCTGGCGGTAGCGTACCGGGTTTCCCGTTCCTCGCATCGATTGTCATCATGTTTTCTGGGGTTCAGCTGTTCTCCCTAGGAATCATCGGTGAGTACTTAGCCCGCATGCACTTCAGGCTGATGGATCGTCCTAGCTACACTACTTTCTGTTATCGAGAGGATATGGATGACCAAGCTGGCTCGTGAGCTCATCTGGGATTCCGATTTCTTTGGGTTCCCTACCGCTCAGACTACGACCGGGTCACCGACGGAGATGGAGACTCGCGAGATTATGGAATGGTGCCAGCGCAGTGGCATACGCTGTCTCTACCTGCTTGCCGATGCAGCCGACACTGACACTTTGCGCATCGTTGAAAAGGCGGGTTTCCGCCTCGCTGACCTTCGTATAACACTGGCACTCTCCCCCCTGGT
Organism: uncultured Solibacteraceae bacterium; assembly: GCA_964406035.1. Taxonomy (GTDB): domain Bacteria; phylum Acidobacteriota; class Terriglobia; order Bryobacterales; family Bryobacteraceae; genus JAIEPW01. Next base: position 1,221 of record CAYOQB010000163.1, on the reverse strand, counting down.
CGACACGCTACCAACTGAGGCAGTTCGGGAAGCGACCTGGCAAGATTTGGCTCAGCTTAAAGAGATCGCGACGACCAGCCACAGAGATTCTCGGTTTTACCACGATCCGGGTTTTCCGAGGGAACTCTGCGACAAGTTGTATGAGACCTGGATCGAGCGAAGTGTAACTTCCGATTTCGCCCAGCAGGTGTTCGTAGCTGAACTGAACGGTCGGCTCGTCGGATATGTCAGCTGCCATCTTGATACGAGAGGAGCCCGTATAGGCTTGCTCGCCGTTGACGAGCAGGCTCGCGGCCGTGGCTTCGGAACCAGACTTATTCGCCAAGCCTTGTACTTCTTTCGCGAGCACTCGTGCACTTCAGTGACTGTCGTTACTCAGGGGAGGAACTTGGGAGCTCAACGCCTTTACCAGAAGTCCGGTTTCCGGACGCAATCTGTCGAACTCTGGTACCACAAGTGGTTCAAGCAGGAAAGGTCGGCAGTATGAGCTTCCGTATTCCGTTCAACAAACCTTCTCTTTCCGGAAAGGAATTACTTTACGTCGCCGAGGCAATTCTTCGAGGTCATGCTGCGGGCGACGGGTCGTTTACGCGTCAGTGCCATGCTTTTCTGCAGCAAACGCTGGAGGTACCTCGCGCCCTGCTGACCACGTCCTGTACACATGCGCTGGAGATCAGTGCGCTGCTCCTCGACATAAAACCGGGTGACGAGGTTATCGTCCCGGCTTTTACGTTTGTATCCACCGTCAACGCGTTCGTTCTGCGTGGCGCCCGCCCGGTATTTGCCGATGTCCGAGCGGACACTTTGAATATGGATGAGCGGCTGCTGCCCGATCTTATCAGCGAACGAACGCGAGCGATCATACCGGTACATTACGCTGGTGTCGCCTGTGAAATGGATGCAATCAACGTTCTTGCAGCGGGCGTCGGAGCGCAGGTGGTGGAGGACAACGCGCATGGCTTGTTCGCCCGCTACAAGGGCCGCCTCCTTGGCACATTGGGATGCTTGGCTACTCAGAGCTTTCACGAGACTAAGAACTTAACGTGCGGCGAAGGCGGCGCGCTGATCATCAATGATGCTTCACTGATCGAGCGCGCGGAGATCTTGCGCGAGAAGGGCACCGATCGAAGCCGCTTTTATCGCGGCCAGGTGGACAAGTATACGTGGGTAGACGTTGGATCAAGCTTCTTGCCGTCGGATATTCTGGCGGCTTATCTTTAC
>CAYOQB010000162.1:0-11453 GCA_964406035.1 uncultured Solibacteraceae bacterium | reverse complement strand
GGGCGGCGCCAGCCACACGATGTCGCCCGGCTGGCGATGCTGCCATTCGCCGTGCAGCCGGTCCGCGTTCACCATGTCGGCCAGAAACAGGTTCTCGAGCGGCGTGTAGCTGTAGAATCCGCCGCGATCCTGACCCAACTGGATCAGCCAGGCCCATACCAGTTCCACCGGCGCGTGAATCGTCAGCGCCCGCGTGGCGCCGGCCTCCGCCTCCGAGCCCTCATCGCCCGGCAGCGGGACCTCGCGTTCTTCCTCCGTGGCGCCCCACCGCATCATCCACGGGCGAACCAGGAACTCGTAAACCGATAACGCCGCGAACGCGGCCGCCGGCAATGCCCTCATAGGTCCACTGTAAGCGCGTGATATGCTCCAAGCAAGGCCGATGCCGCATCGCCGGTCCATTTTGCTGCTGGCTTTCGCGTTCGCCGGTCTGGCTTGCCTGCACGCCTTCCAGAGCCGCTTCCGCGTGTACATCAGCATGGAGCCGTATGACCAGGTTCCAGTTCCGCCCGACGCCGAAAAGCCGTCCGAGTGGGTGTTCGGCCGGCTGATGTTTCCCAACCATCCCAATGCCCGCTTTGGACGCTGGTTTGGCCGGTCACAGGACTGGCGCGAGGGCGGCACCAGTTGGACTCAGGACTACCCCCGCGCCGACCGCCACTTCCTGATGGCCCTGCGCCGCCTGACCCGCGTCGAGGCTCGCGCCGCGGAGCAGCCCGTCAACCTCGACGACGGCGACGACGTTTACAACTGGCCCTTCCTCTTCGCCGGCGAAATGGGCGACTGGCTGCTGACCGATCAACAAGCCGCCAAGCTTCGCGATTACCTGCTGCGCGGCGGCTTCCTCCTGATGGACGACTTCTGGGGCACCCCCGAGTGGGAGCAGTTCATGGAAAGCATGAACCGCGTCTTCCCCGACCGCCCCATCGTCGACATCCCGGACGATGATCCGGTGCTCAAGACCGTCTACACCATTCAGGAGCGCCTGCTGATCCCCGGCCAATGGGGCTTGCGCCGCGGCACCCTGTACCGCAACGACGGCTCCACTCCTTACTGGCGCGGCATCTACGACGATCGCAACCGCCTGATGGTCGCCATGTTTTTCAACTCCGACGTCGGCGACTCCTGGGAGTGGGCCGACGACCCGCGTTACCCCGAGAAATATTCCGCTCTGGGAATCCGCTTAGGCGTGAATTTTGTCATTTACTCGCTCACGCATTAATGCATCCAGCGCCCTGCGAACGTGTGCCATTCTACACGGTACTAGTCCCGAGTACTTGAAACATCCGGTGGGGCATGATCCTCAATCGTGCGCCCATGGTAGGCAAAAACCAGTACTCCGCTCGTGTGTTTCTCTTTCTGCGATCGCCCCGCCGTGCGTTCGCGACAATCTTCATTCTCGCGGTGGTCCTGCGCATGACGCTGCTGCTCACCGTTCAGGTGAAGAACGTGGAATGGCAGGGCGAGGTGGAGCGGATTGCCCTCCAACTGGCGCAAACCGGCGAGTTCGCCAACGCCTACGCTGTTCCCACCGGGCCGACCGCGCATAATCCGCCTGGCCTGCCGTTCGTTTATAGCCTGTTTTTCCGCATCTTCGGCACGGGATTCGCTGGTTTTCTGGCCAAGGTTACCTTCACGGTTCTGTGTTACGGATTGCTGTACGCCAGCCTACCGCGGGTCGCGATCGCCCTGGGCTTGCCCTGGGAAACCGGGCTGGTCGCGGGTTTCGCCGGAGCGCTGATCCCCTTCCGCCGCGCCAGCGAACTGCACATGGGCTGGGAGGAACCCTTGGCGGCGCTGCTGCTGGCCGCGCTCTGCGTCCTGACACTGCGCACCCGCGGCGGAGACCTGACCCTGCCCCATGCGCTCGCCTATGGCGCCCTGTGGGGCCTGACATTCCATTTCGCGCCGGCTTTGCTCCCGGTCTTCCTGGCGTTCTTGCTGCTGATCGCCTTCCGCTATGCCGCCGGCTGGAAGGGAGTGCGTTTCAGCGCCGCCGCGGGTTTGGCGATGCTGCTGGTGATACTGCCATGGACCCTCCGCAACCGGGCGCAACTGGGCGCCTGGATGTTCATGCGCAGCAACTTCGGCCTGGAACTGCGAGTCTCGCACAATGATCTGGCCGGGCCCACCGCGACTCACAACAACGAGATCTACCGTTTCTTCCATCCCGGTTTCGAGCCGGCGATCGCCCGCCGGCTGGCCGCGCAGGGTGAGGTCGCGTTCCACAAAACTCAACTGCGCGAGGCGCTCGAGTGGATGCGCCGGAATCCGGGAAGGACGCTGACCCTGACCCTGCAGCGAGCCTTCCACTTCTGGGCCGGACCGCCGGTCTGGTCCGTCACCACCGCGGCGATCTTCCTCAACACCGTGCTCGGGCTCGCCGGGATGTACCTGCTGCGGCGGCGGGCGCCGGATCTCGCGGCGATGTTCGCCGCGATCTGGATCGCCTATCCCCTGGTCTACTACTGGATCCAGGTGAACCCGCGCTACCGGGCGCCCATCGACTGGAGCGTGCTGCTGTGCGCTGCCTTCGCCGCCTCTTACGCCTGGTCGGCGATCCGCGCGCGCCGCGCTCTTCCGCAAGCGGAACCCGTGGGAGTGGCGGGATGAGCTTCCCCTTCCAGGCAATCGTATTCGACATGGACGGCGTACTGCTGCTGTCGCAGCAGATCCATGAGGCCGCGTTCCGCGAGGTGCTGGCGCCCTTTCGCGTGCCCTTCCGTTACGCCGATTACGCCGGAATGCGCACCACAGCCGTGCTGGAATCCGTGCTCGAAGCCAATTGCATTTTTCTCGGCCGGGCGCAGCTCGAAGCGCTTGCGAAACAGAAATCGCGGATCGCGATGGAGCGGCTGCGGGAGGAGAACCCGGTGGCGCCGGATGCGCTCGCGTTGCTGTCCCGGCTGCAGGGAAGATGCAAACTGGGCCTGGCCAGCTCGGGCTCCCGCGGCGCGGTGGAACAATTCGTCGAGACCAACCGGCTGCGCGCGGTATTCGTCTCGGTGCTCTGCGGTCCCGACGTGGCGAACGCCAAGCCGGATCCGGAGATTTACCGCCGCAGCTTCGAGGTTCTGACCGCGCCGCCGTCGCGTTCCCTGGTGATCGAGGATTCGGTGGCGGGCGTCCGCGCCGCCAAGGCGGCGGGTGCGGTGGTTTGCGGCATCCCCAACACCACCACCCGCCAGGATCTGCTGGCATCCGGCGCCGACCGCGTCATCGCCCGGCTGGAGGATTTGTGCAGCCTGTAACCGCAAGACCGTGGCTGGAGCGCTCCGAACTGGGACCCGCCGTGCTCGCCGCTCGCGTCCGCCGCCAGGATTGGACCGCGATCATTCCCGCGGCCGGCCGGGGCACGCGCCTGGCATTCGACGGCCCCAAGATCCTGTACCCCGTGGCGGGCCGCCCGATCCTGCATCACCTGTTGGAAACCCTGGCGCCGCACTGTGCGCAAGCCGTGCTGGTGGTGGCGCCGCAGGCGAGGGCGGCTGTGGCGGCGCAACTTCATCAGGTTCCCATCGCCTGCTCCGTGGCCGTGCAGCCGGAACCGGACGGAATGGCTGGCGCCGTCCTGCAGGCCCTGCCCCGCCTGCAAACCGCGGCGGCGCTGATCGTGTGGGGCGATCAGGTGGCGCTTCGCGGCGAGACCATCGGCATCGTCGCGCGGCTTCTGGAGGGCCCGCTCTGTCCCGACGCCGTAATCCCTACCGTGTGGCGCGCCGCGCCCTACATCCATTTCGAGCGCGATGCCGCCGGGCGTATCTCCCGCGTCCTGCAGGCCCGTGAAGGCGATCCGATGCCCGAGGCCGGGGAAAGCGATGCCGGCGTCTTTGCCCTCTGGACCGAAGCACTGGCGGCCGCCTTCTCCACGCCGCAGCCGGCGCCGCGGGGCGCAAAAACCGGAGAGTGGAATTTCCTGCCGGTGTTCGCCGCGCTTGCCGCCGGCGGGCGCCGGGTGCTCACCGCGCGCATCGCCGGCGAGGCGGAATCGATTGGCGTCAACACCGCGGCCGAGGCCGCCGCCCTGGAACAGTTCCTGTCGCGCGGCATGGAGGCAAGCCGATGATCGCAGCCCAACCCAGCCGCATCCTGCCCTCCGCCCAGCCGGCCGCGCCCGGCCCCGGGCCCGATCCCCGCTTGCATGTGGTGCTGTTCTCCGGCGGTCGCGGAGCGCATTCCATCTGCGAGGCCATGCTGCGCTATCCCCGGATCGCCCTCACCATCCTGATCAACGCCTACGACGACGGCCACTCCACCGGGCGCATCCGCAGGTTCATCCCCGGCATGCTGGGCCCGTCCGATGTCCGCAAGAACCTCGACCGCCTGATGCCCCCCGGCGAGTGCTACCGGGCGCTGCGCTTTGTCTGCGACTACCGCCTGCCGGAGTCCATCTGCTCCCGCGACGGGCTCGCGCTGGCCGGGGAGCTCGCCAATGGCCGCTACGAGTGCCTTCCCGCTCCAGCGCGGAGCGAATTTGAAAAGCTCACGCTGCGCCAGGCAAAAGGCATTTTCCGTTACTTCGCCAACTTCCATCAATACTCGCTCGACGAGCTGCGGCACGGGCGGGAGTTCGATTACTCGGACTGCGCCCTCGGCAACATCCTCTTCGCCGGCTGCTACCTGGGCGCGGGCCGCGACTTCAACCGCGCCATCGACGAGCTCGCGTCTTTTCACGAGATCCGCGCCGAGCTGCTGAACATCACGCGCGGGGAGAACCTCTTCCTGGCGGCGCGGCGGGCCGACGGCAGCGTCCTTCGCGGCGAGGCGGAAATCGTGTCCGTCTCCAACGGCTCGCCCATCGCGGAGCTGGCTCTCATCGAGGAGCGGACGTACCGGGATCAGGTGGAAAACGGCGGGATACCCGCCGCCGAGATCGCCCGGCGCCTGCACTCGTGGAAGCGTCTTCCCGATCTGAATCCGCGCGCCGAAACCGCGCTCCGCCGCGCCGACGTGATCCTCTATGGGCCGGGCACCCAGCATTCCTCGCTGCTGCCCAGCTATCTCACCCGCGGCGTGGCGGAGGCGGTGGCCGCCAACCGCGACGCCGACAAAGTGTTCGTCTGCAACATCCGCCGCGACGTGGATCTGCCCGAGGAATCCGCCGCCGAGATCGTCTCCAAGTTCTACCGGGCCATGAGCCGCGACGGCGAGGTGCGGTTGCACTGGCGCGACGCCGCCACGCATTTTTTCCTGCAGAGCCCTCCCGCCGGGCCCGGCGCGGGCGATCCGCGATACGTCCCCTTCGATCCCGGCGCGTTCGCCTTCCCCTCCGAAGCACTGCGCCTGAAGGACTGGGAGAGCTCCGACGGCAAGCACGCAGGCGGCTGCGTGTTCAACGAGCTGCAGGAGCTGGTGCGGCGCCGCCTGGACACCGTGCTGGAGCCGTTCCGCCACCTGGTCTCGATCATCGTCCCGTTGTACAACGAGGCCCCGACCGTGGAAGCCGCGCTGCGCGAACTCACCGCGCTCGATCTGCAGCGCGCCAACATGTCCAAGGAAATCCTGGTGGTGGACGGCGGCTCCACCGACGGCAGCGCGGACATCGCCGCCTCAGTCCCCGGAGTCCGGGTGCTGCGGTTGGAGGCAGGCCGCGGGCGCGGCGCGGCCATGCTGCATGGCGTCGACCACGCCCGCGGCGACACCATCGCCTTCTTCCCCGCGGACCTGGAATACCGGACCGCCGACATCGATCGTGTCCTGGCGGCCGTGGCGGCCAACGAGTACCGCGCGGTGTTCGGCACCCGCAACGTGAAGTGCACGGACCTCAGCCGGCGGCTGTCGGCGATCTACGGCGAGTCCCGCGGGTTGTACCTGATGAGCAAGTACGGCGGCATGCTGCTGAGCATCGTCACGCTGCTGCTGTTCAACCGCTATGTGTCCGACCCGCTCACCTGCCTGATGGCCTTCGACGCGTCCCTGCTGCGCTCCCTGCGGCTGCGCGGCCAGGGACTGGACATCCAGACGGAGATGGTGGCCAAGCTGTGCGCCCGCCACGAATTCATTCTCGAACTCCCCGTCGATTACCAGCCGCGAACCCGCGCCGGCGGCAAGAAAACCACGCCGCTGGACGGCTTCCGCGCCCTGCTGCCGTTGTTCCGCTGCAAGTATCAGCGGGGGCTGTCATGAAAACGCTGTCCATCGTGATTCCGGCCTACAACGAGGAGAAGTTCATCGCCACGCTGCTGCGGCGGGTGCTGGCCGTCGATACCGGCGGGCTCGGCTTCCGCAAGGAAGTGATCGTGGTCAACGACGGCAGCTCGGACGGCACGTCCCAGGCGGCGCGGCGGTTTGAAGCGATGGGAGTCCGCTGCATCGACCAGGTTCCCAACCAGGGCAAGGGCCGCGCCGTGCAGCGCGGCATCGCCGCCAGCACCGGCGACTATGTTCTGATTCAGGACGCCGACCTGGAGTACGATCCCGAGGATTACCGGAAGCTGTTGTCCGCCGCCGGCCGGCCCGGAGTGACCGTTTACGGCAGCCGCACCCTGGGACAACTGCGGCGCCGCCGGTTGGGGCTGTTTCCCGGCAAGCATCCCGAACAGGGCATCGGCCCCTGGCTCGCCGGCGTGATCCTCAGCCTGTGGGCGCTGCTGCTCTACGGCCGCTGGATCACCGACACGCTGACCGCGTACAAGCTCTACCCCGGCGATGTGGTCCGCCGGATGCGCCTGGAGACCGCCGGCTTCGAAACCGATCACGAGATCACCGCCCGCCTGGCTCGCGCCGGACTGCCCATCGTGGAGGTTCCGATCTCCTATCAGCCGCGCACCGCGGAGGAGGGCAAGAAGATCAAGGCTCGCGACGGAGTGATCGCCCTGTGGACGCTGCTGCGATTCCGTTTCCGGCCGCTGTCCCGGCTCGCCGCGGCTGCGGCCGGCGAGGCTGGCTGAGATGCTGGTGGCGAAGATCATGATCGCCGGCGCGCCCGCGCCGCATCGCGCGGGCCCGCGGGCGTTGCCCTGGCTGCGGATCGCGGCGGTGTACGCCGGCTATGTCGCGCTCACGCTGCTGCTGCAATACCTGGGCGGCGCTTATGGCGGCCAGGGAGTGATGGCCGGCGACGAACCCGCGCACCTGATGAGCGGCCTGCTGGTGCGCGACTACGCGGTCCACGGCGTCCCGGAATCGCCGCTGGGCTTTGCCCGGCGCTTCTACGCCAGCCACCCGACGCTCGGCATCGGCTACTGGCCGCCTTTGTTTTATGCCACGCAAGCCGCCTGGATGCTGGCGGCCGGAGTGTCCCGCGAATCTCTGCTGGTGCTGCTGGCCCTCCTCTCGGCGGGCGTCTCCCTGGTGATCTACCGCTTCGCGGAGCAGGAGTTCGGAAGCCCCTCCGCCGTTCTGCTGGGCGCCGCGTTCGCGCTGCTGCCGGCGGTGCAGACCGCGAACCGCAGCGTGACTTCCGACGTGTTCGTCACCCTGCTCTCCATTCCCGCCCTGCTCGCCTTTGCCCGCTTCCTCGATTCGCCGTCCCGGCGCGGCGGTTTCGTGTTCGGATTCCTTACCGGGCTGTCGTTGCTGGCGAAACTCAGTTCGGCGTACCTGGTGCTGATGGTTCTGCTCGCCATCGGCGTGTCCGGACGCTGGCGGCTGCTCCGGCATCCCGGACTGTGGATCGCCGCGGCCACGGCGCTGCTGGTGGCGGGACCGTGGTTCTGGCTGGCTCGCGATTTCTGGAACCGCGGCCTGCTGCCCCCCGGCTCCGGACCGGACCTGGGCGAGGTCTGGCTGGGCGTCGCGTCGCCGTTCCTCCGCGCCGCCGGCCCGGTGCTGCTGCTTGCCGCCGCCGCGGGAGCGGCGCTCCTGATCCCGCGGAGGCACGGCTACACAAGGTGGGTGCCGGTGCTGGTGCAGCCGTTCGCCTTCGCCATCTTTCTGGGGATGGCGCCGGTGTTTCCCGAAGTCCGTTACGTGATTCTGGCGCTGCCCTGCCTGCTGCTGCTGGCGGGCTTCGCGATCCGCCGGCTGGCGCCCAATCGCGCGGCAGCCACGGCGGCGATCGCCCTGCTGGCGATAGCGCTCCCCTGGACCGCGCCCGCGCCGGGCTCCGAGCTCGCCACGCCCGGGATCCGCGAAGCCGCCCGCGAACTGGTCCGCCTGGCCGGACCTCAGGCCGTGATTCTGGTCTCCTCCCAGGACTCCGAGGGCGCGATGGTGGCGGAGCTCGCGCTGCTCGAACCCCGCCGTCCCGGCCGCGCCGTCCTTCGCGCCACGAAACTCCTGGTGGACACCGACTGGAACGTCACCCGCTACCAACTGCGTTTCGGCCGATCCGGCGAGGTGCTCCGCGAACTCGATGCCCGGGGCATCGAGTTCGTCCTGCTGGACGACAGCTCCCCCGCGAAACCCGGCCGCGCGCACCACGATCAGTTATGGGAGGCGCTGCGCCAGGATCCCAACCGCTGGAAGGCCGTCCACCCCGCGGGTGCGGTGTCGCTGTACCGCAGAGTGCCCGGCGTGCCGCCTCCGAGCGTATGACCTCTCGCAGGATCCGCGAGGCGAGCGTTCGACACGGGAGACACGGCCGCTTGGAGTGTGGTGACGAAAGAACCATCGGCCGCGAAGCGCCGGTGCGCCCCTTCGCCGGCGATTCCGGCGTAAAGTAAGGGCGGAACCAAGAATTGGAAGCATGCCCAAGATCACCGTAATCGAAGATAACGACGCCGACATCCTGCTGCTGGAGGACGCGCTGCGGAACGCCGGCATCGAATGCGAGATCCGCGTCATCGGGGACGGACAGGAGGCCCGCCGCTACATCACCGGCGGCCACACGGCGCAGTCCCGCCCGGACCTGATTCTGTTGGACGTCAATATTCCCAAGGAGGATGGCCTGTCGCTGCTGGCCGCCGTTCGCGAGAGCGAAGCTCTGCGCGCCGTGCCGGTGATCGTGTGGAGCTCCGCTTGCTCCGATCGCGACCAGAAAGCCGCCACGGCGTTCGGCGTGGTCGATTTCGTGGTCAAGCCGGGACGCCTGGAGGAATGGGGCACGCTGGGGGAGCGGCTGCGCGACCTGCTGCGCGGCGCGCCGCCCGCCCCACCGCGATAACCGGTCACGACGCCGCGGCCTTGGACATCGGCTGGCTGTGGCGGATCTTGGGCAGCAGCAGCATCGTGCCTCCGATCACCACCAGGGACGCGGCGAGCGCCGCCGGCTGGGCCCCGAAGTCCTGCGCGAACAGCTTGAAGGTCGCGAACAGCATCAGCGGATAAACCATCCAGGTGAGCTCGGCGCGATCCCGGTGCTCGCCCACGTAGCGCAACACCAGCGCGGCCGTGGCCAGCAGAACGGTGCGGGAGACGATGCCCACGCTGCCCGTGCCCGGAAAGATCCAGAAAGCCGCCTGGCCCAGCACCGCCCACGCCGCGACCGCGGCGGTGGCGAAGGATAGCGCGCGCTCTATTGGCGAATCGGGCGCTTCTTTCCGGAGGGCGGCGTCGATCGCGTATGCGGCTACCGCGCCTGCCGTGGGCAGCAGCAGGAACACCGCACCTCCGGTAGCCGCGCCAAGCAGCGCGCGGAAACTGAACGCCGCCAGGCCCGAGAATACGGCCGCGGCGGCAAGATAGACCACGCTGTGAACGCGCAGCGAACGCGACTCCATGCGCGCGGCCAGCGCCGACAGCAGCACCGCCACCCCGGTCCATGGCGTCGCCGCCCCGCCCGGACCGGCGATCAGCAGCGGTCCGGTCAGCAGCAGCAGCAGGCCGAAAGTGGAGTAGGCGTAAAACGTGCGCTCCCGCTGCCCATGCCTGGCCAGGAATCCGAACGCGGCCAGGTAGCAGATCAGTCCGGCGGTCAGGCAGAGCAACCCGATGGCAACCGGCTCGCGGGTAACCCGCAGCAGGCCGAACAGCGCGATCGCGAAGGCCGCGACACTCTGGGCGATCTCGAAAAAGCGGATGCGCTTGCCTCGGGCAAAAACCCGGAATCCGATGCTCGCCGTGTAGATCCCCAGCAGCGCCGCGGGCAGCGCGGCGGCTGCCAGCGGCGGGACCGGAGCGTAGCCGTCCGGCAGCTTGTCCATGCCCGCCAGCCAGCCGGTGACCAGCAGCGCCAGATTGACCGCCAGCGCCACCGGGATACGCACGCGCAGCCATTGATCGGCTGCCGCGCCGGCCTCCACCGCCAGCGCCATCGCCAGCAAAGCGGTCGAGAACACCATCAGGTTTTGCGTCGCCGCCAGCAGGCCCAGCGCGCTGAATGCTCCGGCCAGCGCCGTGATCCACACGATCTCGCCCAGCTCCCGCTTCCACGTCACCGCCAGGCCCAGGATCGTGAATGCCGCCAGCAGCGCCGCCGCCGCGCCGGCCGAGAGCGCGCGGAAACGGATGGTAGTCTCCCACACCATGGGATAAATGATCAGCACCGCGGTGAGCACGTGCGCGCCCGCCATCAAATGGCTGCGCGGCGCCAGACGGATGGCGCTCAGCAGCCAGAACGCGGCATAGATCACCGCCAGCCCCACCGCCAGCAGGGGATGGAGGAAGCCCGAATCGGCGACCGCGCGCAGCACGAAGGCTCCGGCGATCCCCAGGAAGAGGCGTCCCGCGGCGGGCACGAGCCCGGACGCGCCGGTGAGCGCGCCCACGTCCAGATCGCCCATCGATAACGGGTCCAACGCGGCATCGGCCGGTGCGACACGCTCCACCGCGGCGGCCGGCGACTGTTCCAGGCGGCCCACGCGTTCCCGCAGATCGGCGACCTCGCGGCTGAGCACCTCCAGCCGGGAGAGAATGACAGCGCTCGGTTCCATGGACGCCTCCTCGCGGCCGCGCGGGCCGCGGGCACCTGGTTTACGCCGTTTTCGCCGCCTTGGCCGCGCTTTCCGGCCACGGCGGAAGGATCTTCACCAACCCCCACAAAATAAGGAATGGGAGCACCATCAGCGCGATCGCGGCCAGCAACCCTTCCCGCGTCGCGAACTCCATCTTGTATGTCGTGTAGCCGAGGAAACTCTTGGAGAAAAGCTGGCCTCCGATCACCACGTTCCAGCGCATGGCGAAGATCCCCACCAGCGTCAGCACCCCCGCGGTGACATAGATGCCGCGGCGCGCCGCCTCGGAAAGCTTGCGCACCTGCGTGAACGCCAGCAACGCCAGCGGCAGCAGCGTGCCCAGGATGATCTGCAGCACGATTTGCGACAGGAACAACCGCGTCTGCACCATGAAGTCCAGCGTGCGGAAGGATTCATCGGCCTCATAGATGCGGTGAATCAAATCCAGCATCTCCAGCGAAAAGTCGATCACGAACGCGTAGAAGAGGTACTTGGCGATGGTGTCCACGCACGGCATGTCGATGGGCCGCCGCATCAGCCGCATGGCCGCCATGTACAACAGCATCACCGCGGCGATTCCGGACACGATCGCGGAGAATAGGAACACAATCGGCATCAGCGGCGTGGACCACCACGGGTTGGCCTTGACGGATCCGAAGATGAATCCGACATATCCGT
>CAYOQB010000161.1:0-11585 GCA_964406035.1 uncultured Solibacteraceae bacterium | reverse complement strand
CCGCCATCGCCGTGGTGAAGGACGGCAAGGTGATTCTGTCCAAGGGCTACGGCCTCCGCGACAGGTCCAAGAGCCTTCCGGTGACACCCCAGACCGTGTTCGCCATCGGCTCCGTCACCAAATCCTTCACAGTCGCGTCGCTGGGCGCGCTGGTGGATGAAGGCAAACTCGATTGGGACAAGCCGGTTCGCGAGTATCTGCCCGCCTTCCGGCTCTACGACCGCTTCGCCAGCGAGCAGATGACCCCGCGCGACCTGGTGACGCACCGCTCCGGACTGCCCCGCCATGATTCCGTCTGGTACAATTCGCCGCTCACCCGCGAGCAGATGGTGGAGCGGCTGCGCCACCTCGAGCCGAGCCGCGAGTTCCGCACCACCTACCAGTATCAAAACCTGATGTTCGTCACTGCCGGGTATCTGGCGGGCAAGGTGGCGGGCTCCTCGTGGGAGGATCTGGTTCGCCGCCGGCTGTTCGCGCCGCTGGGTATGAAGTCCTCCAACTTCGCGGTCGCCGATTCGCAGAAGGCGCCGGACTACGCGCTGCCGTACCGCCGAGTGAAGGATCAGGTGGAGCTCACCGACTTCCGCGTGATCGACGAGATCGGTCCGGCGGGCAGCATCAACTCGAACGTCGAGGACATGATCCGCTACGTGGCGATGTACCTGAACCAGGGCAGGCACGAAGGCGCGCAAATTCTCTCCAGCGCCACGGTGCAGCAGATGACGACGCCGCAGATGGTGATCCCCGGTGCGCTGCGTTGGAAGGAAAACGGCCACCAGAGCTACGGCATGGGTCTCATGGTCGGCAGCTATCAGGGGCGCAAGCTTGTGCAGCACGGGGGCAATATCGACGGCTTCAGCGCGCTGATCGCGATGCTGCCGCAGGAGAACGCGGGCCTGGTGGTGCTCACCAACATGAACGGCAGCAGCCTTCCCGCCGTGCTCGCCTATCGCGTGTGGGATTTGCTGCTCGGCGTGGAGCCGGTGGACTGGACTGCGCGCATGAAGGCGGACGAAAAGCTGCAGCGCGCCTCCGAAGCCGCCGCGAAGGAAAAAGGCTACACCCCGAAACGCGCCGGCACGCAGCCCTCCCACGCGCTGAGCGAGTACGCGGGCGAATACGAGCACCCCGCCTATGGCCTGGTGCGCATCGGCCAGCAAAATGGCGCGCTGACGTTCACCTTCAACGGCTTCACCGCGCCGCTGGCGCACTTCCACTACGACATTTTCGAGATCGGCGAAAACTCGCGCGTGCTGGCGCGATCCAAGGTGCAGTTCCAGACCAGTCTGCAAGGCGATGTTGCCGGCCTGACGCTGCCCTTCGAAAGCAGCGTGAAGGAGATCGCGTTCGCCCGCCGCGCCGACGCCTCCATGCGGGAGCGAACCTTCCTGCAGCCGTTCACGGGATCCTACGCGCTCGGCCCGCAGACGGTCACCGTCAGCTTGAAAAGCGATTCGGCACTGGCGCTGGCGATGCCCGGACAGCCGCCGTACGAGCTGAAACCAGTGTCGGGAACGCGCTTCGACGTGCCGGGGCTTACCGGATACAACGTCGAATTTCGCAAGGATTCGGGTGAGCTGATCTTCTACCAGCCCAACGGCACCTATGTGGCCAAGCGCGTGAATTAGTCCCCGCTACCACAGCCACAGCAACAGCAGCCCGGCGGCGAAGATCACCAGGTAGGACGCCGCCACCTTGCGGAACAGGGATGCGTGCCCCAGCCAGGCGACCACCGCCGCCTTGAATACCAGGTTGGAGAGCACCGCCGTGACCACCAGCTTCCAGCCGGTAGCCGCCGCGAGCGAACCGCCTTGCACCAGGTTGGCCGTGGAGAGCGTGATCGCGTCCACATCGGTAAGTCCGGAGAGCGCGGCGACGAAGAACAACGCGCCCTCGCCGAAGTAGTGCCGCGTGGCCGCTGTCACTGCCAGCACCACCGCGTAGCCCGCGGCGAACAGCAGCGCCGGCTTCAGCTCAGCCGGGTTCTCCGGCTTGGGAATCTCTCCGTCTCCGGGCCGGCGGAACCACGCGACTCCGGCCAGAACGAAAACGGTGGCCGCCAGGAGCAGCACCGGCAGCAGGGCCGCGCCAAACAGCTCACGCGAGACCACCGCCATCTCCACCAGCACCCGCCCGAACACCACCCCCGACGCGAGCAGGATCACCAGTAGCGCCGCGGGCAGCGTCGCCGGTTCCGCCTTGGAGGCTCGGGCGTAACTCACCGTGGTCGCGGTGCTCGACACCAACCCGCCCAGAATCCCGCCCATGGCGGTCCCACCCCGCTGGCCCAGCACCTGAAAGGCGATATAGCCCGCCAGGCTGATGCCCACGATCAGCACCACCATCCACCAGATCTGGCGCGGGTTCCAGACTTCGAACGGCCCGTAGTTTTCGTTGGGCAGCGCGGGCAGAATCACCAGCGAGATGAGCACGAAACGCATGATCGCCTTCACGTCGGTATCGCTCAAGCCGCGGGCGAAACCGTGCATCTCGCCCTTGAAGGCCAGCAGAGCGGCCAGCGCGCCGCCCAGCGCGACGGCTACGGATCGCGGTCCGGTCATCACCAGCGCGCCGATTCCGTACATTGCGAACAACGCGACTTCGGTGGTGATGCCGGGATTGCGATCGGCGCGGTCGCGCTCCAGCAGGTTCGCCGCCGCGATCACGGCCCCCAGCGACAGCAGTCCGGCGGGCAGCACCCACGCGCCATGCGTGCCGGCCAGCATCGCCGCCACTGAGCCGAAGATCGTCACCGCCGTGAAGGTCCGGATCCCCGCCAGTTGCGAGGCGGCCCGTTCCCGCTCCAGGCCTACCAGCAGCCCGAGCCCCAGCGCGATCGCGAGATTGACGAAGACGTTGCCGCCGTTCATGCGAGCCGCCTTTATCCTAAGCCAAACCGCGGGGGTGGCGGCGGACGGCGCCGCTGCTAGAATGTGGGTGGCGCGTCAGGACGCCTCCGTGTCCGCGGAAAGGACTGCGTCCCCCTGAACGGGATCGAAGAACGAAACGGTCTTACGGAACTCTTTTCTGCCCGAGCGAGCGGACACCGGGCGCAGGAAAGGAGCCGACTTGAATCAGAATCTGCCCACCCGCTCTCTTCGTGAGCACCCGGATCTCGACCAGTTGAAACGCCAGGCGAAGGAACTCCTGAACGCGTTCCTCGCCGGGGATCCCGCCGCTGTTGCGGAAGTCGAGCCGCATTATCGCGGCGCGAATCCGTCTTCGTTTGCCTTGCATGACGCGCAACTCGTGCTCGCGCGTGCCTACGGCTTCGACAGTTGGCCCAAGTTAAAGGCGTTTGTGGATGGCGTCACCGTGAAGCGGTTCGAGGAAGCCGCGCGGAGCGGGGATGCCGCCCAGGTTCGCGCGATGCTGGGGCGCCGGCCGGAGCTGGTGAACAGCGGCGCGCTTCGCTATGCGGTGCTGCGGCGGGATCCAGCCTTGGTGCGCTTACTGATGGAACGGGGGGCGAACGCACGCAGCGGAGTCTACCCGCACCGCGACGCGACCACGCCGCTGGTGTTGGCCGCGGATCGCGGGTACGGCGAACTCGTCGCGATCATGGAGCAAGCTGCGGGGCGGCGTGAGCGTGGCGGATCCGGGCTCGCCGCTCTGGAGGCGGTTTGCCGGGCCATCGCTTCGGCTGGCGACGACCAGGCGATCGCGATGCTGGAATCCGATCCTTCCCTGATTCAGGCGCGCCTGCCGCGGCACGGGTGGACGGCGCTCCATGTGGCCGCAGCCGGGTTGAACCTGAGGATGATCGAATGGCTCATCCAGCGGGGCGCGGACGTAAATGCGAAAGGGCGCAACTGGACGGAACAAACGCCATTGGATTGGGCGGCGCAGTCGGCGGACTCCCGCAATCTCGCGGAATTCGAGAAGGTGGCAGGGCGGTTAATGCAAGCGGGCGCGGCCATGACTTCATGGGCTGCCGTTGCCCTGGGTGACATCGAATGGCTGCAGGCGCGTCATGCGGAGGGCGCGCTTCACAACCAGATTGAGGGCGCCGGCGGCATGCTTCGCATCGCCGTGAGTTGCGATCGCGCCGGTGTTTTGAAGTTGCTGCTGGACTTCGGCTTCGATCCGAACGAACGCACCCGCATGTTGGATGTGGACGCCGATGACATCGCCTTCACTTGGGGGATGCCTCTCTACTGCTGCGCGCAATCCGGCAAACACGAGCTTGCGGAAGTGCTGCTGAAGCACGGAGCGGATCCGAACGGGAAAGTTTACGCGAGCGGCGATCCTGTTTTCCAGGCCTACGACAAACAGGATTGGAGGATGGTCGAGTTGTTGCAGCGCTACGGAGGCGTTCCGGAAGCAACCACTGCAGGTCTTTTCCGGCAAACCGAGCTCGCCCGGAGGATGCTGGCCGGGGAAGCAAGATACGGGAGTGAAGGCGTGGGCGGCGATACGCTTGCCGAGCAACTGTTGTGGGGCGCCGCCTGCGGGGGCGACGCCGAGATCGTGCGGATGGCGTTGCGGCACGTGGACCACGCCAGAAATGACTTGTGGTGGTTCCACATCATGGAGCAGCCGATCCGCATGTGGAGCGACGGTGGCGATCAGCTGGGCTGCCTGAAGCAGATACTCGCCCGTTGCGACCCCAATATCCTGGGTCGCGGCGATGACAACTTCCACCTGACGATTCTCCATAGCGTCGCCGGGGCGCGGGCTCACGTTACTGTCGAACAACGGCTGGAGTTCGCTACTGCCTTGCTGAACGCCGGCGCGAGAACCGATATCCGCGATGGGTTGCTGAACAGTACTCCACTGGGGTGGGCCTGCCGCTGGGGGCAGGCCGAATTGGTGAAACTCCTGCTCGAACGAGGTGCAGATCCCTCCGAAGCGGATGCGGAATCGTGGGCAAGGCCGCGAGCGTGGGCTGAGAAGGCAAAACGCGAGGACATAGTAGAGATGCTCCGGAGGTTTGGTGACTCAGAGGAGCGGGACGTCTAGTCTCGGCAACGATCAGGAAGTCGCCGAGCGGAGCAGTTTTACGCAGCTCGGCGCGAAGCGCTGGAGCCGGTCCAGAAGGATTTCCAGCCCAACACCACGTGCGGCCGCCTGCGCTGTCAGTTTCTCCATCAGCAGTTCGCCGTTGAAGTGGAACTGGTGCACCAGGAAATCATCCGGCGTCAAAATTTCCAGATCATAGGGTTTAGCTGTTTCCGGCGGGAAGTGCTTAACGTTCTGGGTGACGATGGCGTGCGCGCGGCAACGCACCGCTGCTGCAAGGATGTGGCGGTCCTTAGCATGATTCGTCATCGCCTGCACAAGGTATTCATAGCCGGTGACACGGGCATCCTCGAAAGCGGCTTCCATAGCCGCGATTCGCCGGTCAGCCTGCGCCGGCGTGTAGCCCATGCGCTGCAACGTGGATCTTAGCTCGCGCATGATGCCGGCGGACCACTTCGGAATGTAGAAGGCCGGATCCTCAGCCAAGCGCAAGACGGTATCGCACAGCGGCATTGGCGCGAGCACGCAGGTGTCGAGAACCGCCACGTACGGATTACTCTGCGCGATCATCCGGCGGCTCCAGATCGTACAGTCCTTCCTCGGCTTCGGCCCGAGTCAGGTCATCCAGGATCTTCCGCCGGCTGGAATCCCGTTTTGCCTTGTACGCGAGCAGGTCGCGGACATAGATGCGCCGGTGCGTTCCGACCATGTGGTGCGGAATGTCGCCTCGCTCGAGGAGTTTGATCAGGAACTGGCGCGAGACGCCGAGCATTCGCGCGCCCTCCACCGTGGTCAGTTGTGCATCCTTCTGCACGATGGCGACGGACTGGCCTTCGCACAGATCGGCGATCAGCTTCACCAGAAATCCGTAGAGCGAGACCGGGAGGTTCTGCGTTTTGCCGTCCGGACCTACCAGCTTGGCGCGGCTTTTCTGAATTTTTTGATAGAGTTCCAGGACCTGGTTCTGGTCGGCCTCGGAGAGAGCCAGTGGTACTTGAGCGTCTTCCTTGTTGCCCATGATCGCCCCCAAATTGTCATTATATGCTTTAAGTGATGCAAACGCTATATCTGCCGTACAATCTTGAACTATCCTGGTAATGCCAGTGCCCCTCCTGCTGAACATCCGCAACGTTTCGAAGAGCTTCGGGATTAACCCGGTGTTCGAGGACTTGTCTCTGCCCGTCTCGGACGGGGATCGCATCGGACTAATTGGACCCAATGGTTCGGGCAAGTCGACGCTGCTGAAGATTCTCGCCGGGCGCGAGGAGCCCGACACCGGCGAAGTTGCGGTTCGCAAGCGGGCCAGGATCAGCTATGTGGCTCAGGAATCGCAGTTCCAGCCGGGTGAGAGCGTCCATGGCGTAATCACCCGTGCCGCGGAACGGATCGGGGTGGAAGACGCGGATCGCACCGCCGTCATCTCGGAAACGCTCGGCCGCGCCGGGTTCACGGACTTCAGCGCCGAGGGGGCGTCGCTGTCCGGAGGGTGGCGGAAGCGGCTGGCGATCGCCGAAGCGCTGGTGGAGCAGCCCGACCTGCTGCTGCTCGACGAGCCCACCAACCACCTGGACCTGGCGGGGATCGAATGGCTGGAGGAGTTGCTGAAGAACGCGGCCTTCGCCTGCGTGGTGATCAGCCACGACCGCTACTTCCTGGAAAACACCGCCACCAGCATCGTGGAGATCAACCGCGGTTATGCCGAGGGTTTGCTGCGCGTGGAAGGCGCCTACAGCGTTTTTCTGGAAAAGAAAGCCGACTTCCTGCACGCGCAGTCCCGGCGACAGGAAGCATTGGAGAACCGCGTCCGCACGGAGATGGAATGGCTGCGCCGCGGGCCTAAGGCGCGCACCACGAAATCGAAGTCGCGCATCGGCAAGGCGCACGAGATGATCTCCGAGTTGAAGGACCTGGAGGCGCGATCGCGCACGGCGACCGCGGGGATCGACTTCACGGCCACTGATCGCAAGACCAAGCGGCTGATTGAACTGGAGGGTGTTTCCGCGGGCTTCGGCGATCGCAATCTGATCACGGGGCTCGACTTCGTGATCGCGGCCGGTACGCGTGTGGGTCTGGTGGGCGCGAACGGCAGCGGCAAGACCACTCTGCTGCGCCTGTTCAGCGGCGAGTTGCAGCCGCGCGCCGGCTGCGTTCGCCGCGCCGACGCGCTGCGCATCGTGTACTTCGACCAGAACCGCATACTCGATCCCGAGGTGACGCTGAAGCGCGCGCTCGCGCCGGACGGCGATTCGGTGATTTATCAGGAACGCGTGATCCACGTCGCCGCCTGGGCGTCGCGTTTTCTGTTTGCGAATGAGCAGTTGAATCAGCCCGTCGGCAAGCTCTCGGGCGGGGAGCGCGCGCGTGTGCTGATCGCGCGGCTGATGCTGGAGCCCGCCGATGTCCTGCTGCTCGATGAGCCCACCAACGATTTGGACATCCCGACTCTGGAAGTGCTGGAGGAAAGTCTTCTGGAGTTTCCCGGCGCACTAGTGCTGGTAACGCACGACCGGTACCTGCTGGATCGTGTGTCCACGGTAGTGCTCGGGCTGGACGGCAAGGGCGGCGCGGAGCGTTTCGCCGACTACACGCAATGGGAGCAGTGGCTGGAAGAGAACCGGGAGAGCAAGCCGAAACCGGCGGCTGCTGCCACGCCCGCGCCGGCGGCGGCCGGCGCCCGCAAGAAGTTGTCATACCTGGAGGCGCGGGAATATGAAGGAATCGAGCAGAAGCTCGCGGAGGCGGAGGCAGCGCTGAAGGCGGCGCAGGAGGCGCTGTCGGACCCGCGGATTGTCAGCGATGGTCCCGCTCTGGAACGCGCAACGGCGGAACTGGATCGCGCGCAGGCTGAAGTGGACCGGCTGTTCGCCCGCTGGGCGGAGCTGGAGGAAAAGAGAGGCTGACGTTGTCACGGCGCGGCGAACGCGTGCGTCTTAATGGATGAGATGCCGGATTGGATCACAGCGGTCGTGTTGCTGGTGGCGTATGTGGTGCTGATGCGCTGGATTTTGCCTCGCGCCGGCGTGCCGACTTGAATGTCGGGTGGCTGCGACGCCGGTCGGCGTCTTGACGAGCGTGCGGAGCGGGATGCCGGGCGTATGAGGTAGGACCAGCCTTCGGACAACGGCGGTGCCCCGGACGGTGCCTGTTCCACCTGCTCCGCCCTCAAAATACTCCGGGGGTAAGGGGGAGTACCTCCTTTGGGATATGAGCGTTGATTCTAAAAGCTGAAGGTGAGTGCCAAGCAACTCCTGTGTCCCGGAACCAGTCAGAAAAGGGATAAGTCATCCGGCCCTTGCTCGCTTCGTAACTTGTTGATTTTCTGTAACCCACCCTCTCCTTTCGGAACAGCCGTCCGCGCCCGGTGCCTGTTCCACCTGCTCCGCCCCGAAAATATTCCGGGGGTAAGGGGGAGTATCTCCTTCGGGATAGAGGCGTTGATTCTAAAGCCCGAAGGCTCGCCCCAAGCAGCTCATCTGTGCCGAAATCGGTCAGAATCGGGATAAGCATCCTGACCCTCACCTGATTCGTAACTCGTTGATTCTCAGTAACCCACCCTCTCCTTTCGGAACAGCCGTGCGCACCCGGTGCCTGTTCCACCTGCTCCGCTTCGAAAATATTCCAGGGGTAAGGGGGAGTACCTTGATTGGGATAGCAATGCTGATTCTAAAGGCCGTAGATCGCCCCGAGCAGCTTCTGTGTACCGGAATTGGTCAGAAATGGGATAGGGACTTCGACTCTCACCCGTCGGACCACCCCGTGTCTGCTCTGCCTGCTCCTGGGGCTTGATCTAAGTCGGCTAGATCTTCTAAGTCACTGTAATCATTGCGTTCCCGGTGGCCAGGCCGAGCCGGGGGCGGCGCTCCGAAAAGCGCCGGGGAGACCGGCCCCAGGTGCAAATCGCGGATCTCCGGAACAGGTGGAACTGGCACGGGGAGGCACGGGGAGGCAGGGGGGAGGGGGCCCCGTACCGGTCGGCTGCCAGTGCGCGGGGTTGGACACGAAGGGCAGGGGACCCCTTCCAGAGCCCCCAACCAACCTAGCGCTACGGCATCAGGTCGATCTTTGTGTTGTTCATGTCCATGTTGGTCGGATTCTGCAACTCCACGGCCATGCCCGTGGTGAAGAAAACCGTGTTTTCCTTGAAAACGTTGTAGCGCGATGTAGCCGAAGCCTGGATCCCGGTGTTGAACCCGGAAATCGTGTTCGCATAGACCAGGTCTCCCACCGGCCCGTTGGCGTCGCCATCCGCCGGGTTGTAGCAGATCCCGAGAATCCCGTTGGTTCCGGCGGTGATCGTATTGTTCGCGATGCGATTGCCCCGGCTCATGCCCCCGCGCACGAAGATACCCAGCCCCGTGTTGTCGATGGCGTTGTGTTCCACCACCACGTTGCGGGATTGCACGATCATGATCCCGGTTTCCGGCGGCGGCGCAACCACCGGCAAACCTTGCCCCCGTATCTGCAGGCCCGAGATCACGACATTGGAACTGTTCATTACGACCACGCCAAATGCTGCGTTGGCGATGAATCCGTTGGTCACCTTGACACCCTGGGCTCCCATGATGCGGACGCCCACCCCCGTCTTGTTGCCCAGCCCGGCAACACCGTAGCCGTTCAGATCGAGGGTGACGTCGTTCGCGGTGATGGTGATCGCCGCGCCGCTCGCGGAAAAGGGCTGCCGGTCATCTTGCAGCATGTAATTGCCGGGCGTGTCGATCACACCAGTCCTCGGGACCGGACGCCCGTTCGGCTGGGCCAGCAAACCGCCGCCCATCGCCATCGTCGCAGCCACCAGGGCCGCGCCTCTCGTCATGCTCATTGCATCGCCTCCTGTCGAATTCGCCAAGCTCTCGCCTGGCCTTCAACAAGTCGGCGCGAGAACCGGAATCCCCCTCCGCTAGAATGAATAAATGTTCAGGGCTCCCGCGGCCTTTGCAGTCCTTGCCTTAGCAACTTCCGTTTCCGCTCAGCCGAACCGCTTCGTGGGCGGCTACGCCGGAATTTCCACGCTCTCGGCCGACGGACGCACCGACGTTTCCTCCGCGAACGCCCGCTTCAGTTCGTACAAGCCGGAAAACGGGCTCACGATCGTCGGCCTCGCGGGCCTGCATATCAACGACTTCTTCAGCGTCATGGGAAGCTACGGTTGGAATCGAAACTCGGTTTTGTTCGCGGCTGGCGAAGCGGGCAGCGTAAGCGGCGCCATCACCCAGGAGCATCGCGCGACGATGCACACGATCATCGGCGAAGGGATGCTTTATTTCAGGCCGAGGAAGAGCCGGATTCGGCCATACCTGAGCGCGGGCGCCGGCGCGGTTCATGTGACATCCTCGGCCCGCGGCGCTCCCACCGGTTTTGGAATCGCCCCCGCGCTCCCCGAGCGGATTACAAATACCGGTCCCGCCTTCCGCGTCTCGGTCGGCATCGACCTCTTCTTCACGGCCAACGCCGCTTTCCGCTACAGCTTCAGTGAGACCTTGCAGGGGAATCCCCTCAGCTCCGCTTTGACGCCGCCCGCGCCCCGGCGTCTGGCGAATTTCCAGAACTGGTTTGGAGTGGTTCTCTACTTTTGAAACTGGCTGTACGGACAGTGCGGCCACCAGATCGGGGCCCTGTCCATCTGCTCCGCCAGCACTCGAGCGTGGCAGACCCGGCAATAAAACATCTGCTTCGCGGGTTGGCCGACCGGCGTGATCTGGACCAGTTCTTCGAACACACACAGAGGATTGCCGCCGTTCTTCGTCGCGGTTACGTCCAGCAGCGGTCCGCATTGTTGCTGCGCGGTAATCACCGCTGTATAGGTCCGGCTCAGCAGGCGGGCGGGCACGGAGAAGTCCCCATCGCGCTCGTCTTCCGACTCCCGCGCCAGGCGCTCGAAGACGCTATCGTCACTCATCGACTCTCCCTGCCGGCCGCTGTCCATCACTGTACCACCGCCTCCTGAACTGCTCGCGAGCCCTCGCCAAGCTTCGCTCCACTGCTTTCGATGTCTTCCCGGCGGCTTCCGCCATTGCCTCCGCGCTCCATCCCTCCCAATACCTCCACAGGAGCAACAATCGCGGCGCCTCGTCCATGTCGAGGAGCACCCGCCAGATCCGCTCCTTGGCCGCCTGATCTTCCAGGATCTCGGCCAGGTTTGTTGGGGCTGCCGGCTCGGGAGCGTCCTCGTCGATTGGAAGTTCGCGCAAACGGGAACGGTAATGGTCCTGCACTTTGTGCCGCGCGATACCCAGCAACCAGGCCTTGACTCCCGCCGTACCCCGGTACTTGTGCAGCCCTTGCCAGGCTTCGAGAAATACCTGCTGAAAAACCTCCTCCACCAGATCCTGCCGGGGCATCAATCGCCGGGTCAGGTAGCCATGCACGGCGGCGCCGAAGCGGGAGACGAATTCGGCCGTCGCCTTGCGATCCTTCCGGAGCACGGCTGCGACGAGTTCGGGGTCGCTTTGCTGTGCCGCCTCCTGAGTCACTTTCTATATGGTCGCATTCGCGGCGCTATTCCCCCTTGCTTCGGTGGCTCGAAGCGCGCCCGGACGCGCCCGGTGCGCGCCCGGTGCCGGTGCGCGCCCGGTGCCTGTTCCACCTGCTCCGCTTCCAAAATACTCCGGGGGTAAGGGGGAGTA
>CAYOQB010000160.1:3358-12074 GCA_964406035.1 uncultured Solibacteraceae bacterium | reverse complement strand
CCGTACGACCCGCCGGCCGCGGCCAGGCGATCGGCGTCCGCCCAGGGCTGCCCCGCCACGTGATCCACCACCGCCATCAGGTCTTCGTACACCTTGCCGCCCCAATCCGAATTGATGTCATCGGTGAATTTCTGGCCGTAGCCCGTGGAGCCGCGCGGATTGGGCATCACCACCACGAATCCCTGCGCGGCGAACACCTGCGGGTTCCAGCGATAGCCCCAGCCTTCCGACCAGGCGCCCTGCGGCCCGCCATGGATCAGGAACAACACCGGATACTTCTCGCCCGCCTTGAACGAAGGCGGTTTCAAAACGAAGCTGTGGACGCGAGTCTTGTCCGCGCCCTCCACCCACAGCTCCTCGAAGGGCTTCAGCGAGTACTCGGCCATCAGGGCATCGTTTAGATTGGTCAGCGCCGCGGGCGACCCGCCGGTGGAGGAGACGCGGTAGATGCCCGCCGGCTTGGCGCCGGTCGATTCCGTGTACACCAGCGTCTTGCCGTCGGGCGAAAACTGCACATCGTCGATCGTCGTCGAGCCGGTGATGATGGAGCGCGCCCCGCCGCCGCGAACCGGAACCATCTGCACTCCGTGCCGGCCGCGATCCTCCACTATGAAGAACAGCCGGCTGGAGTCGGGGAACCAGGTCATGCTTTGCACGTTGCGATCGAGGTTCTCGGTCAGGTTCGTGGTCCGCCCAGTCTGCCGGTCGCTGACGAACAGGCGCCAGCGGTCGCTTTCATAGCCGGCGCGGGATTGCGATCGGTAGGCCAGGTACTTGCCGTCCGGCGAATACAGCGGACCGCTGTCCGCGCCGGCGCCGGGCGTGATGCGGCGCGGCTCGCCGCCTTCAATCGAAACAGTGTAGATGTCGTGATTCGTGCTGATGGCCGGCACCGGGTCGGTATTGGCCACGTATGCGACCTCGCCCGAATCCGGGGAGATGGCGTAATCGTCGGGGCCGCCCAGCGAGAACGGCGGCACGTCGCGATTGCCGGGAGTCAGGTCCTTCACCTCGCTCCCGTCGATGTTCGCCACCAGCAGATGCTGCCGCCGCTTGCCCTGCCAATCCGTCCAGTGGCGGTACAGCAGGCTGGTGTAGACCCGCGCCTTGACCTTGCTCTTCTCCTCGGCTTCCAGGCGGAGCTTGTTGCAGGCGTCATCGAAAACGGTAGTGGAGCCGCACTCCGGGTACACGTTGCTGAGGAACACGATCTTCTTCCCGTCGGGCGACACCACAACCCCGGAGGCTTCCGTGGAGACATTCGTGATGCGGCGCGCGTCGCTGCCGTCGGCCGCCATGGACCAGACCTGCGAGCCGCCTTCGCGATTGGAGATGAACACGATCCGCGAGGAATCCGGAGTCCAGCGCGGACGCTCATTGGCGGTTCCCGAGGTGGTAATCTGCCGCGCCGCGCCGCCTTCCAGCGGAACCACCCAAATCTGCTTGGGTTTGGAGTTCTTCTCGACATCCACGGTTTGCACCGTGAAGGCGATGGTCTTGCCGTCCGGCGAAAGCTGCGGCTCACTGATCCGCTGCAGCCGCAGCAGCGCGGCCACGTCGAACAATTTCTGGGCGGAAAGGGGCAGCGGGCCTGCGATTTCGAGCAGCAGGACCAGCGCCAACAAGCATCGGCTCATAACCTCTATTCTATCGCCTGTCCGGTCAGCTAACATTTATTTACAAGGCTGACAGGAGGTCTGCATGACGGCAAACGCTGGGCCGGTGTCCAACGCTGAGCGGCTATATTCCATCGACGCGCTGCGAGGTTTCGCGCTGCTCGGCATTCTGTTGATGAATATTGTGACGTTCGCCTATCCCGAGGCCGGCTACATGAACCCCGCCTACGGCGGAGGGGACACGCCGGTAAACAAGTGGGCCATCGTGCTGCAGTACATCTTCGCCGAAGGCAAGATGCGCGGCATCTTCTCCATGATGTTCGGCGCGAGCGCGGTGCTGCTGATCACGCGCGGGGAAACCAAGGGCGCCGGTCTGGATATCGCCGACGTGTACTACCGGCGGACGCTGTGGCTGGGGCTGTTCGGCATCCTGCACGCGTTCCTGGTGTGGTGGGGCGATATTCTGTACCCCTACGCCCTGGTCGGCCTGATGCTGTTCCCGTTCCGCAAGATGTCGCCCAAGTGGCTGCTGATCCTGGCGACGGTGCAGATCGTGCTGCTGACCGGCGCGGGCATCGGGCAGGGCTTCGACCTCCGCGAGCGGCAGAAAAAGGGCGAGGCCGCCATGGCGCTCGAGAAGGAAGGGAAAAAGCTGAGCGAGGAGCAGAAGAAGGAACTCGACGCCTGGAAGGATACGCTGAAATCGATCAAGCCGTCGGCGGAAGAGGTGAAGAAGGAACTGGATGCGTACCGCGGCACGTATGTCAGTGCCGTGAAGCAGCGCGCGAAGCAGGTGTTGCGCTTCCATTCCATGCCGTACTGGTCGCCGTTCAACTGGGACATGATGTCGATGATGTTCGTGGGGATCGCGTTCCTGAAGATGGGCGTCCTGACGGCGGAGCGCAGCTTCCGCTTCTACGGCTGGCTAGCGGCGGTCTCGCTGGTGTTCGGGGTTGCGATCAATTCGGTGACCGCCTGGTTCATGCTGCAACAGAACTTCGATCCGGTCCTCGGCGCATTCAACTTCGCGGGTTATGAGATCGGGCGCGTGCCGGTGTCGATTGCCTACATGGCGCTGCTCATGATCGTGGTGAAGGCCGGCGCGCTGAAGTGGCTCACGTCGCGGCTTTCCGCGGTGGGGCAGATGGCGTTCTCGAACTACATTACCCACTCGGTGGTCTGCGGATTCCTCTTTTACGGCTATGGTCTGGGTCTGATGGGGCAGTTGCAGCGCTACCAGCTTTACTTCATCGTGCTGGCGATCTGGACCGTGCAACTGATTGTGTCCCCCATCTGGCTGCGGCACTTCCAGTTTGGACCGCTCGAATGGGGCTGGAGGTCGCTCACGTATTGGAAGCGCCAGCCGATGCGGCATCATCAGGGTGAGCCCGAGGTATCGCTCGCCGGAACCCCGGTGGACTCGGACGAGCATCTGGAAACGGTCGCCGCCGCCCCGCCGGAAGGGAAGGAGGGCTGACCGGTGTCCGGAGCGACCCCCAAGTACGCGGAAGCGCGATTTCCCCCGTCGGAGCTGATCCGGACGCTGCCTTCCGGGCTGAAGGTGAAGCGCCGGGTGCCGCGGATGCGCGCCTGCGACGAGAAGAACGACCAAGGAAAACTGTGCGCGGGTCACCTGAAGCGGTACTTCGATCTGAGTCCGGAGGTAGCAGAGGAGCTGCGGGGCGAGGCTGAGTTATACCGGTGCGAACGCTGCGGCACCGTGTATCTGCCGAACGCGGCCGAGGCTCCCCGGACCGGGACACTGGCCTGGTAGGAATGTCCTACGAGTGATATCCGTTACAAAGGTGTGAAGTTCGGGAACTGATCTTGAAGAAGAAGTTTGCATCCGGGATGCGGAACGATGCTATGATTACGGATCGGACCACCGCGACCCGGCGGATCCGGAGATCAGCAAAAGCAGTGGCTGATGTCAGAAGTAGTTGCTGCCGATGATGTTACGAGGGCAGTCCGGGGGCAGAAAAAGCCGCATCGGAATCGGTGCCTGAGGTAGCAGTCGGATACCTTTCCCGATGCGGCTTGCCCAAGACGGGCTGAGATCCGGCGTCAGCCCGGACAAACACTCCCACGCGGCCCGCGTCCAATCAAGTTCCGCGTCTGAAACATCTGCCCGATCACCGAAACCCTGATCCCTGGGGTGAAAACCATTCTAAAATCATGACGTTACGAATAACTACTCAAAAAAAGCCCCTCTGTTTGCAACTTGCCGGAACGAAGGAAGGAGCGGTTTGAACTTCCAAACTCGATCTCCCGCAAGCACGCTGTGATTTCTCAGCCGACTCGCTTCTCCCGTCCCCACCCGTTGCAAGCAGAGGGCAGGTTTGAAAGGGTACTACCATCAATTCGCCGTCTCTTAAGGCAACTCGACGGCCACAGCTTCGACGCTCTATTTTCAACGGGTTAGCGACCCAACCCTGGGGGTGATCGGGGCCAGGTTGCGCGGAGCTGTGTCCCTGTGACACACCTCCCCGAAAAGCACTAACGAGGCACTTGCAGTCCGATCCCGGAAAACTGGACGGCCGAGTCGAAGTTGATGAACAGTACATTCGAAGTCCCGTCCAGGGTTCGGCGGATACGGTCGCGGGGGAAGAAACGAATGGACGCCGTGATATCGTTGACATTTTGTGGGATCAGCGGCTCGTAGTTGCGGATCGCCGGCTTGAGGAAGCCGAAATCGGAGGTGCCGAGATCTGTGCAACGTATGGCGCTGTTGCCGCGCGTTGGGTCGCTGAACAAGATGTTGAAATCGACCACCACCCTCGATCGCAGATTATCGGGCGATCTTAGGATGGATTCGATGAACCGGTCGTAGTAGGTGGGCGCCGCGATTTCAGGCGGGAACGCTTGAAATTGGGCTGCCACAGCTTCGCGCATCAATCCCGGAGCCCGGTCGTACGCTCCGGATGTTTGAAAGGTGAATGGCCGGTTGTCGATGGTGAAGCCGTTGGGGAAGTTCAGCGAATAGTTGCCCGTGGTGAAGTTGCTTGGAAACGAGAAGGCGAGGGAGTAGGGACCGTTGTTCGATGTGGGGGAGAAGTTAAACGAACCCCACGGTAAGTTCAGGGTCGCGGCGCCGTTGAAGTTGAGGCGGCGCACTGGTGACACCGCGCCGGGAGGCGACCACCGGAACTGGCAGGTGCCCAGGGGCGGCGGAGGCCGGTACGTCTCGTTTCGAAATTCGGACCCGGTGAGCGTTCCGAAGACCACGTTGCGCGGCGCCGCGGAGGAGCTGATGAACGTGACCTCGCTGATGCGCGCGTCGAGCGTGCCCACCGGGTTGCCGCTGGTCAACCGGGCCATTTCCGCCCGATCGAAGCCGAGCGCATCCTCGCAACCGCCGGACGAGGAAACGGGGATGGTGACCTCGTTGCCGAAGTACTGAGGTCCTCCGGCGACGGGCGTCACCACGATCTGCATCGGGACGCCGCAGCCCTGGAACGGAAACGGATTGGAGAGCTTTACGTTCAACTGGTCGAGTCCGCCGATGCCCGAGGGTCCGAAGTACAGGATGTCGGCCGCGGGAACCCGGCGATTCGCGACGAAAAGATCGAAAGACGACAGCAGGTTGCGCTTGTCCTGGACCACGGGTTGCGCGGGGTCGGACCGTCCGCCATTGCTCAGCCACGCGGTGTAGAAGCCGGACGGCTGCGCGGGGCTGGACCGCGTAACCAGGTCGAACGCGGCCGTGGTGAGAATGGCATCACCGGAGCCGGACTGGTCCACCGTAAAGAATGTCGGCCGGGCGGGAATGATGCGAAACGGGTAGCGCACGGGCGCGCCCGAGGATCCGGTCAGCTCCAGGAATTCCGGGTAGAGTTCGCTCAGGTTGGGAAGCACGGCCCCGATCTGTCCCGGAGTCTTGTACAACAGCGGGAGGAAAATCGAGGACGAAGGTCCTGTCAGCCGGGCCTGAACATCCGTGGGGAAGCTGCCGTACGCGGTCAGGATGCTGTTCGGCGAGAGGCCGGATTGCGGCAGGTAGGCCGGCCGCGAGGACGCGGCGTCCGCGGTGGTGACCACGGCGATTCTCTCGGTGGAGAGTTGCGGCGTGAGCACGATATCCCAAGTGGGGTTTCGATCCGGGGGAATCGTAATGCGCTGCTCCTGGGTTGAAAACCCGCTGGTTTCGAAGCGTGCGGTGTAGGTTCCCGGCGTGAGGCCGGTGAGGCGATACCGGCCTTCCGCGTCGGTGACGGCGCGTTGCGGCGCGCCGCCGGCGGTGGGTGTCAGGGTGACGTCGACCGCGGAAAGAGATGCTCCGTTGGCATCGCCTACGGAGCCCGATAGCGTGCGGGGTGTGGGCTGAGCGTAAATGAGCAACGCGGTGAAAAAGGCAAGAGTCGCCGGTTTCATACGCGGCTGAGTATACACCTCGATATTTCTGAAGGGAAGGCTACTCGGCCGCGTCTTTCGGATCGGCCATCAGGTCCCACACCATGGAGTGATAGGTGACATCGAACCAATCGCGAAACATGGCGAAGGACCGGTCCAGAGGCCAGGACTCCCCATCGGGGTACCAGGATGCCAACTGTTCGTCGAAGATGGGGCCGTAGCAGAGCTCGAGCAACTGCAACAGATCTCCTTCGCCGTCCACCTCGGGCAGCAGGTAGACGCTGGGCTCCTCGCGGACATCCTCGAGGGTCAATTGCGGGTCGTGCTCCACGAACTGAACCCATTCGTAGAAGGGGCGTCGCGGCGTCACGACCACGGCCAAACGGTCCATCAGGCGCATGATCCATTGTGTGCATGTCCGGCGGGTCAATCGAGACGCCCGCCAGGAGGCTTTACTGCGCGGGTCGTGCAGCGTAGACCAAACTGCGCCCGCGTCCTCCCACGGCAAGCGCGCTAGCAAGGCGTCATCCGAATTCGTCGTGAGCCGCTGCAACCGCGGGAGGGAAGGCAGAACGCGCGATAATGGGTCAAGCATGGAATTGGTCTTGGAACTGCCGGAGGATTTGGCCCGACTACTCGGAGAGAACGCCGTGGACCTCCGCAGGGCTGTGCTTGAGGCTCTCACCCTGGAAGGGCTGCGGGCAGGCAAGCTTACGGTGCCGCAGGCGCGAAGGCTGCTGGGAATCACTTCACGCTACGAGATGGACGGGTTTCTTAAGTCTCACGGCGTCTTCCTTCCGATTTCGGTCGAGGACGTAGAGAGAGATGCGGACACGGCGAGCGGATCGCGCGGCCAGTGAGAGTTGTCGTAGCGGACACGTCTCCCATCATTTATCTGGTGCTGATCGAAAGCATTGATCTGCTGCGGCGGCTGTACAGGCGGGTTGTGATCCCGGAGGAGGTCTTGCGGGAGTTGAGCGCTCCGGGACGCCGGCCGCGGTGGCTGCCTGGAAAGGTGATGAAGTCCCGGGGTGCGGTTGACATCTCCGGCTGAACACCGTCGCCACGGCCTGTTATCCTGCGGGTGCGGAGGCTGAAGGTGCGGATTCCGATTGCTCTGTTTCTGATCCTGACGGCGCTTTGCGCGGCGGGGTTGTTGCTCGCGCAGATTCCCGCTACGCCGGACACCGCCACGGCGCTGACGCTGAACCGGGGCGAGCAGATCGCCACCGCCGTTGGAACCGTCACCTCCACCGCGATTTCGCCGCTGGTGGGCGTGTGCGCGCTGGGTATCTGGGAATGGTGGAAGGCGCCGGAGGCGCAGCGCGCCGCGCTTCCGTTCTACGCCCTGCCGGTGTTCTGGATCCCGGTCTCCATCATCCTGCTGATTATCTTCCTGAAAGACACGATCGGCGCGATGTTCCCGTTCGTCACCAAGCCCATCGACGCGCTGGAAGTGCTGTTCGTGAACAAAGCCGCGATGCTGATGGTCGCCTTCCCGGTGGTGTTCCATCAGGTGGCGCAGATCTTCGGCAAGCAGCGGATCGGGGAGCTGTTCGCGAGCTGGATGCCGGTGGTGTACGCGGCGCAAGCGCCTCCCGTAAGCGCGACCACGGGTTGGAGCGATTCGATGCTGGCGATCGCGCTGGTGATCGCGGGCGCGATCAGCACGTTCGTGGTGTGGATGCTGTGGCAGGCCTTCGACGTGCTGGTGCTGCTGAGCCCGTTCCCGTTTCTGGACCTGATGCTGAAGTTGATTCGCATCGCGGCGTTCGCGGGGCTGGCGGCGGTGACGGTGTTGAGCCCGAACACGTCGTTGATCCTGTCGCTGATCGTGATCGCGGTATCGCTGTTGCTGGCGGGGTGGGCCTATCGACTGATGGTGTTCGGAACCGTGGTGTCGTGGGATATTTTGAAGCTGCTGACGGGAGAGCGGGAAGCGCCGCGTCCGGGAAGCCCGCTGCGCGCGTTCACGGACCGCCGCATCGCGGGCCTGCCGAAGCGAACCTACGGCGGCCTGCGGCGGGGGCCCGAGGGAGGGATCGAGTTCCGTTACCGGCGGTTCTTCCTGCTGCCGGAGCGGAGCATGATGCTGCCGCCCGGCGCTTATGAAATCGGGCGCGGCCTGGTTCACGGGTACTTGATCGAGCCCGGCGCGAACGGCAAGCATCGCACGCTGTTCCGGCTTGCGCCGCGTTACGGGCCCGGAGATGAAGCGTTGCGCGAGTACTTCGGGGTCGCCCGCGTGCGCGACATCCGTTGGGGCGCGGGCGTCCGCGATTTCTGGCAGTTCCTGACGAAGGACGAGCCGGTTCAGAACTCGTCGCCGGGTTAGAGATACGGCATAAAGATTCGTGTGGTCTTAGAGTACGATCCCGATAGCGACAGCTATTCCGCGGTTTGTCCTGAGCTTCCAGGCTGCACTTCCGCAGGCGAGACGGAAGACGAAGCCTGGCGTGGCATCGAAGAAGCTATTCGGCTCTACCTTTCGCCAGCCGACGAGCCGGTTCATAGATCGTCGCCCGGTTAGACGAGGTTCGGGGGCGGCAGCGATTCCATGGTTTGTCCCGAGTCTCCGGGCTGCGCTTCGTTGCGTTCCGCATCGGCCTTGTAGTGCCGCCGAAGTCAAATCTGCGGGGCCTAAAGGCCCCTGCCGCCTAAAGGCGGCACTACGGGGGCGGCGGCTTTTGTTGCGTGGGTGATGACGTTGGTTCGGGTTGCGGGGCCTAAAGGCCCCTGCCGCCTAAAGG
>CAYOQB010000160.1:0-3258 GCA_964406035.1 uncultured Solibacteraceae bacterium | reverse complement strand
TTGGTTCGGGTTGCGGGGCCTAAAGGCCCCTGCCGCCTAAAGGCGGCACTACGGGCCGGCGGCTTTTGTTGCGTGGGTGATGAAGTTGGTTCGAGTTGCGGGGCCTAAAGGCCCCTGCCGCCTAAAGGCGGCACTACGGGGCGGCGGCTTTTGTTGCGTGGGTGATGACGTTGGTTCGGGTTGCGGGGCCTAAAGGCGGCACCACTTATAGCCGGTTCAGGACTCGGCGCCGGTGTAGAGCTTGCTGACGAATTCCTCGTAGCCGTTGTAGGGCAGGGTGGGGCGGCGCTCCATCGCCGGGATCACCTTTTCGGTGGCCTGTGACCAGCGGGGGTGCGGCTTCTTGGGGTTCACATTGGAGTAGAAGCCGTACTCAGCGGGCTGCAGCTTGTTCCAGAAGGTATCCGGCTGCTTGGCGACGAACTCAATTTTCTCAATGGATTTCGCCCCTTTGTATCCGTACTTCCAGGGCACCACCATGCGGAACGGAGCTCCATTCTGCTTAGGCAGGGCCTTGCCGTACAGACCGGTGGCGACGAAGCACAGCTCGTTCATGGCTTCGTCCATGCGCAGTGCTTCGAAATAAGGGAACGGATACCAGTTGTACTTCTTGATGCCGGGCATCTGGTCCGGGCGATAAACGGTGGTGAAGCGCACGAACTTCGCTTCGGGCTTGGGTTCCACGAGCTTGATCAACTCCGAAAACTGGAAGCCGGACCAGGGCACGGCCATGGACCAGGCTTCGACACAGCGGAAGCGATAGGTCCGCTCCTCGATGGGCATTTTCTTCAGGAGCTGGTCGAGGTCGAAGGTCTGCGGCTTATTCACTAAGCCGCTGACCTGGATCTTCCAAGGGGAAGTGACGAACTTACCGGTGAGGTGCTGGACGGCCTGTTTCAGTTCGGCGTCGAACTCGTAGTAGTTGTTGAAGCCGGTGGCGGCGGCTTCGTCAGTGATGGGGCGGTCGAGCGTGTACTTGGGGTTGCGCTTGGGCTTGGTCTCGCCGGCGGCGCGGAGCAGGCCCTGCATGCCGAAGAAGCCGGCGGCGGCCAGAATTTCGCGGCGATTCAGGTAGGCGCTTTCGGGAGTCAGGTCGCGCTCGGGGATGTCCCAGGGCTTCGGCGTCTTGATCAGCATGGCTCTCCTTCTTACCCTTATCCTAGCGCGGGACGCTTTTGTTCCCGCATCCCGTTTTGGATATGCTTCTCAGATGCACAGCCGGAACCGGAAGATGCTTTGGGTGGCAGCGGCGATCGTGGCGGGTTTGGCATCGCCAATGGAGGGCCAGCGGCGTACCATCCTGGACGCCGCCGATCAGGAGAAGCGCAAGAATACGGAAGCGGAGCTGCAGGAGATCGCAATTGTCGAGCGCAAGGTGATGGTGCCGATGCGCGATGGCAAGAGCATGGCGGCGGACATTTACCGGCCGAAGGACACCTCCAAGAAATACGGGACGATTTTCAGCCGGACCCCGTACAACTTCAACTTCTGGGATGTGCGGAACGGCGTCCCTTCGGACATGACGACGCAGTTGGAAGCGGTGAAGCGCGGCTTTGCGTATGTCGTGATGAACGAGCGTGGGCACTTCTTCTCGGAAGGCAATTACGACATCCTGGGTCCGCCGCTGACCGACGGCTACGATGCGATCCAGTGGATCACGACTCGGCCGTGGTCGAACGGGAAGCTGGGCACGATCGGGTGCTCGTCGACGGCGGAGTGGCAGATGGCGGTGGCGGCGCAAGATCCGCCGGGATTCACGACGATGATCCCGCAGGGGTTCGGGGCGGGGGTCGGCCGGTTTGCTCCGTATTACGAGCAAGGCAACTGGTATCGCGGAGGGGCGATCCAGATGCTGTTCATCGCCTGGCTTTACGGCGAGCAGAATCAGGTGCGACCGATGTTTCCCAAAGACACGCAACGGGCGGATCTGATCCGGGCGTCGAAGTCGTTCGATTTGGCGCAGCAGTTGCCGCCGGTGGACTGGTCGAAGGCGCTGCGGCATCTGCCGGTGATGGACATCATGAAGAATGTCGACGGGCCGCACGGAATCTTCGCGGACTCGATGCCGGTGGAGACGGGCGGGGCGATGGTGAAGCGCGCCCCGAACGATCCGGCGTGG
The DNA here is from genome assembly GCA_964406035.1 of uncultured Solibacteraceae bacterium. Taxonomy (GTDB): domain Bacteria; phylum Acidobacteriota; class Terriglobia; order Bryobacterales; family Bryobacteraceae; genus JAIEPW01. The sequence goes on along the minus strand of CAYOQB010000160.1, from coordinate 1,139 downwards.
TACAAGGGCGGACTGTGGCACGACAACATGCCGGTGAACATTCCCGGTTTCTGGTTTGTGTCGTGGTATGACGTGTCGGCGGGTCCGAATCTGGCGGCCTACAACTATGTGCGGCGGACGGCGAAGCCGGAGGTGGCGGATCAGCAGTACATGGTGATCGCCCCGACGCTGCACTGCGCGTTCAAGCGGGCGACGAAGAACACCGTGGTCGGCGAACGGGAGATGGGCGACGCCCGCCTGGAGTACGACGAGATGACATACGGGTGGTTCGATCACTTCCTGAAAGGCGAGGACAAGGGTCTGCTGAAGAAGATGCCGAAGGTGCGCTACTTCACCATGGGCATGAACAAGTGGCAGAGCGCGGACACGTGGCCGCCCGCGGGCGCGACGCCGATGACGTTCTATCTGTCGAGCGGGGGGAAGGCGAACAGCCTGTACGGCGATGGTGTGCTGGCGACGGCTCCGCCGGCGGCGAATCAGGCGGACAGCTTTTTGTACGATCCGATGAATCCGGTGCCGTCCTACGGCGGCAACGTTTGCTGCACGGGGAACGCGGTGCAGGGAGGGTCGTTCGATCAGCGGCAGATCGAATCGCGCGCGGATGTGCTGGTGTACTCGAGCGAGCCGTTGAAGGAGGGAGTGGAGGTCAGCGGGCCGATCGAGGTGACGCTGTATGTGTCGAGCGATGCGAAAGACACGGACTTCACGGTGAAGCTGGTGGATGTGGAGCCGGACGGGAAGGCCTTCAATCTGGACGAGACGATTCAGAGGGTGCGGTATCGCAACGGGTACGACAAGCCGATCGCGATGATGGAGCCGGGCAAAGTGTACAAGGTGACGCTGCAGCCAATGGTGACGAGCAATTACTTCGCGGCGGGGCACCGGATCCGGATCGAGGTGTCGAGCAGCAATTTCCCGAGGTTCGACAGGAACCTGAATACGGGTGGGAATAATTACGATGAGGCGAAGGGAGTGGTGGCGCGGAACAGCGTGCATCATTCGAAGGAGTATCCGTCGCAGGTGACGTTGACGGTGGTGAAGCGGTAGAGGGCGGGTTATTAGGAAGCTTACTGGGGACCTATTTGTTTACTGGGGACCCTAAAGGGTCCCGCCGCGTAAACGCGGCACTACGGGGTCCC
>CAYOQB010000159.1:0-12101 GCA_964406035.1 uncultured Solibacteraceae bacterium | reverse complement strand
TCGAGCAGTTGCCGGTCGCGCTCGAACACGCTGACCACTTCCACCGTTTCCTCCGGCGCGATCTCGTCCAGCGGCTTCCAGCCGCGGCGACGGCGATCGCCGGGCGTGTCCATGCCCACCACGTTGCCGTGCGGGCAAGCGCCGTCGATGCCGAGTTTCTCCACCAGCTTGCGCTCGAAGTCCGAGGAGACGGCGTGCTCCAACTGCTCCGCTTCGTCGTGGACCTTGTACCACTCCATCTCGAAGATCTCGGTGAGCATGCGTTCGATCAGATGGTGGCGGTTCAGCAGCCGGTTGGCGATCTCCCGTCCTTCGGCGGTCAGGGTGATCTGCCCTTCCCTGCCCACGCGGATCAGGTTGTCGCGTTTCAGGCGCTTCAGCGCCATGGTGACGGCGGGCGCGGAGACCTTCAGCCAGCGGACCAGGGTGGCGGCGATAACGGTCTCGCCCTCGCTTTCCGCCTCCGCGATGGCCTTCAGGTAATTCTCCTTGGAGATGGTGATCTTCACGCTACTCGAAATTGTAACCCGCGCCCATAGTTGATATTCTCAATTCCAATCATGCGAGCCAGGTTACTGCTGCTTACCTGCGGGCTCGTGGCTGCTTCTCTGTCCGCTCAGGACCAGCCCGACCTTGCTGTCATTCACCGGATCAAAGCCGAGGCGTTCCAGAACTCCAAGGTGATGGACCAGCTCTTCTATCTGACGGATGTCCACGGCCCGCGCGTTACCAACTCCAAGGGGTACCGGTCAGCGGTGGAATGGGTGCAGGGGCGGCTGAAGGAGATCGGGCTGACGAACGTCCGCACGGAGAGTTTCGGACCGTGGGGCAAGAGCTGGGACTACACGCGATTCGAGGGTCACATGATCGAGCCCGGCTACATGCCGCTGATCGGATTCCCACTCGCGTGGACGCCCGGAACGGACGGCGTGGTAGAGGGCGAGCCGGTGCTCGCCGTGATGAGCCGCGAGGAAGACCTGGAGAAATTCAAGGGCAAGCTGCGGGGCAAGGTCGTGCTGATCAATGTGCCCAAGGTGCTGCAAATGTCCACGCAGCCGCAGGCGCGGCGCTGGTCGGAGGCGGAGCTGACGCGCCTTTCCGAGGTTCCCGACGTGAGCCGGATGGGCAACTTCGCGTCCGCGCCGCAGCCGGGGTCGGCGATTTTTGCATCGCAGCCGCCCACGCCGGCTGCGCCGCCGCCGGACCGGCAGCGGCAGGCGGCATTCCGCAACAAGCGGAATCAGTTTCTGAAAGATGAAGGAGCGCTGCTGGTGCTCGACTTTGGGTCGAGCGGCGACGGCGGGACGTTGTTTGCCTCGGGCGGTGGCTCGCGCGAAAAGAAGGATCCCGTGCCCCCGCCGATGGCGGCGATCACGCCCGAGCACTACAACCGGATCGCGCGTCTGCTGGACAAGAAGATCCCGGTGAAGCTGCGCTTTGACATCCGCACAGTGATGGGCGATTCCGACGAGCCCAGCGTCAACGTGCTGGCCGAAATCGAAGGGGGCGCGAAGAAAGACGAGGTGGTGATGCTCGGCGGCCACTTTGATTCCTGGCACGGCGGCACCGGCGCCACCGATAACGCCACCGGCTCCTCGGTGGCCATCGAGGCGATGCGCATTCTGAAGTCGCTGAACGTGAAGATGGACCGCACCGTGCGGATCGCCTTGTGGGGCGGCGAGGAGCAGGGGCTGCTGGGATCCATTGCCTATGTGCGGGATCATTTCGCCGATCGCAAGGACATGCAAGTGAAGCCCGAATACGCAAAGCTGGTGGCGTACTTCAACTCCGACAACGGCACCGGAAAGTTCCGGGGCATCCGGCTGGGGGGCAACAGCGAGGTGAGGCCGATCTTCGAGGCCTGGGCCAGGCCGCTGGCTGACCTCGGGTTCGGGACCATCGTCGGCGCCACCACCTCCGCCCTGCAGCGTCCGGGAGGCAGCGATCACACTTCGTTTGAGTTCGTGGGCCTGAACGGATTCGCGTTCCTGCAGGATCCGGCGGAGTACCAATCGCGGACGCACCATTCGAACATGGATGTGTATGACCGTATCCAGCCGGGCGATGTCATGCAATCCGCCGCGGTGATGGCCGCGTACGTCTATCACGTCGCGACGCGGCCGCAGGCGCTGCCCCGCAAGCCGTTGCCCAAGGCGATGCCCGGTTGGGATCAACCCAGGAGTAACGCCGCGGCTTCCGGCAGCGCCCAATAAAGTTCGCCCTTTACGAGGACCAAGTTTATGCTCAACATTCGTGCATGCGCCGCGGTCGCAGTCAGCACCGCGCTTCTGATCGGCCAGGAGAAGGTGGATCTGGCCGCGATCCACCAGATCAAGACCGAAGCCTTCCAGAATTCCAAGGTGATGGATCATATGTTCTACCTCACCGATGTTCACGGGCCGCGCCTTTCCGGATCGCCGGGCTACAATCGCGCGGCGGAGTGGACGGCATCGAGGATGCGGGAGATGGGGCTGAAGAACGTCAAGCTGGAGAAATGGGGACCGTTCGGTCGCGGCTGGGAATACACCAAGTTCTCCGCGCACCTGCTCGAACCCGGCTATCAGCCGCTGATCGGCTTCCCCCTGGCCTGGACCTCGGGCACCAACGGCCCGGTGACCGGCGAGCCGGTGATCGCCATCATCACCACCGATGCCGACCTGGAGAAGCATAAGGGCAAGCTGGCGGACAAGATCGTGATGATCGAGCGCGAGAAGCGCCTGGACATGTCGACGCGGCCACTGGCGCGCCGCTGGACCGACCAGGAACTCGACAACATGCAGGAGATGGAGGTCCGCGCCCCGCGCATGGACTTCGATTTCCGCCCCAACGCACCCATCCCCGCCGACGCCCCGCCGGAGATGCGCGCGCGCATGGAACAGCGTCGCTTCCGGGAGAAGCTGCAGAACTTCCTGCGCGACGAAAGGCCGGCCGTGATTCTGCAGACCGGTTATCGCGGCGACGGCGGCACGGTGTTCGGCGCGGGCGGCGGATCGCGTGAGCTGAAGGACAAGGACAAGCCGCCGGTGCCCGCGACCATCGCGCTGACCCCCGAGCACTACAACCGCATCTATCGCCTGCTGGAGAAGAAGATCCCGGTGAAGGTGGAGATCGAAGTGAAGGCGCAGTTCTTCGATGACGCGCCCGATTCGGTGAACGTGATCGGCGAAATCGAGGGCGGTTCGAAGAAAGACGAGATCGTGATGATCGGCGCGCATCTGGATTCCTGGCACGGCGCGACCGGCGCCACCGACAACGCGGCCGGATCGTCCGTGATGCTGGAAGTGATGCGCATCCTGAAGACGATGAACGCGCGGCTGGACCGCACCGTGCGGATTGCGTTGTGGGGCGGCGAGGAGCAGGGTCTGCTGGGCTCGCGCGCCTACGTGAAGGAGCATTTCGCCGATCGCGAGACCATGAACCTGACCGACAAGCACGCGCGGCTTTCGGCGTATTACAACATCGATAACGGCACCGGCAAGATCCGCGGCATTTACCTGCAGGGCAACGACATGGTCCGGCCGATTTTCGAGGAATGGCTGAAGCCGTTCCATGACCTGGGCGCTTCCAGCATCACCATCCGCAACACGGGCGGCACGGATCATCTCTCGTTTGACGCGGTGGGCTTGGCGGGTTTCCAGTTCATTCAGGATCCCACCGAGTACGAGAGCCGGACGCATCACTCCAACATGGACTTCTACGATCGCATCCAGCCCGGCGACATGATGCAGATGTCGGCCATCGTGGCGTCGTTCGTGTATCACACGGCGAATCGTCCGGAGATGCTGCCTCGCAAGCCGCTGCCCAAGCCGCAGCCCGCGCGCCGCGGCGGTTCGCCCAGCGGGCAATGAGACTCACGCATCCGGCGTGAAGCGGTAGCCCAGCCGGTGCGCGGTGGCGATCACGTCCGCGTGAGCTCCCGCCTGCGTCAGCTTCTGGCGCAGGCGCGCGACGTGATTGTCCACCGTGCGGGTCAGTGGATAATTCTCCAGTCCCCACACCTGGTCCAGCAGCTCCTGGCGCGACACCACCTCCCCGGCGTGGCGGGCGAAGTAACCCAGCAGATCGAATTCGCGAGGCGATAGCGCCACCCTCGCTCCCTGCCAGCAGGCTTCGCGCGTCCGCGGATTCCACACCAGCGCACCGCTGCGGATGGTCCCGCCAGCCGGACGTGCCGGACGCAGCCGCCGCAACTGCGCGCGAACGCGGGCCAGCAGTTCGCGAAGTCCGAACGGCTTGGTGACGTAGTCGTCCGCGCCGGCCTCCAGCCCGATCACCTTGTCGGTTTCCTGGCTGCGCGCGGTCAGCATGATGATCGGCGCGCTGAAGCCCGCGGCGCGCAGGTCCCGGCACAGCTCCACTCCGCCGCGGCGCGGCAGCATCACGTCCAGGATCACCAGGTCGGGCTGCTGCTCCAGCGCGATCCGCAGCCCGGCATCGCCGTCCGCGGCGCAGCAGACCTGATAGCCCTCCAGCTCGAAGTTGTCGCGCAAGCCGCGCAGCAGGTCGGGCTCATCCTCGACGATCAGCAGTTTCGGCGGGGTAGTCATCGGGTTCAGGCACGGCAACGGACGGGATCCGGATGCGGAAACGGCTGCCCGCGCCGGGCTCGCTTTCCAGTTCGATGGCTCCCCCGTGCGCGGCGGCGATCTCGCGGGCGATGGAGAGTCCGATTCCGGCTCCGCGGGTCGCCCGGACCTCGGCGGCGGAAGAGCGGAAGAACTTGTCGAACACCCGCGGCCGGTCCGCCGGGGCGATGCCGATTCCGCGGTCCGCCACCTCCACGATCGCGAATCCGTCGCGCTCCGCCAGCGACACCGCGATTTCGCGCGACGCGCCCGAGTACTTGACGGAGTTGTCGAGCAGGTTGCCGATCGCGCGGCTCAGGCTCGCCGCATCCACCTCGGCCAGCACGTCGCCCTCGGGGAAGCTGGCGCGAACCTGGAAGCCGCCGTCCTGGAATTGCCGCGCGTGCTCCTCCAGCGCCGCCTCCACCACGCCCCGCACGCTCTCCAGCCGCGGAGCCGGTTTCCATCGGCCGGATTCAATGCGTGAGAAGTCGAGCAGGTTGTCCACCATCTCCGAAAGGCGGCGGCTTTCGCGCCGCAACACCCGATAATATTCGGCGCGGCGGTCCGGACGAACGCGGCCCTCCTCCAGCGATTCCGAGTACAGCCGGATCAGAGCCAAAGGCGTTTTCAATTCGTGCGAGACGCCGGCCACGAAGTCCGAGCGAAGCTCGGCCACCGCCAGCTCGCGCAGCGCGGCGCGCACTGCCAGCGCGATCGCCGCCGCCAGAGCCACCAGCACCAATGCCAGTAACCAGGTTGCCCGCAGACGCTGCTCGCGCGCGACCGCGGCGGTGGATCGCCCCGCCAGTCCGGCGTCGATGCGCCACGCGGGAGCGATGCGGCCCAGCTCCGCCGAAGCCTCCGCGGTGAACTCGCCGGTCCGCTGCAAGATGCCCCGCGAGTCGGCCAGAGCGAAGCGTGTTCCGTCTTCCAGATCCCGCAGGAGGCTCGCGGCCAGCCGGGCGGAGTCGAACTCGATCACCACCAGCCCGCCCGTCCCTCTCGGTCCGTGAATCTGCCGCGAGGCGTAAAAGCTCCGCTCCGGACCGGCCAGAAACCGGGTCGAATGAGCGACGTGAGGGGCGTGCAGGGTGACGCCGTCCGCCCAGCGCCGCTCCCATCCCGCGATCCCCGCCGGCCCCGCCGCGGGAGCGCCGGTCACCAGCAGCTCCGGTTCACCGCCGCATCCGCAGTACACGACGGCCACCCGGCGGATGCGCGGATCGGCTTGCATCCAGGAGGAGAACCTCGCGGCCAGCGCGGACCTGGAGGCGCGGGCGACTTCCTCCACGCGGACCGACAACAGGTAGTCGTCGCCCGTCTTCCGCAGTCCCGCTTCCAGCGATTTCGCGGCCTCGCGCGCCACCCGCCCCAGGTGAGCCTGGTGGACCTCCCGTGTGGCGCGTTCAATCGCCAGCAGGCTGCGCGCCTGGAACCATGCGAGCGCTCCGGCCAGCGCCAGAATCGCCGCCGCCGCGGCTAACAGTCCCGCCCGCGCGCGAGCCGCGCGGGCCAGCCGGCTCCGGATCATTCCTTGAGCATAACTCCAGGCCTCGCGCGGAGTTGCACTTTTGTTGTAACAACCGCGGCGCGCCCGTTACGCATTCGATACAACTTCTTTGCGCCGCCAGGGGGACTGCGAAGGGACTGACGGGGTTTGCTGGATCATGGTCAAATCAATTCTGCTTCTTCTCCCCGTCGCGCTCGCGGCGCAGGACCACGATCACGAACATCACCACGGCAAGCTTCGCGACCGGGTACATCAGGCGCTGCGAGTGTCGCCCGAGTCCGTAATCGGCGACATCGGCGCGGGCACGGGCGACTGGACGATCCCGCTGGCCAAGTCCGCCAAACGCGTCTACGCGGTCGATATCGACAACAAGAGCGCCCTGCCGCGCCTTCGCCAGCGGCTGGAGAAGGAGAATCTGACGAATGTGGAGGTGATCCATTCCGAGCCCGACGATCCCAAGTTGCCGGAGGGTTCGCTGGACGCCGCCCTGGTGATGAATGCATACCACGAATTCCGCAATCCGGAGGCGATGCTCCGGCACATCCACCGCGCGCTGAAGCCCGGCGGCGTGGTGGTGATCGTGGAGACCGCCCCGGTTCGGACGCGGCAGCGCCCGCGGGAGGTGCAGGTGCGGAATCATGCGCTGGCGCTGGAGATCGCGATCCCGGAATTCGAGGCGGCCGGCTTCGTGCTGGAGGAACGCACGGATGAGGCCGAGGGCACGCCCGACAGCGAACACAGTCGCTGGCTCGCCCGGTTTCGCAAACGTTAAAAGAAATCGCGCCGCCCTTCCGGCAGTTCTGGAAAGGCGGCGCATCGCGACTATCCGCCGCCTCAGTTACGATCGCGGGCGACGGTCTTCGAATAAGGCCGGGTGTTGCCGTTCGGCCCGGTGAGCACCCCGTTGTTCACGCGGCCATCCTCCGTGCGAGTGACCGTTCCGGTGGCCGACCCTGACTTCCCGTTCGGTCCGGTAGCGGTACTGTTGTAGTTCACCGCGTTCCCCTCCCGCGACGCACTCCGATTCCAGGTCGAACTCCGGCCCCCCGGTCCGGTCAGCGTGCCGCTTGCCGACCCCTGTCCGTTGGACCAGCCGCCCGCCGCGTTCGCGGTGGCTGTCCGCCCGTTCTGCCCGGTCCAGGTGGTATCGCGAGTCCACGACTGCCGGTTGCCGGTGGTGGTCTGCGTCTTGGTGACGTTCGGATTCTGAGCGCGGCGCGGCGATCTCGCTTCCGCCGCCGATACCAGCGCCAGCGCGGCTACTGCCGCCATCCAGGTCCTTGCCATTTGCTTATCTCCTGTTGCCTCTTTTTCTGTCCGGAGCGCGCTCACCCTACCGGACGCAAGCTCCCGCAAAAGGTTGACCTCCGTTCTGCCCGGTCTTTGGAAACCTGCTAGCACAATGTGAACCCCCAGCGAGGTTCCAAATTGCTTCGGATGTTCCAGGAATGTTCAAAATCCACGGCTGGCTGATGTCGTTTCGCCACAGGGAAAGGATGAACTGCCCCGGAGTAATTGCCGGGAGGGAGCTCACACCGTAGTCTGACGGGCAACGGAAAGGGTTTGCCACACATGTTCTCCAACAGCAGTTCATACCGCGCAGCAATCTGTCTGGTTTTGGTTTTTAGCGCCGCCACCTGGTGCTTGGCGCAGGGCACCAGCACCATCCGCTTCACCGAGGCGACTCCCGCGGGGATCGCCGCCGCGCGAAACGGCGCCTCCGGCGTGGCGTGGATCGACTTCGACGGTGACGGCGATCTCGACCTGTTCCTGGCGGGCGGTCCTCCCGGAGGCGAGCAGCGCTGGCTGCTCCGCAACGATGGAAACGGCAACTTCACGCAGGCCGCGGCCTCCGTGCTTACCCGCACCATGCCAGTGGTCGGAGTCACCTGGGGCGATTACGACAACGACGGCGATCCGGACCTGTACACAACGGGCGGAACCACGATATTCCGAAACAACAGCGGCGAATTCACCGCCGTCACGCCTGCTGGACTGGAAGGCCAGGATATCCGCGCCTGGTCGCCTTCCTGGGTGGACATCGACAACGACGGCGACCTGGACCTGTTCATGACGCATCCGGCGGGCTTCACCGGAAATCCGCCTCTGAACAACCTGCTGTTTCTGAACAACGGCGCGCCCGATTACACCTTCACCCGCGTGACCACCGGCGATCCCGTGACCGGCCTCGCGCCCTATACGCACGGCTCCTGGAGCGACTTCGATGACGACGGCGACATGGACCTGTTCATCGGCGCGGGACCCGCAAGCGGAGTGCTGGGCCGCGACTTCTTCTACAAGAATCTGTTGAAGGAAACCGGATCGCCCACCCTGGAGCGCATCACCACCGGCGCCCACGCCGTCGTGGCGCGCGACGGGCAAAGCGTCAACTGGATCGACTACGACAACGACGGCGATCTCGATTTCTTTGTTACCAACTGGGGCGCCGCGTTCGGCGGCTTGCCCGCCGAGTTGTTCCGCAACGACGGAGGGCAGATGGTCAAGGTAACCCAGGGTCCGCTGGCGACGGACGCCCACGTGGCGCTGGCCAACGTTTGGGCGGATTTCGACAACGATGGCTTCCTCGATGTGTACCTGTCTACCACCGGCGGCGGAGCGCTGTATCGCAACGACCAGAACGGCGGCTTCACCCGTATCAGCGTTGCGTCCTTTGCTCTGGGAACGAACTGGTCGTCCGCCGCGGGGGATTACGATGGCGACGGCGATTTGGATTTGCTCGTCGCGTCCTTCGCCGCGGGCGGCACTCACAAGTTGCTGCGCAATGATGCCAGCGGCAACCACTGGCTGATCCTCCGCCTTGCCGGCGTGCGGTCGAACCGCTCCGCGATCGGCGCCAAGGTACGGCTCACCGCCACGATCGGCGGCAGGCGCTTCACCCAGCGCCGCGAAGTCTCCGCCCAGAACACCTTCATGGGCCACAACAGCCTGGATGTCCACTTCGGGCTGGGCGACGCGACGGACATCGAGAGCGTCGAAATCGAATGGCCCTCCGGCGCGCGCGACCGCTTCACGGGGTTGGCCGTAGACCGGGTCATGAACGTCACCGAGGGCCAGACCACCAGCGCCGCTCCGCGCATCGCCGCGGGCGGGATCGGGAATGCGTTCTCCGGCGCCGGCCAATCGGTAGCGCCGGGAGAGCTTGTATCGATCTTCGGATCCAACCTGGGACCCGCGACCGGGGTGGCCGGATCGTTCGACAATGCGGGCCGCCTGGCGACGGTGCTGGCCGGAACCGCGGTCACCGTGAACGGCGTCGCGGCGCCGGTGTTGTTTACGCGCCAGGATCAGGTGAATATTCAGATTCCGTACGAAGCAGCGGGCGCGGCGGAAGCCTCGGTGGTGGTGCGCTATCAGGGCAATGCGAGCGCGGAGGAGCGGATCCGCATCGCCTCTGCTTCGCCCGGACTGTTCCCGCGCGCCTGGAACGCGAACGGCACGATCAACAGCTCCACTGCCCCGGTTGCCCCCGGAGGCGTGGTGGTCTTCTACGCCACCGGACAGGGCGTCACGTCGCCCGCGAGCCGGACCGGCGCGGTGGCGATGCCGCCCTTTCCCGATCCGGTGGCCGAAACCAGCGTGACCGTCGGCGGCCGGCCCGCCATGCTGTTGTTCAAGGGTCAGGCGCCCGGCACCCTCGGCGTCATGCAAGTCAACGTCATGGTTCCGGCCGACGCCCCCGAAGGCGCCGAAGTGCCGGTGGTGCTGCGCATCGGCGGTGTGGACGCCGGGGGCTTGACCCTCACCGTCCGGCGCTGAGGATTTTGGAACCGGCGGCGGGTTGTTGCGTACTCTGGTCTGATGCGGACTCCTATCGCTCTGCTCGCCGCTGCCGCGCTCTTCGCCCAGGAGACGCCGACCTTCCGGACCGACGTCAACCTGGTGACCGTCAGCTTCACCGTCAGAAACGCCCGCGGCGTGCTGATCTCGGACCTGACCCGCGACAACTTCGAAATCCTGGAGGACGGCGTGGAGCAGCCGGTGAAGTACTTCGCCCGGCATTCGGACCTGCCTCTTACCCTGGCCCTGGTCATCGACTCCTCCGGCAGCCAGCGTGAGTTCGTCAAGGCGCACCGCCGCGACATCAAGACCTTCCTGAAGCGCATCCTGCAGCCCCGCGATCGCGTGCTGCTGGTCGGGTTCGCGAACCGGGTCACGCTGATCACCGATTTCACCTCCTCATATGACAAGCTGTTGGACAACCTGGAGGAGTATCACGACCGCGACCGCGGCTTCTTCGACCTGGGCCCCCAGGAGATTCGCATTTCCGGCAGCGCGTTCTACGACGGCATTTATCATGCCGCCGACGAAAAGCTGAAGAACGTGGAGTCGCGCAAGGCGATCATCGTGTTTTCCGACGGCGAGGACAATGCCAGCGCGCACCACATGATGGACGCCATCGAAATCGCCCAGAACGTGGGCGCGCCCGTCTACGGCATCCGCTACACCGAAACGCGGCGAGGCCGCGTCACCGCCCGCAACAAGTACGGGACTGCCGTGATGCGCCGCATCGGCCTCGAGACCGGCGGCCGCGACTTCGATGCCAACGAAGAGAGCGTGGAAAGCGCCTTCAGGCAGATCGGCGAGGAACTGCGGTCCATGTACGAGATCGGCTACATCTCCACCAAGCCGCAGCCCGATGGGCTGTTCCGTAAAATTACCATTCGCCCCAAAATCGAGGGTCTGCAAGTTCGCGCCAAGACCGGCTACTACGCGCGGTAGAACGAAACATCCTGGAATCTTGCGAACTCGCGGCTGCCATCAGGGGCGAACGCGCTTGCTCCCGCTTCGCGATCCGGCCATACTGGCAGCGTGATCACCCGCCGTAATTTCGTATCAATCGCCGCCGCCGGCATGGCCGCCTCGCGCCTGCCCGCGGCCGATTCCGGATCGCCTGTTTCCATGATCGGCAGCGAGGGCGAGGCCAGGAAGTATTGGGCCCGCTGGCGCGGTCCCTCCGGGCAGGGTCTCGTCGAGGGCTCGGGATATCCGGACAAGTGGTCCGCGACGGAAAACGTGCGCTGGAAGACTCCCGTTCCCGGGCGCGGCCACTCCTCGCCAATCGTCTGGCGCGACCGCATTTTCCTGGTGACCGGTTACGAGGATCAGAACCGCCGCACCGTGCTCGCCTTCGATCGCAAGACCGGCAAGCAGCTGTGGGAGACGGACGCGCCTAAGGCCGTGTTCGAGTCCAAGTACGCCAAGAACAGCTACGCATCCTCGACGCCCTCCACGGATGGAAAACTGATTTATTGCTATCTGGGCAATCACGGTCTGATGGCAGTGAACTTCGACGGCAAGATCGCCTGGCACCGCTCGCTGGGCGAGTTGAATGCGTATCACGGCGTGGGCGGATCGCCTCTGCTGTATCGCGACATGGTGATCTTTTACCAGGATCAGCGCAAGCCCGCCGAGGGCTTCGTGGCCGCGTTCGACGCGAAAACGGGCGAGCCGCGGTGGCGCGTTCCCCGCCAGGAGCAAGTCGGCTGGGGCACCCCGGTCGCGATCCGCGCCGGCAATCGCGACGAGCTGATCGTCTCTTCCATGAAGCGGGTGTACGCCTACGATCCCGCCAGCGGCAAGGAACTGTGGCGCTGCGACGGCAACCTGTTCGAAGTCATCCCCACGCCGGTGGTGGGCCACGGCATCGTCTATTGCTGCTCGGGACGCGCGGGTCCGACGCTGGCCATCCGTCCGGGCGGCGCCGGCGACATCACCCAGACGCACGTAGCCTGGCAGAGCCCCAAGGGATCGCCGTTCGTGCCCTCTCCCCTGCTCTATGGCGACCTGCTGTACATGGTCAACGACATGCAATCCATCGCCACTTGTTTCGACGCGCGGAGCGGCGAGTTGAAGTGGCAAGGTCGCATGGGCGAAGCCGCCCGCGAGAGCTTCTCGGCGTCGCCCGTGGGCGTCGACCGCAAGATCTTCTTCGCCAACGATCAGGGCGAGGTCTTCGTCCTGAAGGCCGGACCCGAGTTCCAGATCCTGCACGTGAACAAATT
>CAYOQB010000158.1:0-12101 GCA_964406035.1 uncultured Solibacteraceae bacterium | reverse complement strand
CGCTGCTTCGAATACGCCCGCGGCGGCGCCGCGGATCGACAGAATAGCGTCCGCGGCGCGCACGGGATCGCTGCCCGGAACAACCAGTTCCCATGGAACCTGAAACTCGATTCTGCCCGGCGATGCCGTAAGCAAACGCATCTCGCGGCGATCCACCAGTACCGCCACCGGATCGGCGCCGATCAGGTCCACGCCTTCGATCACGTTGTACGACCCCGGAACCAGCGACCCCAGGTGCCGCGTGATCCGCGGCGGCGCGGCGATCACCTCCGTTGTCGCGCCCGTCGCGACGTCGATCTTCAGCAGCCCGCCGCGCATGGTGGCAGCCCAGACCGTCGCGCCGTCGCCCGAGAGCGCCACTTCCGCGATCCCTTCGGGCTCCGCCGTCAACTGCTTCCAGTTCGCGCCGTCAACGCCCGACACGATCACCTGCGTGACGTCGCCCAGTCGTGTCAGGTACGCCACCCGGCTGCCGTCATCGCTGATCGATGCGCCGAAACTGTCGCGATCGCCCGGACCCAACTGCCAGCGACGCTGCTCGTTCCAGCGAACCGCAAAAAGCCGCCGCGGCTCCGCCGTTTCGTAGATTACGGTTGCGCCGGCATCGTCCATCACCGCCGCGCGATACGTCTCGCTGGTAATCGAGATCGGGCCCGCTGGCGTCCACACCTGCAACGGGAATCCGGTCAGAAGCACAAAGCCGTTGGACGCCACCACCGCGCGCGACCTCCCGGCTCGCGACACGCCGCTGCTCAGATCCACGCGCGCGCCCGTCTCCAGATCGATGCGCGCCGCGCGGTACAGGATCGGGTTAACCGAGGAATGTTCGAACAGATAGCGTCCGCTGCGGCTGATCACCGCGCGGCCGCCGTGGAAGCTCTCCGCGCCGTCCTCATGGCGCAGCGTGCCCACCGACTGTTCGTTGAGAAAGCAGGAGCTGCCGCCGGCGCATTCGCGCAGCGCGCTCCACGCGATCCGCCGCAGCCCGTCAGAAGCAACCGGTTGATACAGGCGGTAATGATTGCTGAAGCCAGGGCCGCCCTCACGGGCGATCTGCTTCACCAGGCGCACGCCGTCCGGTCCCGCGGCGAAGATCTTCGGCGTCAGAAGCTGGTCCGATCCGCTCTGCCGCGATTCGGAAACGAACAGAACTTGATCGCCCGAAGACGTCGTGAAGAGGTCGCGCAGTTGGCCGAAGCCGGGGATCGCCAGGAGGGCAAGAACGAACACCCTCATGACTTCAGATTCGCATACCTTAGACTCCCCAGCAGTACTCCTCCACCACGCGCTCCACCGTCGCGTCATGTTCCGCCAGCCGGATCAGCTCCAGCTTCATCGCGTCCACCAGCGCGAGCCAGCTCGCGTGGACCACGTTGTCCGACACACCCGCCGTTACCCAGCGGCGCTTGCCGTCCGCCCATCCGATCAGCACCTCGGCGCGCGCGGCCGTGCCCTCGCGCGCATCCAGAATGCGAACCCGGTAGTCGGTGAGCTTCACGTTAGCGATCGCCGGGTAGCGCCCCGCGAGACACTTGCGCAAGGCGACGTCCAGCGCGTTGATCGCGCCGCCCTTTACCTCGGCTTCGGCGCGGTAGGTGTGATCCTGAATCGCCACCGCAACCTCGGCCCGGCTCTCGGTCTGGCGCGATCCCGTCATGCGCGTCGAAACCTCGAAATGCGTGATCTCGAAGAAGCGCACCCCGGGGCTCAGCGCCTCCCGAACCATCAACTCCAGCGTGCCGTCGGCCTGCGTCAGGTCGTAGCCTTCGCGCTCCAGATGCTGGATCAGATCCCGCAGCTCGCGCCGCGCGCGCGCATCCAGAAGATCGGCCAGATGTTGCGCTCCGGTCGGGTGCAGGCGATAAAGAACTTGAACGTCGGGATCGGCTGGATATTGGTTGGTCATAGATCTACCTCGTGCTTGCGGCGGGAACGCCCGCTTCTTTTCGTTTCTTCAGGAATGTCATCATCTCGCGGAGCTCGGCGCCCACCCGCTCGATCGGGTGGTTGTGGCCCGCTTCGCGCATGGCCAGGAACTTCCGCCGGCCGCTGCGATTCTCGGCCATCCACTCCCGGGCGAAGGCGCCCGACTGGATCTCGCCCAGAATCTTCTTCATCTCGCCCTTGGTCTCGTCCGTCACCACGCGCGAGCCTCGCGAGTAATCGCCGTACTCGGCAGTGTCCGAGATCGAGTAGCGCATGTAGCTGAGACCGCCTTCCTGGATGAGATCGACAATCAGCTTCAATTCATGCAGGCACTCGAAGTAGGCAATTTCGGGATCGTAGCCCGCTTCCACCAGCGTTTCGAAGCCGGCCTGAATCAGGCGGCTGACGCCTCCGCACAGCACCGCCTGCTCGCCGAACAGGTCGCTCTCGGTTTCCTCCCGGAAGCTGGTTTCGATCACGCCCGCCTTTAGGCATCCCAGCGCCAGCGCATAGGCAAGCGCATTCGCCAGCGCCTGCCCGCTCGCGTCCTGGTGCACCGCGACCAGCGCCGGCACGCCCACGCCCTCGGTGAACAACTCCCGCACACGGTGTCCCGGCGCTTTCGGCGCCACCATGGATACGTCGACGCCCTCCGGCGCGGCGATCTCACCGAAATGAATGTTGAATCCGTGCGCGAACATCAGCGTCTTGCCCGGAGTCAGCTTCGGCGCAATTTCGGTGCGGTAAAGATCCGCCTGAATGTGGTCCGCAACCAGGATCATCACCACGTCTGCCGCCGCAGCCGCTTCGGCGGTGCTCATCACCCGTAACCCGGCGGCTTCCGCCTTGGCCCAACTATGCGAGCCCGGATACAGCCCCACAATCACCTTCACGCCCGAATCCCGCAGATTCAGCGCGTGCGCGTGACCCTGGCTGCCATAGCCGATAATCGCCACCGTCTTGCCGTCCAGCCGGCGCAGGTCGCCGTCTTTCTCATAGAATCGTTTTGCCATTTATCTGTTCGCTCCCGCCGCTTCCGATTCCAGCGCCAGGCCTACTTCGCGAGGCCGGGATAGCTTCAGCTTCCTGGGCTCCAGCGGCACCGCCACCATGCCCGAGCGCGTCACTTCCAGTTCGCCGTAATGACCCAGAATCTCGATGAACTCCTCCAGCTTCTCGCCCTCGCTGGTCACTTCCAGCACGAAGCCGTCGGGCGAGGAGTCGATGGCCCGCGCTCCGAAGATCTCCGCTTCCTTCAGAATCGCCGCGCGGTTCCCCGGCGGCGCCTTGATCCGCGCCAGCAGCAGCTCCCGCCGCGCCGCCGGCGCTTCACTGAGATCCGCCGCCTGCAGCACGTTTACCAGCCGGTTCATCTGCTTGATTACCAGCGCCCGCTGGTGCGGCTCCACCTCCACCAGGATGCTCATGCGCGACAACGCTGGGTCCGACGTGCGCGCCACCGTGAGGCTCTCGATGTTGTAGCCGCGCGCCGAAAGCAGCCCGGTGACCCGCATCAGCGCGCCCGGTTTGTTCTCCATCAACAGCGAAATCAGTTGCATCATCGCGTTACGCCTCCACCGGCTGCGGCGGACGCAGCACCATCTCGTGGATCGCCGCGCCGGCCGGCACCATCGGATACACGTTCTCGAACGGTGTCACCCGCACGTTCAGCAGGTACGGACCCGGCTCGTCGATGCACTCGGCCAGCGCGGAGGCGAGCTCCCGCGGATGCTCGATCGTCCGTCCGCGAAACCCGTAGGCCCCCGCCAGCAGCGCCGCATCCGGAAAGTTGTCGAGCTGCACCGAGCTCAGCCGGTTGTTGTAGAACAGCTCCTGCCACTGCCGCACCATTCCCAGGTAGCCGTTATTCATCACGATCATCTTCAGCGGTAGCTTGTGATTCACGATAGTCGCCAGTTCCGGCACCGACATCTGGAACCCACCGTCGCCCACAATCGAAAACACCAGCTTGCCCGGATGGGCGAATTGCGCGCCGATGGCGCTGGGAACGCCGAAGCCCATCGCGCCCAATCCCCCGGAGTTGATCCACAGCCGCGGCTGGTGAAAGCGGATGAATTGCGCCGCCCACATCTGGTGCTGCCCGACATCCACGGTCACGATCGCCTCACCGCCGGACAGCCGGTCGATCTCGGCCATCAGGTGCTGCGGCTTGATCTCGTCCGCGGAAGTTTCCGGCGCCAGCGGATGCTCTTGCATCCAGCCCCGCACCTGCCGCTTCCAGGCTCTCCGCGAAGCCCCGCCGACCGCCTCCATCTCCTCCCGTGTCTCCGCCAAAGTTTGATTCAGCCGTTT
Organism: uncultured Solibacteraceae bacterium; assembly: GCA_964406035.1. Lineage (GTDB taxonomy): Bacteria > Acidobacteriota > Terriglobia > Bryobacterales > Bryobacteraceae > JAIEPW01. The sequence continues at coordinate 7,862 of CAYOQB010000158.1, read as the reverse complement.
CAACACCCGCTTCACGTCGCCGACAATCGGGATGTCCGCCGCGCGATTCTTGCCGATCTCCGCGGGATCGATATCGACATGAATCACCCGCGCCTTGGGCGCGAATGCGCTCAGCCGCCCCGTGACGCGGTCGTCGAACCGCACCCCCAGCGCGATCAGCAGGTCCGTTTCGGTCATTGCCATGTTGGCCGCGTAGCTGCCATGCATGCCGGGCATCGAGATGAAGTTCGGATGTCCGCTCGACAACCCGCCCAGGCCCATCAGCGTGCATACCGCAGGCGCGTCCAGCGTCTCCACCAGTTCGCGCAGTTCGTCATGCGCCGCCGCCGCGATGATCCCGCCGCCCGCGTACACCAGCGGACGCTCGGCTTCCCACATCATCTGCGCCGCGCGCCGGATCTGGCCCGCGTGTCCCTCAACCACCACCTTGTATCCGGGAAGGTGAATCGCGCTCACCGGCTCATACCTTCCCTGCCCCTGGAACACATCCTTGGCGATATCCACCAGCACCGGTCCGGGACGTCCGGACATCGCGATGTGAAACGCCTCATGCACGATCCGCGGCAGATCCGCCAGTTCCTTCACCAGGTAATTGTGCTTGGTGCAGCTCCGGGTGATCCCGAACGTGTCCGCTTCCTGAAACGCGTCGGATCCGATCAGCCGCGTCGATACCTGCCCGGTGATCGCCACCACCGGAATTGAGTCCATCAGCGAATCCACCAGCCCGGTCACTAGGTTGGTCGCGCCCGGACCCGAGGTCGCGCAGCACACCCCTACCTTGCCGGTCGCCCGCGCATAGCCCGATGCCGCGAATGCCGCGTTCTGCTCATGCCGCACCAGAACGTGGCGGATCGGATGATCGTACATCGCGTCGTAAAAGGGCAAAGTGACGCCGCCGGGATAGCCGAAAAGGCAATCCACCTGCTCCCGCGCCAGACACTCCAGCAGCATCCGGGCGCCGTTCATCACTTCACCCCGAAAATGTCCTGTCTTCTCACTCATTCGTTTGTCAGGCCACCTGTTTCCGTATGACCGCAACGAAAATGGCCACTGGCGGGTTTGGTTCCCCGCCAGTGGCCAAGTTCGTTAAGATCTTTGGTCCGTTCAGGCGGGGTGAGCGATTACTACCCCGATAATTAGAACGGATACCAGAAGCCCCTCAAGTCGATTCACCGGGTTGGGTTGGACCAGAGACATTGCTTCTTGGGTCTTAGAGTACGGCAGAAGTCCGGCAAATGCAAGAGGCCTTCTGCATTAAAAGTGTTTATGTCTTTATTCCCTACGCCAGCCGGGTCTTCACCAAATCGCTCAACACTTTGCCGTCGATGCGTTTGCCAGCCAGCTTCCCGCGTGCCGCCGCGATGACTTTTCCCATGTCCTTGGGCGAGCTCGCGCCCGTTTCGGCCATTGCGGCGTCGATCGCCGCCCCGATCTCGGATTCGCTGGGAGCCTCCGGCATGTAGGTCTGGATCAGCGCCGCTTCGGCTTCTTCCTTGGTAGCCAGTTCCTCCCGCCCGCCTTGCCGGAACATCTCCGCCGCCTCACGCCGCTGCTTCAACAGCGAGGACAACACTTTCAGCTCGCTATCTTCGTCCAGCGCCTTCATGGTATCCACCTGGTGTTTCTGCAGGGCGGTCTTGATCATGCGCACGGTGCCCAGGCGCATTTCGTCCTTGGCCTTCATGGCTTCCACCATGTCCTTCTGAATCCGTTCCAAAAGCGGCATGGCTCTATTGTAGAGGCGCGGATCCAGTTCGCGGCAAGGACGCCGCCTAGAAGTCGATGCGGGCGGCCAACTGCCCCACCCGGCTTCCGCCCGACTCCGCCGTCCGAGCCGAAGTGATCAGCCCGAAAGCCGAGTTGGCGATGTTGAGACCCGGGTCCGCCAGGTTGATGTGGTTGGCTGCATTCGTGAAGGAGCCTTCCAGGGTCAGCCGCCACCGCTCCGTCAGCCGGAACCGCTTGGCGACCCCCAGGTTCAGGTTCACCGTTCCCGGCCCGGTAAGAATGCCAACGCCGGAATTGCCGAACCTGCCGATGGGCGTCACGCTGCAATTGTATTGATCGGAGGCGCCGGGTACGCGGCCCGGGCAAAGGAACGCGGAACGGTCCAGCCATCGCGCGGCGGTCGGCTCCGCGACGCTGCCTGTGCCCACGCGATCCGGACGCTGCGTCCCGCGCGCATTCCCGTTCGTTCCGGAGGGATCGCCGCCGGACATCACCGGCGTCAGGAACGCGCCGCTCTGCCACAGGAAAATCGAGCTCAACTGCCATCCCCCGATCAATGCGTTCGCCAGGACGCCGGCGTCGCCGCCGAACTTCCGACCCTTGCCGAACGGCAGCTCAAAAACGCCGGTCGAGATCCAGCGATGCCGCCGCGTGGCGTAGACATCGCCGCGATCTCCGCGGCGATTCAAGGAATCGGTGACGCGGCCGCCGCCATTCTCTCCAGCGAAACCGGAGGGCGCCGGACCCGCGTTGTCGGCCAGGTTCTTGGCCCAGGTGTAGGCGCTGGTAAAGCTCAGGCCGCCGCTGAAGCGATGGTTCACTTCCACTTGCATCGCGTTATAGATCGCGTTGGCGTGATTGTCGCGGGAGTAGATCAGCGAGAAGTTCGGGAACGGCCGGTCCGTCAGGGGACGCTGGTTGAAGGGCGTTCGCGAGGGCTGCGGCTGGTTGATGTCCGGCGAAAACGGCAGTTTTACGCTGCGCATCCCGATGTAGGAAACGCGCAAGCCGGTGTTCCAGCCCAGGTCCCGGTCCACACTCAGGCTCCACTGCATGGCATAGGGATCACGCTGGCGGGAGTCGTTCGCCGTGCGGAACTCGAAGCTGCCCAGCGAGCCCGCCAGAACGCCGGAAGAACCGGGAACCTGCGTGTTCGGCCATACGATCTGCGGCCGCCCCTGCGCATCGCGAGTATTGTTGAAGGCCCGCACATCGGAACTCGTGGTTCCGGTCAGCGAATAAAACACGGAGCCGAGCTGCGTCATCGTGTACATGCCGAACCCTCCGCGAACAACCGTCTTGGCGTCGGCGAACGGACGGTAGGCAAAGCCGAAGCGCGGGTTGAAGTTGTTCAGATCGCGCGTGCGCAGACCCTCAGGCAGGTCCGCTTCCTCCGCCGTCTTGATCTGCGTGCAGGGAACCCCGTTAATCGACGGCCCGGGACAGGCATTCACGCTCTGCAGAAATCCGGGCGCCAGCAGATTGCGCGCCGTCGCGCTACTGGGAATCACTACGAAGTTGCCGTAGCGGTCGAAGTTGCCGATGTTGTCGCCGACATCGGTGAACGGAGGGTGATACTCGTAACGCACGCCGAGCTCCAGCGTCAGGCGCGGGCTGACGCGCCAGGAATCCTGAGCATAGTAGTGCTGGTGGATCGAGCGGCCATCCAGATCCGGGCCGACGCGCGCAAATCCAGAGCGAAACGGGACGCCCAGCAGGAAGTCCGCGAACGAATTGCCGCTGAACGATCCGTCAAAGCCGAAGTCGCCGAAGTCGTTGCCGCTGGTGAAGCTCAGCACATCGGTGGTTCGCACGCGGCGCACATCCGCGCCGAACTTGAAGGTGTGGCGTCCCTTCACCCAGGTCAGGTTGTTGGTGAACTGGAAATTCTGGCTCTTCACCGTGCCCGGACGTCCCTTCGAGAACGCGGTGGTCAGCCCCGGCGAAAACGAGATGCTCACCAAACCGTTGTAGGGGTAATTCGGACCCAGCCCGCGCAGCCCCAGGTCGTTCTGCAAGGCGATCCCGTCGAAGGGAAACTCGTTGCCGCGCTCGTTGTAGGTGTAGCCGAAGCGAAACTCGTTCACCAGCGACGGCTTCACCAGGAAATTGTGGCTCACCACAATGCTCCGGTTGTTGTCGATGCGCGCATCGGAGGGTAGCGCCAGGATGTTTGGCGATACCTGGTCGATGTTCTTGAACGTATACCTTCCGAAAATGGATTGCCGGGAGGACAGCACCTGGTCGATACGCACATCGAATTGATTGGATTCGATCGGTGCGGAGCGGTTCTCCCGGAAGTTCGCCGCCGTCTGCCGGACGCCGTCTCCGAAGTTCGGCAGCGGAAACAGTTCCAGCAGGCGCCGCGCCTGCGGCGCGATCCGGGAGGGATCGATACGGTTGCCAGCGAAAGGCTGATTGTTGTTGAACGGATCCCGAAGCGTTCCCGCTTCCGCCGAGAAGTCGCCGGAACGCATGGCGCGCGTGGGTACCGTGTTTTGGACGGTTGTTCCGCTGCGGAAGTCCAGCCGCTCGAAAGTGCCGAAGAAGAACGTCCGGTCCCGGATGATCCTGCCGCCCACACTCCCGCCGTAGGTGTTGGCGGTCTTCTGCGGCTTGCTCACCTGACCGAACGCGAGGGCGTCCAAGGCGCGGTTCTGGTGATACCAGAAAGCCGATCCGTGGAAGGCGTTGGACCCCGACTTCGAGACCGTGGTGATGTCGCCCACCTGGCCGTACTCGGCGTTATTGCCGACGCCCTGCACCCGGATCTCGGCGATCGCCTCGACGCTCGGAAACATGTTGCGCAGCGGGGAATTCCCTCGAACGTCGATGGTCGAAATCCCGTCCACCGAGATCTCCGCCTGCGAAGGCAGCCCGCCCTGAATCGAGTAGCCGCCGCCGTTGTCGGATTGCACGCCCGGCAGCGAGGCAATCAGCGAGTACGGGCTGGTGGACCCCGCTCCCCGGTAATTGGCGGGCAGGCTCAACACCATGTCCTTGGTGAAGGCCGATTGGATGGTTTGGGTTTCGGTGTTGATCAACGGCAGTCCGGCTTCTACGTTGATCTGCTCGCTTACCTGTCCCACTTGAAGCTCGACATCGGCACGCGCGGTCTTGCGCGCGTCCAGCACCAGCCCGGCGATGCGCGACTCCTTGAAGCCCGGAGCATTCGCGGAGACTGTATAGCGCCCCGCCTGAAGGTTGTAGAACTCGTAACCGCCCGCCTCGTTCGTCGTAGTCTCGAACGCCACGCCGCGATCTTCATCGACGGCGCGGATGGAGGCTCCCTTCACTACCGCGCCCGAGGCATCGCGAACGTTGCCCACAATATTGGCGAACGTGGACTGGCCCCACATCAACGCGGGCGCCAGACACAGCGCCAGGATAAGACGAAAGCAATCAGCTCGCATGAAGTCTCCTGAATCGGGGAATGCTGCAAGCTACCATCCGGCCAAATCGATTCCATGACCGTCGCCTTGCAATTCGGTAAAAGCGTCAGAATTCATGCAGGCGACACAGAGCAGCAAATATTGACATAGAGTCCTTTGTGTCGTAATGTAGGATGGCATGGCAATGTCCAAGGGCCGCTGGCTCGCCCTCATTCTCGCTCCCGCCGGGCTGCTTCTCGTCGGAATCCCCGCCCTCTACCTGTTCAACGCCGCAACCGCCCCCCGCTACCACCCCAAGCCGGCCGAGGTTCCGTCCGACGCCAGCGGGCCCCCGCCGCCGCAGTGGTCCTCCGCCACGGAAGAGGCGCGCCAGGTCGTCCGCGTGGCCCTCTCCGAACAGAATCTGCCAGGGCTCTCCGTTGCCGTTGGATCCGGCGGCAATATCGTTTGGGCCGAAGGCTTCGGCTGGGCCGACCTCGAGAAAAAGAACGCCATCGCACCCGAAACGCGCTTCCGCATCGGCACCGCCTCGGTTGCGCTCACATCCGTTGCCGCCGGCCTCATGATCGATCAAGGGCGGCTGAAGCTCGACGACGCGGTCCAGAACCACATTCCCGGGTTCCCCGACAAGGAATGGCCCGTCACCTTCCGCCATCTGATGAGCCACACGTCCGGGATTCGCAACGACGGCGGCGACGAAGGCGCGCTCCTGGCGCGGCAGTGCGCGCGCCCGGTGGAGGGCTTCGATGCCTTCGCCGGCCAGAAGCTGCTGTTCGAACCGGGGACCCGCTACCGTTTCTCCGTCTACAACTGGATCCTGATGAGCGCTTTCCTCGAGTCCGCTTCCGGCCAGCCTTTCCTCACCCTGATGAAGAAGCAGGTGTTTGAGCCTCTCGGCATGCAGGATACCGTCCCCCATTCAATGACCGATCCGATCCCGGACCTGGCGACTTCCTACTTCCCCCGCTTCGCAGCCGACCCAAAGTACGGCCTGCACCCGCTGCGCGAGGTGAATCATTCCTGCTACGCGGGAGCCAGCGTGTTCGTGTCCACGCCTACCGACCTGGTGCGCTTCCTGATGGCACTGCAGCAGGGCAAGCTGCTGCAGCCCGGCACGCTCCAGCTCCTGCAAACACCGCAACGCCTCGCCTCCGGCGAGGAAACGAGCTACGGCCTGGGCTGGAAGGTGGAAACTTCCAATCTTTCCGGGCAGCCGTCACGCATGGTGGGGCATGACGGCGATGTGCTCGGCGGCAGGGTGGCTTCGTTGATGCTGTTTCCACAGCACGGGCTGGCCGTCGCGGTCGCCTCCAACATCTCCTATGCCGACACGTACACCGTGGGTCTGAAGATCGCCGAGGCATTTGCCAAACGCCCCGCCGCACGATGAAGCCCTAGGCGGCCGCCTCGCTCGAGAGCCGGAGAAGCTTCTCGCGCGTCGCCGCCGCTGCTTCGCCGCTTTCTGGAAGTTCCTGCAAAGCTTTACCGGCAATCAATTGAGCCTCGCTGACCTTGCCCTCCGCCAGCAGAACGGCTGCCTCGGCGAGCAGGCGATGCTCCTTCTCCAGAAATCCGGGCGCCATCGCCTGATTCAGGTGCGCACGAGCTGCCGTTGCATCCCCCATACGGGCGCGAATGTAAGCGGCTGTCGCGTGCAGCAGCGGCCGTGCAGGCTTCGGCCAAAACTCCATCGCCTCCAAAGCTCGCGAAACCCACTCGGACGCCTCCGGCAGCTCTCCGCGATCTTCATGCCAGCTCGCGCGCAGCCACGCCGCCGAAACGCCGTCGTTGGAATCGACCGCTCCCCGGCTGCCCGCCAACACGAGCTCCTCCGGCCAGTCCCGAGGCCTGCGAAGCATACTGAGCCCCGAAATCGAGGCCAGGCAGGCCCAGCGTTCGGCTTCCTCGCCTCCCCGCCAGAGTTGCATCAGGCGTGCGCCGTCGCTCTGAAACCCACCCATGGAATTCGGATAGAAAGTCGCGAGCGCGATCATCAGCGACAGCGCTCCCGACAAGCCGAGCAGCACCGCGAGCGACGGATTCGACTGCAGTAACATCGAGGCGGGGATCAGGAGCGCCGTGCCAATCAGGGACAGCAGCGGACCTCCAGCCACCACGCGCATCATCGCCCGGCGCATGGCCGCCGTGCTCTCACTTCGCGGTCCCACCGGCGTTGAGGCCGCGACGCCGCCCCATAGAGCGGCGCTCCGGTTCCAGCCGACGCGAATCCGGTCGTGAACGCGGTCGATCCGCAGCGGTCCCACCGCGAACAGCGCAAAACGAAATCCCGAGCTCCAGCCGCCCAGCAAGTGGCCGAGTTCATGCCAGGCGATCACCAGCCAGAGCGCCAGCGGCAACGCCGCAAGGAACCACGGGTCCAGCTTCACGCCCGATTGCTTGAGCGACTTGCCGCCCAGATAGCCTCCGGCCGCCCCGAAGAGCAATGCCCCCAGGATGAATGCGATCAAATGAATCTTCTTTGCCCGCGCGGTCTCGCGCGGCTCCCCAGCAACGCTCATTACGCATATTATCGACGAAACTCCGCGTTCACGGCCGCGGCGTCTGATGCTGCCGGAACCACTCCGCTGTCATTCTGTCCCGCTTCTCCCGGTTCACATGCACATTGTGGTTGTCGTTCGCGAAGATCATCAGTGAATAGAGACTCTTCAACTCCGTCAGCGCCCGCGCCAGGTTCAGCGCGTGCACCGGCGAGACCTGCGGATCCGCGCCGCCGTGCAGGAT
>CAYOQB010000157.1:0-12201 GCA_964406035.1 uncultured Solibacteraceae bacterium | reverse complement strand
TTCCTGCACGCCCAGTCCGGAGGCATAAAAACTCTTCTGGCCGCTGTTCAGGACGCCCTGCACGGTCATGCGTTCCATCAGGTCCGCCGGCTGGAAGCGGTTGTGCAGGAAGTTTCGATCCCACCTGGCCAGATCCTCCAGGCTGGAGAACGCGCCGCCGTCGCCCACCACGTCCAGCGTCGCGGAGTCGTTGCGCCAGCCTCCGCCGGGCAGGGGAGCGTAGCCGGTTGCGCGATCCCGGATCACCTCGTTGTGATTGTCGGCGAACAGCGTGTTCGCCATGCCCAAGGGCTGGAAAATGTTCTCACGGGCGTATTCGCGAAGCGACTTCCCGCTGACCCGCCGGACCAGGATCGAAAGCAGCACGTAGCCGGAGTTCGAGTATAGGTATTCCTCGCCCGGCCGGAAATTCAGCGCTTTTTGCCGCGCCAGCAGCGCCACCACGTCCTCTTCGGTGGTGTAGTAATTGTCGGGACGCCCGGCCAGCCCCTGCAGGCTGAGATAGTCGCGGATGCCGCTTTGGTGATGCAGCAAGTGGCGAACCGTCATTCCGGTGGCCCAGGGCGCGCTGAACTCCGGGAAGTGCTTGCGGACCGCGTCATCCAGGGAGATCCTGCCTTGCGCCGCCAACTGCACGATCGCCGCCGCCGCCAGTTGCTTGGAGACGCTGGCCAGATAGAAGCGCGTCCGCGGCGTGATCGGCGCTGCATGTTCCAGGTGGGCGTAGCCGTAGCTCTTTTGCAACACAGGCTCGCCGTTGGCGTAAACGCCGACCGCGCAGCCGGGTGAATCCGCCTGTTGGAAGCGGGCGAAGATCCGGTCCACCTGTTCCGCCTTGGGATCGGCGGCGAAAGCGACAGTCGCGGAGAGCAAAACGAGCCAGTGCATGGGTGCTCAGAATAGCATCGACGGCCCGCGGAGTGGCTCGGGCGAACGCCTTATGTCTTCAGCACGGCGATGTATCGCATATTGCGGTAAAGCTGCTTCTGATCCAACCCGAAGCCGACTACGAAGCGGTCCGGAATCTCGAAACAGCGGAACTCGATGGGCACCTGCACGATGCGGCGGATGCGGCGATCGAGCAGGGTGCAGATCGCGATCGAATTGGGCTCGCGTCCGGCCAGGTTCTGCAGCAGGTATCGCGTGGTGAAGCCGGTATCGACAATGTCTTCCACCAACAGCACGTCTTCGCCGCGCACCGGCAGGTCCAGATCCTTCTCGATGCGAACGATGCCGGGGCCGCCGCTCGACTTCGCGAAGCTGGAGATCGCCAGAAAATCGATGGTCACCGGGATGGTGATCTCGCGTGACAACGCCGTGAGAAAGAAAACCGAGCCCTTCAACACGCTGATCAGGCGCAGGGTGCGGCCCGCGTAGCGTTCCGAGATCTCGCGTCCCACTTCGGCGATGCGGGCGGCGATCTGCTCCTCCGTGAACAGGACGCGCTCGATGTCCGGCGCCGGATACTCGCTCATGACGCCAGCCCGTACTTCATCACCAGGTCCTGCATATCCTTCTGATAGAACACCTGAATGTTGATTTCGGGATAGAGTGACTTCAGCAGCTTCACCTTGCGGTTCTTACGCGTGACCAGCGATTGCTTCATGGTGGTGAGCTCGACGAACAGGTCGAACTCCGGCAGATAGAAGTCCGGCGTGAACGCCTCGACCACGCGGCCCTGCCCGTCCCATTCGAGCGGGAAGCTGCGCGGCTCATATTCCCAGCGAATGCGATAGAAGTCCAGCAGGTTGGCGAAGATCTCCTCGCTCGGATGGCCGAACTCGCGAGCTTTCAGGGTCAACTGCCCTGCCGGAGTGATGCCATGCCGCGCCAGCTCCAGGCGGACCTGAAACTGGATCTGCGCTTCGGCGGAGGCGGGCAAAGTCCCTTGCTCCGGCAGCCCGCGCGCCTCCGCGGCGGCCGCGATCACCTCGACCGCCTGTTCGGCGGTGAAGGACTGGACGCTGATCTGGAGATCGCAGGGGGGCGCGGCGGGGCGTCCGCGGCCGAAGCGCGTCCGCAGCAGATGCTTCTCCTCGGCGTCCAGGCGGCGCGCGGCCTCGACGGCGGCGGCGCGCTCCAGTCCGAACTGAAGCATCAGGTTGCCCGTGCGGCGGCTATCGCCGGCCGCCAGAGCCACGCGAAGGATCGCGGGAACGCCCGGCAGCAGGCGATCCGCGCCGATCGCGTCGACCACCAGCGAGCGCTCCGTCGCCATCCGGGCGAGAACCGACGATGCCATCCATCGCCACGCGCCCGGCGGCCGATCCGCACTCTCCGGCGCGAAAGCGAACTCCGAGGAAAACCATTGCAGCAGGCGTGCTTCGTTCACCAGTTCGCTATTCAGCCGCCGTGCGGCCAGATGCGCGATCTCTTCCCGTCCGCACCCGGCCGCGCCGGATATCGTGATGATGGCCATGCCCCTCACCACTATTCCGCAGGGGAGGCTCACATTTCAAATGGGGCAGTATACTCGGAACAATTCATGAAGGTGCTGGGCGTAGACATTGGGCGGACGAAGATCGCGGCGGGCTGCGTTTCCGCCGCCGGCGAACTGCTTGCCTCCAGCCGGACGCCCACCCTGTCGTCCGAAGGCTTCGAGGTATCTTTCGGTCAGGTGCTGCGGGCCATCGAGAGTCACCTGCCGTCCGGCGTCTCCGCGATCGGAGTCTGCGCGCCCGGCCCGCTCGATCCGCGGCGCGGTGTGGTCCTGAATCCGCCCGGCTGGCCGGGGTGGCGCGACATTCCCCTGCGCGACCTGCTGCGCGAAAGGTTCGGCCTCCCGGTGGTGGTGGACAACGACGCCAACGCCGCCGGGCTGGCCGAAGTTCGGTTCGGAGCCGGACGCGGATACCGCTCCGTTCTCTACCTCACTCTGTCCACGGGCATCGGAGCGGGCATCATTCTCGACGGCGCGATCTATCATGGCCGCGGCGGACTGGCGGGGGAAGCCGGACATGTTTCCGTGGATTACCGCAGCCCGGTGGTCTGCGGCTGCGGATCGCGCGGCTGCATCGAGGCGCTCTGCTCCGGCGCGGCCATCGCCGGCGGGTACGACTTCGCCGAGTTAACGGAGCGCCTGAGCGCGTGGATGGGAGGCCTGATCAGCGTGCTGGACCCGGAGGTGGTGATCATCGGCGGCGGCTTGACCAACCTGGGCGATGAGCTGCTGCGGCAATTGCGGGAACGCATTCCGCACGCACCGTGAATCCCTTCGCATCCACGCTTCCCGTGCTGCCGGCGTCGCTTGGCCCGGAGGTGGGGATCTTCGGCGCGGGCGCCATTGCTCTCGATATATTAGGGCGAGCGTGACAAGCGGCCTCGCATTGCAGGATACTGATCGCTTGCAGGAGGAAATCGCCCTATGACGCGCCGGGATCTGTTGCTGGCTTCCGCTGCCGTACCGCTGGTTGCCGCGGCTCCGCCATTGTCCGGCGAGAAGGCGTTCATGAAGCTGAAGCTGGGAAATCGCCGCCATGCGGAAAGCCGGCCGCTGCGTCCGCACCAGAACATGATGTGGCGCATGAGCCTGACCCAGGCGCAGCATCCGTTCGCCTGTGTGCTCACCTGCGCCGATTCCCGCGTCCCGCCGGAGTTCCTCTTCGATGCCGGCCTGGGTGATCTCTTCGTGGTCCGCGTCGCGGGCAACATTGTCGATGACGCGGTGCTCGGCAGCCTGGAATACGCCGTGGAGCACCTGCATGTCGGCCTGATTGTCGTGCTGGGTCACGAACGATGCGGCGCCGTGGCGGCGACAGTGGAGGGCGGAGCATCGCACGACCATGTGGCGTCCCTGCTGAAGGCCATTCAGCCCGCCGTGGAGGCTGCCCGCAGGCAAAAAGGCAACCTGCTGGAGAACGCGATTCGCGAAAACACGTTGCGCTCGGTGCGCCAGTTGCAGAACTCGCGGCCCGTGCTGAGCAAAGCTCATGACGAACATAAGCTGGTGATTTCCGGCGGGGTCTACGATCTGGACACGGCCAAGGTGCAGTGGCTGGATTGATTCGTTCCGCGCCTCGCGAGAACCGTGATCGGCGAAGGGCCTAGCGCCGCAGCGCATCCAGGCTCCACGGGCCGCCGCCCGCCGCCGAGATGTACAGCCACAGGAAGCAATACAGGATTGCCTCAATGCCCTGGTTCACGATCGGCCAAAAGCCTTGCGGCGCATGGAACTGGAAATAAGCCACTGCCATCATGCCGGAGAGCACGAACGCAACCGGGCGGGTAAACAAACCGGCCAGCAGCAACCCTCCGCCGAAGACCTCGAGTATCGCGCCAACCCAGATTTGAGATCCCACCGGCACTGTTCCGCCGTTCGGAGGAATTCCGACCGGGAAAGCGAACAGCTTCATACTGCCGGCCTGCATGAATAGGAATGCGGCAACGATGCGCAGTACGCTCAGCAGATAGGGCGCGGAGGAGATCCAGCGGTTGACGGCGGCGGGGGTTTCCATACCCAACTTTAACGGTTTTGCAGCTTGGCGAGCCGAGCCAGGCAGAATGCCTGCTCGGGTTCCGACGGCGCCAGCTCGCAGGCCTGGCGATAGCACTCGGCCGCGCGGGCGGGATCGCCGGCATCGCTCCAGAGCCGGCCCGCGATGGCCGGCAACGCGTAGTAGCTTCGCATGGCTGGATGCCCGCGAACGGCTTTCAGGGCTTCCAGTCCGGCTTCGGGTCCATGTACCTGGGCGACGGCGACAGCGCGGTTCAGCTCCACCACTGGTGACGGCTTCACCCCGCACAAGCCGTCGTACAGTTCCAGGATGTGACCCCAATCGGTTTCCTCGAAGCTCCCGGCCGTGGCATGCGCGGCGGCGATCGCGGCTTCGTACTGGTACACTCCCCAATCCGTTCCGCCCGTTCCGCGTTCCAAACTGCGCATTCCCTCGAGAATCCGGGCGCGATCCCACAGGCCGCGATCCTGCTCGTCGAGAGTCAGCAGGTCGCCGGCGGCGCTGGTGCGGGCGGCAAGCCGCGAACCCTGAAACAGCATCAGCGCCAGTAGCGCGTGGACATCAAGCGAGCCGGTGACGGGGTGGGCGGCGGTCATTCTGGCCAGGCGGATCGCTTCCTCACACAGCTCCTCGCGGATCAGGCGTTCGCCGGTGGCCGAGTATCCTTCGTTGAACATCAGGTACAGCACCGCGAGCGCGGCGTCGAGACGGAGGTTGAGCTCCGCTTCGCCGGGAAGCTCGAAGCGCAGGTTCTGGTCGCGGATCTGGCGCTTGGCGCGGACAATTCGCTGGGCGACGGCGGCCTCCTCGGCCAGGAGCGCGCGGGCGATCTCCGCGGTGGTGAAGGCGCACACGGTCTTCAGGGTCAGGGCAAGCTGCGATTCGAGCGGCAACGCCGGATGGCAGCACAGGAACAACATGGCGAGTTGGTCGTCGGCGAACACCTTCTGGAACTCGGCGCCGGACCAGGCGCGATCGGTAAAGGCTCGCAGCAGGGCGTCGGAGCGGGCGGTGAACGAAGCTTTTCGGCGGAGGACATCCAGGGCGGCGTTCCTGGCGGTGACCGTAAGCCACGCGGCGGGATTGGGCGGGACGCCGTGGCGGGCCCAGTGCGACAGCGCCCGGGTGACCGCTTCCTGCACCGCGTCCTCGGCCAGGTCGAGATTGGCCGGACCGAGGACGCGGGTTAAGGTGGACACCAACTGACCCAGGCTGGTGCGGGAGAGGATCTCGCGGACGGGATCAGACGGGCTCGATTTCACGGACTTCCACGGCGCCGAATTCGAGGTGCGGGCAGTCGCTCGACAGCTCGACCGCCTTGTCCAGGTTGGGAGCTTCCAGCAAGAAATAACCCCCGATCACTTCCTTGCTTTCGGCGTAAGGGCCGTCGGTGATCGCGAGTTTGCTGGAGTTCTTGCGCAGCACCCGGCCGGCGCCGTCGCGCAGCTTTTCTCCGCCGGAGAGAATCCCGCGCTCGGCCAGCGACATGCGCCACCTCTTGTAGCGGTCAATGATCTCCTGCATCTGCTCCGGCGAAAAGTCGGGCATCACGTCAGGCGCTTCGTGCAACAGCAGAATGTATTTGGGCATCTTGCCTCCTTCCCCTGTTCCACGAACCGGGCGCGCCGGAATCGACACTAATCGCCGACGAGTCCGTCAAAAAGCGGCGAGCTGAGGTAGCGTTCGCCGGAGTCCGGCAACACCACCACAACCGTTTTGCCGTGCATCTCGGTTTCGCGGCCAATGCGCACGGCGGCGGCCACGGCGGCGCCGCAGGAGATCCCGCTCAGCAGGCCTTCCTCTCGGGCCAGCCGCCGGGCCATTTCGATCGCTTCTTCATTGGTCACCTGTTCCACGCGGTCGACCATCGCCAGGTCCAGCGTGTCCGGGATGAAGCCCGCGCCGATGCCCTGGATCTTGTGCGGTCCAGGCTTGAGAGCCTCCCCGCGCAGGGTCTGCGAGATCACCGGGCTGGCGCTCGGCTCCACTCCCACCGAAAGGATCGGCTTGGAGCGAATCTGCTTGAAGTAGCGGGATACCCCGGTGATGGTTCCTCCGGTGCCGATCCCGGCGACAAAGACATCCATGCCGCCCCTGGTGTCTTCCCAGATTTCCGGGCCGGTGGTCTTGACATGGATGGCGGGATTGGCCGGATTGCGGAACTGCTGCAACATCAGGAACCGGCCGGGATCCTGAGCGGCGAGTTCCTCCGCCTTGGCGATGGCGCCCTTCATTCCGGCCGCGCCGTCGGTCAGCACTAGATTCGCGCCGAACGCTCGCAGCACCTTGCGGCGCTCGATGGAGAAGGTCTCGGGCATGGTCAGGGTAATCGGATAGCCGCGCGCCGCCGCGACGAAAGCCAGCGCGATGCCGGTGTTCCCGCTTGTAGGCTCCACCAGTTCCACACCGGGCTTCAGCAGGCCTTTCTCTTCGGCGTCCCAGATCATGCCCGCGCCGATCCGGCACTTCACGGAATAAGCCGGGTTGCGGCCCTCCACTTTCGCCAGCAGGGTGATGGGAGCGCCGTCCAGCACCCGCTTCAACTGAACCAGCGGGGTGCGGCCGATACTGAGGGAATTGTCGCTGTAGTGCATCTATATCTCCCAGTTGGGAACGTAGGCATGGCGCGCGGCGGACCACTGCTCCGCCAGTTGTCCGAAGGTGGTATGGTCGATCACCTCCGACACCGCCTGTTCCACCTGCTCCCACACGGAGTGCAGAGGGTCCTCGGAGCGATTTCGCGACAACCGCGGCGGCTTCACGCCTTCGACGTACCGCAGAACCTCGCCCACGGTGATCTGGTCGGCGGAACGCGCCAGGCGGTAGCCGCCCTCCGCGCCGCGCCGCGATTCCACAAACCCGCCCTGCTTCAACCCGGCCAGGATTAATTCCAGAAATTTCTGTGGAATGGAGCGGCGTTTGGCGATATCCGCGATCTTCACCGGCTCGCCCGGAGGCTGCGTGGAAAGATCGAAGATGGCTTCCAGCGCGTACCGGCCCTTCACGGATATATTCATCGTTGTGTTTTCCCCCAAGAGGCCATAGGCATTGTAGGTGGATGAAATCGCTGTTGTAAAGTGGCTGCGAGGCTCAGTAACGGAGGTCGTCGGGCCGCTGCCGGATCTCCATGCAGCCGCGCCCCGTGGGCAACACCTTGCCTGGATTCAAGCGGCATTCCGGATCGAAGAGTTGCTTGAAGCGGCGGACCAGATCGAGCGAATCCGGGCTGAACAGCTTTTCCATCAGTTCCTTCTTTTCCAACCCCACTCCGTGCTCGCCGGTGATGGAGCCGCCCACCTCAATGCAATGCTCCAGGATCTTTTCGCCGGCGGCACGGACGCGATCCATCGCCCCCGGCTCCCGCATGTCGAACATGATGATGGGGTGCAGGTTGCCGTCGCCGGCGTGAAAGATGTTGGAGATCTGGACCCGGTATTCGGCCGCCACCTTCTCGATGAAGCGCAGCGTGGAGGGCACCTCGGCGCGCGGCACCACGCCGTCCTGCGTGTACAGGTGCGGGGTGGCGCGGCCGACCGCTCCGAAGGCGTTCTTGCGGCCTTTCCACAGTAATTCCCGCTCCTCCGCGGTCCGGGCGACACGGAGCTCGCGGGCGCGGCACAGGCCGCACACCTGCCGGATCTGCTCTACCTGCTCCTCCACGGCTTCGGTCAGGCCCTCCAGTTCGATCAGCAGCACCGCGCCCGCGTCGCGCGGATAGCCGGCATGCACCGAATCCTCGATCAGCCGCAGCAGCATGCCGTCCATCATCTCGACCGCCACCGGAATGATGGCCCGTGCCGTGATCTCGGCCACTGTCTCCGCCGCGTCGTCGGCGGTGTCGTAGATGGCCAGCAGCGTCTTTACCGCTTCCGGCCGCCGCATCAGGCGCACGATGATTTTCGTCACCAGCGCCATCGTCCCCTCGGAGCCGGTCAGCAGCCCGGTAAGGTCGTAGCCGGGGACCTCCGGTTCCTTGCCGCCGACCTCGATCACGCTGCCGTCGAGCAGCACGGCCTCCAGGCCGAGAACATGATTGGTGGTGACCCCGTAGGCCAGCGTGTGCGGCCCGCCGGCGTTTTCGGCGACATTGCCGCCGATGGTGCAGGCTCGCTGGCTGGACGGGTCCGGCGCATAGAAGTAGCCGTCCGCCGCGACAGCGAGCGTGATATCCAGGTTCACCACTCCGGGTTCGACCACCGCGCGCTCGTTGGGCAGGTCGATCTCCAGGATCCGGTTCATGCGGGAGAAGGAGATCATCATCCCGCCGGAAAGCGGAATCGCGCCGCCGGAGAGCCCGGTGCCCGCGCCGCGTCCGACGATCGGCAGCCCGTGCCGCCCGGCGAGCTTCACCAGCTCGACGACGTCCTGCGTGGAGCGCGGAAAGCAGACCAGATCCGGGCGGTGCTTGTCCACTGACCCGTCATACTCGTACAGCGAAAGATCGTGCGGGGAGTGCAGGAAGCCGCGCGGGCCGAGAATCCGGCCGGCTTCGGCGAGCGCGGCTTCCGGAATCACAGCAGTCTCCGGATGCTGGCCACCATGTCCGGATCCATCCAGTCGCGATTGGAAATGACCTTCTGCACCACTTTGCCTTCGCGATTGATGATGTAGGTCTCGGGGTACTTGAAGGTGCCGTAGCTTGCCGGGATCTCCGAGGAGGCGTCGCGGGCGGTTTCAAACGCTGGGCGGAAGCGGCCCAGGAAGTCCTTGTACGCCTTTTCGCTGTGATCCACGCTGACGGCGAGCACCACCACTCCTTCCTTGCCGAACGTCTTGGCGAACTCCGACAGGGACGGCGTTTCCTCGACGCACGGCGGGCACCATGTCGCCCAGAAGTTCAGCACCAGCAGCTTGCCGCCGAAGTCTTTGACAGAGATGGTTTTGCCGGTTTCGGAGGTGACGGTGAAGGAGGGCGCGGAATCCCCCACGTTGATCACGGTTTCGCGCATGGTGTCGACTACAACCCATGCAAAAACAACAACTAAGACGCCGATCAGCGCCTTCAGGGCAGTATCCGTACGGTTGGAGTTCATGGAACCAATTTCATTTTAGAGTATCCCCGGCCCAAGACGGGGCATCTATCATTTGGACATGCTTCTGACCCGGAAAGCCGAATTCTCCGCCAGCCACATCTGCCGCCAGCCGGGACTGAGCGAGGAGCAGAATCGCGAGTTGTACGGAATGGCCGCCAATCCCAACGGGCACGGGCATAACTACATCGTCGAGGTGACTATCGACGGCGACGTGGACCCGGTCACCGGGATGGTGTTTGACCTGAAGAAGCTGAAGGACATTCTGAACCGGCAGGTGGTGGAGCCGCTGGATCATCGCCATCTGAACTACGAAATTCCGCCCTTCGACCGCGTAGTGCCGACAGCGGAGAACGTAGCCATCGAAATCTGGAAGCGGCTGGAAGCGCCGTTGCGCGATGCCGGCGCGCGGCTGCACAACGTCCGGCTGTTTGAAACACCCGACTTGTATGTCGACTACGCGGGGCGCGAATGAGACTGACTCGCAGATACCCGTTTTCGGCCTCGCACCGCTTGCATTCTCCGGCACTGAGCGACGAGGAGAATCGCGAGGTCTTCGGCAAGTGCAATCATCCGTTCGGCCACGGGCACGATTATGTGCTGGAGGTGAGCGTCCGCGGCGAGGTGGACGAGCATGGGCGTGTGGCCCCGCTCGACGCCCTGGACCGTCTGGTGAACGGCGAGATTGTGAGCCGCTACCATCAGCGGAATCTGAACCTGGATGTGGAGGAACTCGCGGGCCGGGTGCCCACCACCGAAGTGCTCGCGGAGAAGATTCGGGATCGCCTGGCGGCCGCCTGGCCGGCGTCGTTCCCTAAACTGGATCGGATTCGAATCTTCGAGACGGAACGGAACATCTTTGAAGTTGCGTGATTGGGACAAAATGAAAGCGAATCCAGCGGTTGTAAAACTGATGCCGCACAAAGAAGCGGAAACATCGATAGCCGAACATATGAAGGAGATCCTGGCGAAGCTGGGCGAGGATCCCATGCGCGAGGGCCTGATCGACACGCCGAAGCGCGCCGACAAGGCGCTGCGCTTCCTCACCTCCGGCTACGCATCGAGCGTCGAGGAGGCGGTGAACGGCGCGCTGTTCAGCGTCGACTGCGACGAGATGGTGGTGATCAAGGACATCGAGTTCTACTCGCTCTGCGAGCATCACCTGCTGCCGTTCTTCGGCAAGATGCACGTCGCCTATCTGCCATCGGGGAAAGTGATCGGTCTGAGCAAGGTACCCCGGATTGTGGACGTGTTCTCGCGCCGGCTGCAGATCCAGGAACGGCTGACCCAACAGGTGGCTGAGGCGCTGTACGAGGTGCTGAATCCCAAGGGCGTCGGCGTCATTTGCGAAGCCCGGCACTTCTGCATGATGATGCGCGGGGTGGAAAAGCAACATTCCGGGACAGTTACGTCAGCCATGCTGGGGGATTTCCGGAACAAGGAAACGCGTTCCGAGTTTCTGTCGATTGTTCAGCGCAACCAGCACCCGTTCTGAGTCTTGGAATTCTCCCTTTACGTCCGCCGGGCTCCAGCCGGAGGAGCCTGGGCGGACGGTTTGACACCCCCGCCCGTTTCCGGTAAACTCAAGTGTTTGTAAGGATTGAACGGAGAAGGTCTGTCTACATGAAAACCGCAGTTCCCTCCCGCCCGGAGATCGATCGCGCGTGGCACGTAATTGACGCCAACGGCGCGACTTTGGGCCGGATTGCCAGCAAAGCCGCAATGCTGTTGATGGGCAAGCACAAGCCCAGCTATACGCCGTACATCGATACCGGCGATCACGTGGTGGTGGTCAACGCTTCCAAGGTCCTCCTGACGGGAAAGAAGGAAGAGCAGAAGATGTATCGGTGGCACTCGGGGTATCCCGGCGGCCTTAAGGAAGTTCAGGCGCGCAAGATGCGCGCGACGCGTCCGGCCCAGATGCTGGAGCATGCGATTTCCGGCATGCTGCCCAAATCGAAGATGGGCAAGCAGATGTACCGGAAGCTGAAGGTTTACGCGGGCGACCGCCATCCGCACCAGGCGCAGAAGCCGGTGGCGCTGACGGTCGAAGGCTAAGGTTCAAAAGGGTTTCAGGCGAGGGTTTAACGAGTGGCATTGGTTCAGAATCTGGGTACCGGCCGGCGCAAGACTGCGGTGGCTCGTGTGTTTTTGCGGTCGGGCAAGGGCGACATCACGGTGAATGGCCGTCCGATCGAACACTATTTTCCGAGCGAGGCGGCGCGGACTCTGGTGCGGCAGCCTCTGCTGGCCGCCGAAGTGGCCGACAAGTTCGACGTGCTGATCCTCTGCAACGGCGGCGGCTATAACGGCCAGGCCGGGGCGGCGCGGCTGGGCATCGCCCGCGCGCTGGTGGAGTTCAACCTCGAGTTGCGTCCGAAGCTGAAATCGCTGGGGCTGCTGACGCGCGACGCGCGCGAGCATGAGCGCAAGAAGTACGGCCAGAAGGGCGCCCGCAAGCGGTTCCAGTTCTCCAAGCGCTAGTCTCCTGTTTTGGGCGGGGCCGCCTCAGGCTCCGCCTTGTTCCGCAACATCCACCCGGCGCAAATCTCGCTTTGGACCGCGTCCGGGTTCAGCCGTTCCGCCGCGCCGGAAGCGCTGCGTACCAGGAGGTATTTTGCCGTCAATCAGCATGAAGGAATTGCTCGAAGCGGGCGTTCATTTCGGGCACCAGACCAAGCGCTGGAATCCAAAGATGAAGGAATACATCTTTGGCG
>CAYOQB010000156.1:3322-12232 GCA_964406035.1 uncultured Solibacteraceae bacterium | reverse complement strand
GATCAGCACCGCCGGGCCGATCGACATCAGCTCGACCGGCCGCCAGGCGACCCTGCAGTACGCCAACGGCATCGTGCGCGCCGCGTCCGGCATCACCGTGACGTTCTCCGGCTCCGAAGGCCAGCTCGACATCAAGGGCGTTCAGGCCAACGCGGGCACGGGCAGCGTTTCCTTCGTTACCGCCTTGAGCGGAGCGCGTCCGGCGAAGTCCATCGTCACCGAGTCCACCATCACGGCCGGCGCCGGCTTCCAGGTGGAGGCGTCGCTTACCGGCGAGAGCGGCGAGGCGGCGCTGGAGAGCTCGCGCGTGACCGCGGGACGCGATATCCGCGTTCAGTCCGGTCCGCTGGGCACCACCAACGTGAAGCTCAACAGCCTCCGGTCCAATACGTTCGCGGGTGCGAGCACCGGCCCCTCCGGCTCCTGCACCGCGGAGAATAACACCGTGATCGCGCCTCTGCAGGCGCTCTGCCAGTAGTCGAAACGAGCGGGTCCCGGCGGGCGGAACGATCCGCCGGGGCCCGCGCTAGTTCTTGCGGAACGGAATCTTCGACGTGATGGCCACCTGCAGCGTGTGGTTGTGTTCGAACACCCGCCCGTCGCGCTGCTGAATCGTCTGCTCCAGGAACCCGATCTCCAGCTTCGTATCCCGCCCAATCTCCCGCCCCAGCGCGATGTACGCCCGGTTCTGATCGAAAGTGTTCGCCGCGACGTTCCGCCCGAAGTTCACGAAGACTTCGTCGTACAAGCCCAGGTAATAGCGCTTCTGATCCCACGGCAGCGGGATGTTGGTCCGCAGCATGTAGCGGAAGCGATTCTCGTATCGCGCCGCCGGGCCGAGAATGTGCCGCTGCTCCAGCCGCAGCCGATTCTGCCAGTCGAGTCCCAACCAGCGCTGGTTGATCTGCGCCTGTTGATAGGTGCGGTGCTCCGCGAATTTCGCCCGCGCTGGGAAATCGCCGTAGCGATGGGTATCGATGAAGGCGTAGCCGCCGCTCAGCATCACCTTCCTGTTCCACTGGAAATTCAGGGCGGTGCGCAGCAGCAGTTGCTGCCAGGTTAGGCCGAGTTCGGCGCGGCGCCACTGACCCTCCAGATGCGCTCCGAAACGCGAGTTCCCGAACGGGTGATCGCCGAAGTACATGAACCACGCGTTCGCGTTGTGATCCGCTTGCGCGAACGCGGGCGCGGCCAGCAGCAACATCCACGGCAGCCGGCGGATCACACCAAGCTTGTCGGAGTCCAGTCGCGATCGCATCTCTGCCAGTGTGCGGGACCCTCCGCGCCGGCGTCAATTAGGAAGGCGCGGCCTATTCCGATCCGGCGGCGATCGCCGCGCCATCGCCGTGCGCCAGCACCGCCGCCAGCTCGCGCAACAGCGCCCCGCCGTCGCCCCGGTACGCGCTCCCATGCATGCAAGCCAGAAGGGACGGCCGCAGATCGGCGAGCCTGTGCAGTACCGCGTTCGTCGCGGTCGCGTGCGCGTAGTAATCCAGCATGTGACGCATCCCTTCGCTGGCGGTCAGTATCTCGGATTCGGTCACCGGCGGAACATCGCCCCCCGCCTGCGTGAACAGATCCCCGCACAGCAGCGTTCGCGTCGATTCGTCGAAAAGCACGCCGCAGTCCCAGCCGTGCGGCACGTGCGGGGTGTAGATCCAGCGCAAGCGGCGGCTGCCGGTGGAGAACTCCTCCCCATCCCGCAGCGCGCGCGCCGGGCGCGACGCGAAGTCATTCAGGGAAGTGAGCGCTCCGATCTCCGACCCGAAAACGGCTGCCTGGGGCGCGACGCTCAGCAGTTCGTTCGTCGCCCCATACTCGTCGCTCTCGAAGTGCGACCCGCCGATCCAGCGCAGCTTCTCCACCGGCGTCACCGCCCGGATCGCCTCCAACGTCAGCGGGAACAGCCGCCGCAGTCCGGCATGGAACAGCACCGGCTCGTCATCGGCAATCAGGTAGGAACTGAACGTGAACCCCCCCGGAATTACATCCAGCGGCGTGCAGATCCGGTAGATGCCCGCCGCCACTTCATCCACTCGCGTGCCGGTCTCCTGGTTGACGATCATGGAAGGCCCCTCCCCTGGGCTGCCCGAAATTCTATCCCATGCCTCACATGCTGTCCTAACGAAAATGTCCGGATCTGCCGAGAGATTGAGAATGGGACATGTGTGGCCTCTTCTGCTTCTGGTTCTCACGCTGCAGGCGGCTGATCCCGCGGTTCTCGGGCGATGGCACTCCGTGGAGCGCTCCAAGGGCGGCATCGGCGCGGTCTACGAGTTTCGCGCGGATGGCACGGTGACCTTCAGCCCCGCCGCGATCGTCACCGGGGCCTACTCGGAAGAGAAGGGAAACCTGGTCATCACCTTCAGCGAGAGCAAGAAACAAGCGGTGATGAAGCTGGACCGCGTCGCCCCGGATCGCGTGAAGGTGACCCTGAACGACGCCCCGGCGCGCGAGATGCGGCGGATCGGCCCTCCCGAAGCGGGCCCCGGGAGTATCCAGGGCTACTGGAAATCGCCTTGGACCGGCGGTCAGGATCTGCAGCAGTTTGAACGCTTCCGCGCCGGCGGCGCCTATGTGTTCACCCTGCCCATGCGCCCTCGCAGCGGCTATTACAAGATCACCAACGGCTCTATCTGGATTCAGATCGCGAACACCGTCACCGAAGGACCCCTGTCCCGGGTCGGCGACACGCTGTCCCTCCCGTCCCGCAAGGGCGGTCCCGACAAATACGTTCCGTATTGACCACCGCCGCGAGCCCGACGGTCAGCCTCCTTCCGGTTCCGTAAGCCGCATGTAAACGGAAGCCAACTGCGCCACCGATAGCTTCTCCGCCCTCGTTTCCGCTTCGGGCAGGGCGTCCACGCGTTCGCGGGCGAAGTGCGGCAGCAGATTGTTGCGCAGCTTCTTCCGCTTTTGTGAGAAGCACAGTCCGGCGAACTCCAGGAACGCGGCGGGATCCGCGACCGGCGCGGCAACCGGAGTGAAACGCACCACCGCGCTGTCCACCTTCGGCGGCGGCCGAAAGGCGCCGGCGGGCACGGCGAAGAGAAGCTCCGGTCGGGACCAGGTTTGCGCCATCACGCTCAGGTAACCGTATTCCCGCGACCCCGGCGGTTCCGTGAGCCGGGCCGCCACTTCCTTCTGCACCAGGAACACCGCGCGCAGCCAGCTTCGTGATCGAAAAACCTGCTCCAGGATGGGCGACGTGATGTAGTACGGAATGTTGCCCGCCACCACCGCCGGACCCCAGGCCGCCAGATCCGTCTTCAGAACGTCCCCCGCGATCAGTTCCAGTCTGCCGGATTCGATCTCCGGCCGGAACTTCTGCTGCAGGTAATGCACCAGAACCGTATCCAGTTCGATGGCGACCACGCGCTCGGCGCGTTCCAGCAGGCAGACAGTCAGCGGCCCGCGACCGGGACCGATCTCGATCACCAGAGGCTCGCGCTCGGGACACGCGGCCGCGGCGATCCGCTCCAGAAACGATTTTTGGAACAGGAAGTGCTGGCCGAGCCGCCTCCCCATCTAGCCGCGCACGTCAATGCTGCTGGCGCGGATCGAAAGGCGAATCCGGGAGATCGCGGGCAGGCCGAACGCCGTGGCGGGCGTGAATTGGGTAAACAGCAGGTTGGTTTCCAGACCGCGCCGCACCCGCGGATCGTTCAATGCTTCCGGCCCGCTAACCACCGCGTAGTCCACCATCCGGCCTTCGCCGTCGATCATGAGATCCAGGACGATCTCGTCCACGCCGTGGTAGCCTACCGGCGCCAGGCCCTTCACTGTCGCCACCGTGGTCAGCATGGTGGGAACGTCATCGGTGGGGCGCGGGATCGCCAGCCCCGGGACAAAGATGCTGAACATCACCACCGCCGCGCTCAAGCCTCCAAATGCAGGCACCGCGAGCGGTTTCATCATCGTGCCCAGCAGAAATCCGGTGGTGTTCTTCCAGGCTTTCCAGATATCGGAGATAGTGCGACGGGACCGGCGGCGCTCCGCCTCTCGCGAGGCGATGACGCGCAGCTTCAGTTCCAGATCCGCGGGCGGCGCCGGGAAAGGCAGCCGCCGCAGCGCCTGACGCGTCGATTCCTCTGTTCGGAAGTTCATACTTGTCTTCCTATTCGGCCGGCTGGGGCGTCCACTGCATCCCCGCAACCGGGTTGAACCGCATTTCGAGCTGCTTCCGGAGCGCCTCGCGACCGCGAACCAGCCGCGACTTCACCGTTCCCAACGAAATGTCGAGAACCGAGGCGATCTCCTCGTATTCCAAATCCTCCAGGTCCCGCAACACCACCACCGCCCGGAAATTCGGGTTCATGCGGCCCAGCTCGGCCTCGATTGCGGCCCGCGTCTCCTGGTCCAGCGCCAGATCAAACGGCGAACGGCCCGGATCCGGCAGCACATCCTGATAAGACGTCCCGTCCTCTTCCGCGCCCAACCCGATCTGCTTCCGCCGGTGGCGGCTGAACCAGCGCCGGTGGTTATGAGCCTCGTTTACCGCGATCCGGTACATCCAGGTCTTCAGGCTGGAGTCCCCGCGGAACGAGCCGATCTTGCGAAATACCTTGAGGAATACTTCCTGCACCACATCGGCGGAATCGCCGGGGTCGTCCATCAGCCGGTACACCAGGCTGTAGACAGGCTGCTGGAACCGCGCGATCAGGGCTTCGTAAGCCCAATCTTCTCCGTTCCTTAGCCCACCCACCAAGGCGGCGTCTTCCTCCCGCGGGGTGCTGTCCCCCCGGAGGGCCACGGTCTCAAGCGATAGGCCAAAGGTAGTGTCGGCCATGCCAGCCTCTATCGGACGATTCTAGCCTGTTCTTAGGACACCCGCGAGGGGCGAAAAGTTCCGGTTATGTTTCAGCGGCGATCACCCGCCGCCCTTCCAGGCGGAACTTGCCCGACAAAACCAGCCGGATCGCCTCGGAATACGTGCGGTGCTCTTCCTGCAGGATGCGCTCCGCCAGGTTCTCCGCGGTGTCCCCGTCCAGCACCGGAACCGCCGATTGCATCACAATCGGACCCGAATCCAGGCCCTCATCCACGAAATGCACCGTGCACCCCGCGATCTTCACCCCGTGTTGCCACGCCTGATGCTGGGCATCCAGACCCGGAAACGCCGGCAGCAGCGAAGGATGGATGTTGAGGATGCGCATCGGGAACTGGCGGATAAACCACCCGCTCAGCAGGCGCATGTAACCCGCCAGAATCACCAGCTCCACGCCGCGCCGGTTCAGCTCCTCCGCCAGCAGGCGGTCATACGCTTCGCGTTCCATGCCCTTGGAGGGGATTGCCGCCACGGCGTACCCGCGCTCCGCCGCCAACGCGAGCCCCGGCGCTTCCGCGCGATTGGAGATCACCACCGCGATCTCCGCATCCAGACTCCCGCTCAGAATGCGATCCGAAATGGCGGCGAAGTTCGA
Organism: uncultured Solibacteraceae bacterium; assembly: GCA_964406035.1. Classification (GTDB taxonomy): domain Bacteria; phylum Acidobacteriota; class Terriglobia; order Bryobacterales; family Bryobacteraceae; genus JAIEPW01. Next base: position 6,809 of record CAYOQB010000156.1, on the reverse strand, counting down.
CCCGCGACCGGAAAGCAGAACGCCCAGCCGCCTCATTTGTACTCGACGCGGGCGCCGGACCGCTTCTCGATTACCGATCCGATCTGGTAGTAGTTCTCTTGCAGTGAATCCAGCATCCGCCTTGCCTGCGCCAGCTTCGTCCTCGGTACGATCAGCACCATGCCCAGCCCCAGGTTGAACGTCCGCCGGAAATCATCGTTCGGAATATCGCCGATCTTGCGCAGCAGATCGAAAATCGGCAGCACCGGCCAGGACGCCACCTGAATACGCACCGCCAGCCCCGTGGGCAGCACCCGCGGCACGTTGTCCGTCAGCCCGCCGCCGGTGATGTGCGCCGCGCCTCGCAGCAGATTCGCGCCGTGCAGCGCCCGGATCGGCTTCAGGTAGCTGCGATGCACCTTCAGGAGTTCTTCCGCCACCGGGATGGCGAGCTCCGGCGGAACATGCTGCGGAGCGTATCCCGCCACCTCGAACAACAGCTTCCTGGCCAGCGAGTAGCCGTTCGTGTGCAGTCCGCTGGAGGGCAGCCCCAGCAGGACATCGCCGGCGCGGATCCCCGCTCCGGTGATCATCCTCTTCTTCTCCACCACGCCGACGATGAAGCCCGCCAGGTCGTATTCGCCCGGGGCGTACAGGCCGGGCATCTCCGCCGTTTCCCCGCCGATCAACGCGCACCCGTTCTCCCGGCACGCGGTGGAGAGGCCCTTTACTACGCCCGATACCACCTTCGCGTCCAGCTTCCCGGCCGCGAAGTAGTCCAGGAAGAACAGCGGCGTCGCGCCCTGCACCGCGATGTCGTTCACGCAGTGGTTCACCAGGTCCTCGCCGATGGTGTCGTGACGCCCGGTAAGAAACGCCACTTTGATCTTGGTGCCTACGCCATCGGCGGAGCTCACCAGCACCGGCTCGCGGTAGCCCTGCAGCAGATATCCGCCGCCGAAGCTTCCGATATCGGTGAGAACGTTCTTGGAGAAGGTGCTCCGGGCCATCTGGCGAATCGCGCTGACGGCGCGGTCGGCTTCATCAATGCTGACCCCCGCATCGGCATAACGGATTCGCTTCTTCGGTTCGGGCATGTTCGAAGGGAAATTATCGCACCAACGGGACGCCGGACAGCAACCTCTGCGTGCAAAGTTCAACTGCGGCGGCTGGCTGGAGCTTCACTTCTCCCGCACCGTCCTCGCCAGCACCGCACCCATCGCCATCATCCCCGCCACCAGCACCAGCGCGACCTTCAGCGTAAACGCCTGCGCCGCGAACCCCACCAGCGGCGGCCCCACCAACAACCCCACGTACCCCGACCCTGTCACCGCCGCCATCCCGACGCCTTTGCTCAGACCCGGAATCCGGCCCGCCGCCGCAAAGCACACCGGCACGATCACCGAACACCCCGCCCCCACCAAGCCGAACCCCACCAGCGCGAGCCATACCGTCGGCGCCGCCATCGCCGCCGCCAGCCCGATCGCCGCCACAACGCTGAACACCTCCAGCGTCCGCCTTCGCCCGAGCCTCTCGATCACCCCATCGCCCACCATCCGCCCGACCACCATCAGCGCCGAAAACGCCGCATACCCGAGCGCCGCCACCCCTTGCCCCGACCCCAGCGTGTCGTTCAGGTATACGCCCGTCCAATCCCCCATGGCCCCTTCCGCCAGGAAGAACGCGAACGCAATCGCCGCCAGCCCAGCCACCCGCGCCGGTATTCGGATGCGCGCCGGCGGTATCGGCGCGTGACTGTGATCCTCAATCAGGTTCCGCGCCGACGCCAGCACCACTGCAAGCAGCACCACTGCCGCCCCACTCATGTGCGCCCGCGGATGGACTCCCATGCCCGCCAGCAACCCTCCAGCCAGCGACCCCGCCATCGCGCCCAGGCTGAACAGCGCATGGACCGACGCCATGATCGACCGCCCGTGCGCGTCCTCCACCGCCACGGCCTGGGCGTTCATTCCGATGTCCATCGCTCCCGCCGCTGCGCCGTACACGAACAGCGCCGCTCCCAGCCACCAGGGGTTGGGCGCGAACGCCAGCAGCGGCAAGCTGAGACAGAACAGCGCGGACCCCTGCGCGGTTACCCGTCCGCTGCCCTCGCGGTCGATCAACACTCCTGCCAGCGGCATCGACACGAGCGAGCCCAGGGCCGCCATCAGCAGCGTGAGACCGAGTGTGGCAGGCGACAGGCGCAGCGCTTCCTGCACTGCTGGAATGCGCGACACCCACGTCGCCACCACCAGTCCATGCACCAGGAAGATTAGGGAAATCCGAACCCGCATCTCAGGCCGTCAATCGCGCGAAGGTACGATGGGGCGATTATCAAGCATTGCGGTCGCGACAGGCGCAGTGTTGTTCGCCGAGTTCAATCAGAACTCCCCTTCGAGCCTACCCCGTCAGACGTCAACTCCTGGTCGTCTTGACTAAAAGTAAATCGCCGTCGAAAGACGGCGGTCTGGAACGGATCGAGACGCAGTGCTTGAGACTGCGTCGAAAGTCTCGCAAACCGTTTCACTTTGAGTAATACCGATCCATCTTCTTGACCGCATCCTGAATACCAATGTCAGAAATCCTGTCCCAGAACGTATCTCGCAAGAACGATAGTCGGATCCTGGTCTCAAGGTTATCGACCTTGCGGTGCAGCCAACTATTGGGAATCCAAGCCGTCACCTCTTTTGCGGCAAGCTCTCCGGGCTTCCCTCCCAGTTCAGCGGCGCCACGCAGGATTCGCAGTAAACCTGCTTCATAATCGCCAGGGGGCCGTATGTGCGCTCCAGCGTTCAAGAGCGCTTTGATAACGAGGTCCTCCGCCTCTGTGCGTGGGTCTTTGGCCTTCCTGAGGGATCGGAACAATCCGCTGGAGAGGGCGAGCCAGAGATCGTCACGAAACTTTGGGTTCTGCTCCCTAATCGAAGTGAGGACCTCCGAGACGGCCTTTGGATTTCTATGCATCAAAGGTTTGGCTTTGTCGAACAGTCTTCTGAGGATGCTTCCCCATGGGAACCATTGCCGTGACTCCTCGGACGGAGACGACTCGATAAGATTGGAATCTCTCATAGCCGGGGTTCGCAGCCATAAATGGTGATACATGGGACGATCGGGTTGCGAAGCTAGGCCCCAACCGTAGGACGGGCCGCGAAGATAGATGCTCAGGGTGTAACTCACGGCCAAGTGAGTACTCGAGTCGAAGTTTCGGCCTACCGAGGGAGTGTACTCTGGGGGCTCTCGAAGAATCGTTTTCTGTTGTAGTCGCATGATAGCCGCCTCGAGTTTTGGCAAGCCAGGCTCAGCAAGCATCGTTCTTGCAAGATCGGCAGACTGGTACACTTCGTCAAGAGAAGCTCTACTCAAGTATTGGCGAACGATTCTCTCGGAGAATTGAAAGGCAATCCACCGAGCGACATCAGGAGCCGTTCCTTCTACGAAGGCCCGAAAGCCGCCGGAAAGCTTCTTTCCGATTTCATCAAAGGCTTGGTCGGTTAACTTTAGTTTTGGA
>CAYOQB010000156.1:0-3312 GCA_964406035.1 uncultured Solibacteraceae bacterium | reverse complement strand
TGCCTTTCGCCTTCCACATCGTAAACAGAAAAGGCTCGGCACCAAGTGATTCCCCAGGCAGCGGATACACCAATTCAGCGCCATTGCAATATGCCGTACCTATTCGGTCGAATGCTAAAGGAGCGCGAGGATCTACTATCAGTTCTGGATCCTCTATATGCGAGTCAGCGGCTTGAAACTCGGCTGTGTCAACTGCGAAGGCATTCGCATCTAGGTCAGGCACTTGAGAATCGGCTCCGGTTTCTTCGTGAGGCATGGCACACCCAGTGTAATGCCTTTGATGAGCAGAACAACTAATGCAAACATTGCGCGAAATCGCTCCGAAAGTGACCGTGACTTTCGCGAAGTGTCCGCGCTCTTCGAAAGAGCGCTCCACTTCGCCCGACTCGGCGAGTTGTGGTGCGGGATGGTTTACAGGTTTTCGAACAACTAGCTATTTATCTACGCATGAAACTTCCGAAAGACTCCACAACGGCACACGGTTCTCGCGAGTCTGACACCACGGCTCAATGGTTGTTGGGCTTACCCAACTCCGCTTTCGAATTCGAGCCTGACCTTTGACGCTTTGAGGTGATTCCCTGGCAGGAGGTGTTCGCGCTGCAGCCCGCCGACAGATAATGCCCGCTACGGTGCCGAGCCTTTGCGCGGTTGCCTCCACGTCCCGCGCCGCCAAGCAGTCCCTCGACCCCCGCCCCTACGGCAACAGCACCTCAAACTGAGGCGCGGGGCCCGCGAGCGGCAGCACATCATTCACCAGCGACAAAAGAAAGCGGCCCGGTTCCTCGAACATCATGAAATGCGCGCTTCGTTCAAACGTAACGAACTTCTTCTTTGGTGCTTGCAGCCAGTCAAAGTACTCCCGCGCTTTCGCGTATGGAGTATGCAGGTCGTAGCGGCCCATCAGAAAGATCACCGGGCATTCGAACTTCGGACCTAGATCGCGAAAATCGCGCCGCTTCATCGGCGGTACGATGTTCGTCCCCGCCAGCCGGTATACGGCGCCCTGCACGTTCACGTCCGCCTGCGTGTATTCCGGCGCCCAGTCCTGCAGAGCATAGAACAGGTCGAAATCGCGGCGCCCATACCAGCCGCCGTCGAAAACACGCGCCCACTTCCGGACCAGGTTGATCTTTCGCAGGAACGTATCGTCGTCCACCGGATACGGAGCGATTCCTTCCAGCTCGCGAATCGCTTCCTGATGGTTTGCCTTCCGCGCGAGCTGCAGCAGCCGCTCGTAAATGTACTTCTCGCCCTCAGGTCCGCTGGTCTGGCCCACGCCGATATAGGCGTGCAGCCATTCCGGTCGGATCTTCGCCAGATGCACGCCCACGTAGGTGCCCCAGGAGAATCCCATCACGAAGATCTTTTCCTGATTCAGCCGCTTCCGCAGGTAAGCTGTGATCGCCTCCGCGTCCTTCACGATGCGGTCCGGGCTGACGGTTTTCTGCAGCTCCTCCAGAGTCTCCGTGTTGTAGCTCTTGCCTGCGCCGCGCTGGTCCCACTGCACGACGGTGAAGAAATCCTCCCACGGCGCCTGGAACGCCCAGCTCAACGGCAGCATCGGTGAGCCGGGCCCGCCATGAATCATCAGCAGCACCGGGTTCTTTCGATTCAAACCGCGAATCGAGATCCACTGCTTGGACCCCTCGATGTCGACGGTCTCCAGCACCTCAATACCTTCCGGCGTGCTGATCTTTCGAAGATCCTTGAGGCGGGCGGTGATGTAATCGCGCGAAGGAACCTGCTTCTCCGCAGGCTGGCCGAAGACGCCGGCGGTCAGAACAAGCCAGGCCCAAAACAACCGGAGCGTGGCGGGTAGAATCCGTTTTCCGAAACGCACCCAGAGAATGTATCACTGCAGCGCCTCACCGGAACTCCAGGCAGGCCAGCCGCCGCCCCGGATCGAAGTACAGCCGCACATCCTCCAGCGTGACTCCCTCCCGCACCTCCACCCGGCTGGTCCCGTCCCCCGGTCCGCCGAACCCTTCGCCCGCGCACGTTCCCCCCGGCGCTGCATCCAGCGGTTGCAGGTTCATCGCCTTCGCGATGTTATCGCGAGCGTCCACCGGCATCGGGATCAGGCACCAGCCTCCGCCCGCTTGCCCGCGAGCTTTGCACTCCGGCGCGGCCCGCGGAAACCCGTGCTTGGAGAAGAGCTCGATCACATCCGCGCGCAACCGGTCCGGCTGCCCGCCGCCACCCCCTGCCGAGCATCCTGCCAGCAGACAGCACACCCCCGCCGCAACCGGAAGTTTCATAACAGACGACGCCTCCCAGCGGAAGACGCCGCACGCCGCAGCAAACGTTGCTCCCGTATTCGCAACTCCGGCGTGTCCTCCACCTCCAGCGCGGATCTCGTCATCTCCAGTGCGATCGCCGGGTTCTTTTCGCGATGCTCGTAATGCTTGGCCAGCTCCTCAAACGCCCGCGCGCGAAACGGGTTGCGGGCCTGCGTCATCTCCGTCCACAGCGCCAGCGCCGCGTCCCCTCGATCCCGCTTGCGCTCCAGCGCCGCCAGGTCCCACATCGCGCGCCACATCACTTCGTCCGGCAGCCCGCGCTCCAGCGCGCGCTGCATCAGCACGCAGCAACTCTCCACCTGATCCGCCTGCCGCAGCCAGCGCGCCAGCCCCAGCATCTCCACGCCGTGCGCCAGCGGCGCGTTCAGCGGATCCTGGAACGCCCAGGGCACAATCCCGGTCAGGCACGCCAGCGTCAGGATGTCGTTCGCATTGTGATGGAAAATCGGAACCAGCTTGCCCGCTTCGCGCTTCCTCAGAAACTCGAAGTACACGTACGGGATCATCTCGCCCGGCAGATCGCCTTCCCGGATCACCCCCAGGATCTGCTCTTCCAGTTCCACCAGACGGCAGGAATCGAAACGCAGCTTCCACAGCCGCCGCGCCCCGGCCAAAAGATCCAGATGCTCCATCTTGGGAAACGGAGGCCGGAAGCGCGACATCCGGTACCGCGTTTCCAGCAGCGGCTGATCGTAGCTCTTGCCGTTGTACGTGATCAGGATCTTGAACTGCGCCAGGTGTTCGGCCAGCCCGTGCAGCAGGCTCGGCTCCTCGCTGTGATCCCGCATGAAGAACTGCCGCACGCGAAATCCTTCGGGCGTGATCCGTCCCACTCCCACCAGAAACGCCACCGTCCCCGACCCGCCGGCCAGCCCGGTGGTTTCCGTGTCCAGGAACGCCCACTCCTCAGGCCTCGACTTTTCGATCGCCCCGTTCGAGATCGCTCCCAGCAAATTCTCCGGAAGCTCGAACAGCGTCGAAATGTCCATCGACCCATGACGCCGGTGCCGCT
>CAYOQB010000155.1:0-12361 GCA_964406035.1 uncultured Solibacteraceae bacterium | reverse complement strand
GTCGGCCAGGTGGTGCAGCAGGCAGTAGCGCTGCCCATTCAGACCACGGATTGGTTTGAGGTGGACGACGACATGATGGAAGTGCTGGCGGAGCGGTCCGCCGCGTGGTCCATCGAATGCGAGAACAATCCCAATACTGATGCGAATTTCCTGGTCGCGGCAAAGTCGGGGATGCGCGTGACCGGCGCGCGCGCGTACATGAAGGAGAAGATCCTCCATTACCTGAATGTCACCGCGCCGCACCCGTATCTGAATCACGGCACCAAGGCATGGGGTCCGCAGCCGCGCCTCGACTTCATGAATGGATTGGCCTGCGACTTGTACATGACGCTGCACGAAAACGCGGGCGGCGGCACAGGCGGGGTAACCATCGTGTCCGGGCAGGCGGGAGCGAACGCGCCCCCGGACGGGCAGGTGCGGATCGCCAAGATCATCGCCAAGTATCTGGATCCGCTCGACCGCGGAACACGATCGAGCGGGGTTACCGAGGAAGAGCCCACCAACCCCGTGGCCATGCTGCACTCCGGCAATCACGTCCGGGCGCAATACGCTTATGTCGAGAGCGAGTTTATGGACGCCGTTGATCCCGACGATTCGTCGATGTTCGTGTATGAGCGCATGGTGCTGGACGATTACATCAACACCACGGCGGAGCAACTGGTGAATGCCGCGATCGAATACTGGTACGACCCGCAACTGGACTTCGACACGGTGAAGTACAAGAATCAGATCAACGGATTATGGTGATTCGCGCGGCGGCGTGGTGGCTGGCGGTGGCGGCGGTGACAGCGCCATTGGCGGCCGTCCCGCAGCCAAAGAAGAACATCCGGAAAAAGAGCCCAATGAGCCAGCCTGCCGAGAATCCGGCCGGAGCTTTGACCAAGCTCGCGGCGGTGCAGTATACCGATGAAGGTCCGAAGGTGGTGGTGTACCGCTTCGCGACACGGGAGAAGGTGACCGTGGACGAAGGCGCCGTGAACCCGCGGCAGTTGGAGTGGTCTCCGGACGGCGAGACGCTGGGCTACCTGAACGCGGATGGCGTCCGGCTGTGGCGCGAGAAGACGCTGGATCTCGACGTTGCGGCGGCGGGGCTCGGCCGGCCCTTTGCTTTCAGTCCGGACTCTCGGCGCATTGCGGTCGCCGGCCGCGATGAGCTACAGTTTTTCGCGCTGCCGGACCCGGCCAGCGCGAAAGTGACGCGGGCGGCGTGGCCCGGAGGCTGCAGACCGGTCAGCCTGCTGTGGGATTCGACGGGACGCTGGCTGCACCTGCTGTGCTTCTCGGAGAAGCAGGGGACGGAGTTGTTTCGAGTGGATCCAAATTCCGGGGCAATGCAGCCCCTGGAGGCGCACGGCGCGGTGGGGCTGCTCGGCTGGCGCGGCGAGCTCCCGGAGCTGGTGGCGTATCGTCGCGGAGTGGGCGATACCGCCGTCCGGATTTACGGTCCGCAGGCAACGGAAGTTCCGCACGGCGAGGAGCTGCTGTTCTTCGTCGCCTACCTGCCGGCCACGGACCAGTTGGTGGCCGCGGGCGCTACCGAGGACACCGGCGATCCCGCGCGGATTTTGTTGCTGCCGGGAAGCGGCGGGGAACCCTCGCCCTGGCTCGCGGCGCACCGCGACGTTTCGCATCTGTCGTTCAGCCGGAAATTCGCGTGGGGAGCGTTCGTGGACCGTGCCGCCTACCAGAAATCCGGCGATGACGGCGGCGACATCTGGGTGGTGGAAGCCGGCCGCGAGGCCTCGAAGGCGGTATTGCAGGGGAAGGCGGGGGAGCGGTCGTATGCGTATCCCGCTTTGTGGCCCTAGAGGGACTTCCTCCAGCACCTGAAATATATCTCTGAAGTGATTCAATTGTAGATAGTTACCGATTACCATTTAGTTGACACTCAAGCCTTCCGCATAACCCGCCGATCAGAGAGGGATATGCGGGATTGTGGCGCTATGCCCTGGGGGCGTGTCGGCTTGACACGGTACAGACACATCGGGTATCCTGACACTTCGCTTCCGGGCCTTATAACTCCGGGTACGTCCTGCGGTACTCTCCGGCTTACGACCTTAGCGGGGGCAATTTCCCCGACGTGGCCGCGCCCATAGCACATAGGAGATCCGTCTCAGTGAGGCAACAATACTTTATTCTCGTGCTCGCCCATTCGTTGCACGGGCGTCTGCGTCGCATTCATGTTCCGCATCAGTTTGTATACATCGTAATCGCTCTCGCGCTCTTCGGTTCCTTTTCCCTCTTCGGCATGGTTTCCAGCTATTTGAGAATGGCCTGGAAAGTCTCCAACTACAACACCCTGCGCGATGAGGTGGAGACGCTGCGCAACCGCTATAAGGAGTTGCAGGCAGAGAACCACCAGAAACAGGAACAACTGGCGTCCCTGCAACTGCTGGCCACCGAGATGACCAGCGCGATCGGCATGCGCCGCAAGCTGGAAGCCATTGATCTGGAACCCGATACGCCGCTGATGCCCAGTTTTGAGGAGTCGTTGGAGAACTACAACTTCCTGAAATCGGCCAGTTACTCGCGTTTGCACCGCACTTTCCCGCAGAAGTTCCATCAGAATGTAACACCTAGCCTTTGGCCGGTAAATGGAAGATTGTTAAGCTACTTCGGCGCCAGGACCGACCCCTTCTCCGGGGAGGGCTCCTACCACTCAGGCGTGGACATCGAGGCGCCCACCGGAACGCCGGTTCGCTCAGTGGCCGACGGGATCGTGGCCGTCGCCGAGTACAGCCGAGGGTACGGAAGGGTGATCGTGGTGGACCACGGCAACGGCATGCGTTCGCTGTACGCGCACCTGTCCTCCGCCAGCGTCATTCCGGGGCAGGAAGTGCGCCGCGGGGAAGTGATCGCGGCTTCGGGCTCAACAGGCCGGGTAACGGCCCCGCACCTGCATTTTGAAGTGCGGATGGGCGCGGTTCCGGTGAATCCCTACCCGTACTTGGCGAAAGCCAGCACTTACACGGCGGGCCGCCGCGATCTTCCGTTCTAATTCACCGCCTCTGCGCTACCCTGGAGATATGAGAGAGTCTCGGTGGAGCCGCCGGGCTTTGCTGAGTCTTGTTCCGGGCGCCGCCCTGGCGCAGCCCCGCTCGCCGGACGCCATACCGGCCGGGGTGCCGGACGCGCGCCGCTATCTGGACCCTTCCACCGAGTTCCCGGTAACCCGGCTGACCAGCCCTTCCTATACCAGCACCCTTCCGCGTTATTTCTGCCGCGTTGTCGGGCGGCGCTCGAATTACGTGCTGTTCGCATCCGATCGCTTCGGATCGCGGCAGGTGCTTCGCATGGACCTGAAGACGCTGCAGGCCCGGGCAGTGAGCGAGGCGGCGGAGCTCAACCCCGATCTGATCTCGCTGCTGCCGGATGAACGCAGCTACTCCTATTTCGATGGCGGTTCCCTGATGCTGGCCCCCGCGGGGGGAGGCAAGGGACGCCTGCTGTGGCAGCTTGCAGCGGGGTTTGAACCCGGCGACGCGATGGCCATCGCCGACGACTCCCAGAACGTCGCCGTGGTGGAGCGCAGGGGATCGCGGCACCGGCTGGTGTGGGTCAACCTGAAGGGCGGATCGCCGAAGGTTCTGATCGAGTGCGAGGAGCCGCTGAGCGAAGTCAGTTTCCGTCCGGTACAGATGAGCCTCGCGTACCGCCGAGGCGAGGCGGGCGTATGGATCTGCGGGCTGGACGGGGAGGCGCGCGAGCTGCCAACCCCTGCCGGCCGCGTCCGCTCTCTACAATGGAACAGCGATGGTCAGGCGCTGACGTACCTGCACCTGCCGGAAGCCGGATCGTACCGCAGTGAGCTTCGCGAGGTGAGCCCGAGGGGGGAAGACAAGCTGGTGGCGAAAACCAGCCAGTACATCCAGTTCTCGCGGAATTCGGACGGCACGGTGCTGGCCGCCGCGAGCGGGTCCAAAGCGTCGCCGTACGTGCTGATCATGGTGCGGCGGGTGCGGCGCGAGCTCGCTTTGGCCGAGCACAAGGCATCGGACCCGGAGCGCGTGTCCATCCGCTTCACGCCCAACAGCCAGCGAGTGGTGTTCGGCAGCGACCGCGACGGAAAACCTGCGTTGTACCTGATGAATGTCGAGCGGCTGGTGGAGGAGACGGAGTCAGGTTCGGCGCAGTAGCCGCCGCCACCACGGAGATCCGTGCTTCTTCGCGGCTCGCTTCCGTTCGAAAACGCGGCAGGAAATGCGCAGCGCTGCCGGGTCCAGGCGCGCGACTTCCTCTGCTTCCGTCTGGGTGAGACCGGCACGGAGTGCGGTCACGACGGGAGCGTCGAGGAAGCGCTGCACTTCGGCCGGTTCGGAATAGAGCCGGGCGAGATACGCTTCGATTACGCCGGTACGCATTGCCGCCGTCCTTCCGCTAACGCTGCGCGCGCCCGATCCAGCTCCGCCAGCAGCGTGTCCATCTCCGGGTAATCTCCGTCGCGCTCCAGGATCACCGTGAGCGGATGGGCGGTGCGAGCCGCCACGTCGGCCAGCAATCCATAGACAGGATCCGGCACTGGATTCTTGTGGTCGTCCAGAAGCAAGCCTCCGTCGAGCAGCCGGCCGCCTGCGAGGTGAATATGCGACACGCGGTCCAGCGGCAGCCGCGACAGCGCTGCCGCCGGATCGAAACCGAAGTTTCGGCCGTTGGCGTATAGATTGTGCAGGTCCAGGAGGAGGCCCGCGCCAGAGCCCCGAATGATTCGCGAGATCCATTGCTGCTCCTCAAGCTGTGAAGCCGGCGGTTGGAGGAGCGTTGCAATGTTCTCAAGATGGGCCGGCATGCCCGTAAGCCGGACGGCGCGTTCGATGTTCGCGAGGGTTCCCTCGACGGTATCCTCGTTGCGCGGCGGCGCGGCCAGGTGGCCGATTTCGCGATCGCCCCAGCGGACGAAGGCAAGATGCTCGCTCCAGCTCTCCGGGCCGACTTTGTCGATCAGCCGGGCCATGGCGGCGAGCTTGCGGGGCTGGACGGGCGAGGTGGACGCCATGCCGAGACCGACGCCATGGAGCATCACCGGGACCTGACGGGCGAGGGTCCGCAGCGATCTCACCCGGCCGGTGGAAGCCTGGAAGTAATCGTCGGCGATCACTTCGAGGACATCGATGCGATGGAGATTCGCGAACACGCCCGCGGCAAGCTCGGGCCGCCAGGAGATGCCGAAGCGGTCGTTCATATCAGTCTCCTCCTCCGCAGCCGCCGCAGCCGCCTCCCCCGCAACCGCCGCCTCCGCCGCTGTCGCTGGAGCCGCAGGAGCTGCCGCAACCGGACGAAGAATTGGCGCTGCTGGTAGCCTGCGGGAACAGACGGTCGCGGTAGGGGAAGGCTTCCAGGGGCAGCGCCGCCACGCCGAAGACCGCGGCCAGGAGCACGGTGCCGGCCGAGCCAGACTCGCGATGTCCGAATGGCCTGGCTTTCAGCCCGCCGAGCAGCGATTGCAGATCCCGCAAGGCGAGATCGCCTCGCCGCGTCCGTCTGGGGAAGTTCAGGGAGAAGGCCAGGATGGCGAAGATTCCGGCGAGCACAATGAGAAACCCAATATTGCGGCGGCCCGCCGCGAGTGCGATCTGGATCTTGGCGAACGCGATGGCTATGAGAACGCCGGCGATCAGCAGGGACCATTTGCCCCGCTGCGATTGCTCCTGCGGAGTGGGGATCAGTCCGGCGGCTTGCAAGGGCTGGCGGTAGTGGTGAGCCCAGGCCTTGAGATCCTCGTCCCGGAAGATGCCGGCCGCGGGCTTGCTGCTCGCGAAGTGTTTCAGGAGGGCGCGTCCAGGGGATCTGTCACCAGTCCGGGCCGGCCGTCGCTCACGGTCTCGATGTCGGTGTCGCCGGTGACCCGCAGCAGGCCGCGGTCAATCAGGTTCATCACGGCCACGCGCAAGGCTTCGGGAGCCTGGCCGCGCAGGTATGCGATCCGGTAGGGATCGGAAGTATCGATGCGCGCCTCGTCACCGGACTCGCGGGACCGGCGGATCCAGATCATCGCGGCGATCAGCGCCACGCCCAGGAAGAGGTAGAACATCAGGAACTCAGGACCGCGCAGGGCGAAAGGATTCACAAATCCTCCAGCAGTTTCTTGATGCGTTCGGCCGCTTCGATTGCATTCAGGACCGCGGACCGGGCTGCGCCGGGGTCCGTCAGCTTGTTTTCTCGAGCAAGGGAGAGGTCGCGGGCAAGATCGCCGAGCTGCCATTCGGTAAGAAGCGAGGCGAGCAGTTCGCGCGACGGAGCCGGGGGGCGTCCGGCAAGCTCCGCCCACGCGGCAGCGAAGCTGCGCAGCGGTCCGGCGCATGCGGCCAAGAGCGAGGCCAGCTCATCCGGCCGGTTCTGCCGCGTGGCGAAGGCGTGCCGCGTCCGCAGGATGAAATTCAGCAGCGATTGCCGCAGCCGCGACTTGCGCGCGTCGCGGGAGATTTCGAGGCCGGCAAAGGGGTCGGGTCCGGAGAGGACCTTGCGGCGGCGCAGGATGTCCGAGAACTTGTCGGCGAAGGCTTCCGCGGCTTCGGGAATTTCGCTCTCCAGCAGGAACATCGGTTGGAGCCGGATGGCGGCTTGCGCCGCCGTCAGCGCCGTCGTCAGACCGGCGATGCGATCCGGATCGAACCGGCGCAGCACCAGAATCAGGTTGACGTCGGAAACGGGGCGAAGGCGGTTCTCGGCGGCGGAGCCGAACAGGATTACCGAAACCAGATCCTCGGGCAACGCCCTGGAGGCTGCCTCCAGGAAGAGGTCCAGGTTGCTCTGGACGGTGGCCGTGAGATCCATGGGGTCTCTGGTCAATTTCATTCTACGAACCATACACCAGAAAACGAGCCTCCAAGATGCAGGAGGGTGGATACGCTACCAGTAGTGGTCCTGATTCCGGGGAGTGAGCGCGGAATTATTGGCGTCGTCGGGGAGGCCAACCGCGGGCTTGTTCCGGTGAAGTAGACTGCGAACAGCGGAATGCCTAATCTGTTTCCCGCAGTACTCCTGGTGGCGGCGCTGGGCGCGCAGGTTCCCGCCGAGGAATTCGGCGCGTTTCGCGATCCACCGCGCCTGCTGCTGACGCCGCAGAGGCTGAAACTGCTGGAGCGGGAGCGACAGCGCGAGTCCATTCGCTGGGAACAATTTGAGTTGTTGATGCGGGGCAAAGCGGCCATGCCGGAGCCCGGCTTCGCGCAAGCGCTCTACTATCGAATCGCAAAGGACGAGGCCGCAGCGCGCCAGGCGATCCAGTGGGCGATGTCCGGGACCGACATCCGCCAGGTCGCGCTGGTGTACGACTGGTGCCAGCCGGCGATGACGGCGGCGCAAAAGACCGCTATCGAACAGAAGCTGGAGGCAGCGGCCAAACGAAGCGCCACCACTCCGGCCGCGGTTCGCGACCGCGTTTTCGCCACGATCGCCGTTGCCGACCGGCTGGAAGGTCACGGCGAGGCGCAGTTGCGGGACGTGGTGCAAAACTGGTTTCGCGGCGGGATCGTGAGCCGTTTGAATCAGGGCTCGGATCCGATTCCGAGGGAGCAGGTGTACGCGCTGGTTGAGACCCTGCACGCGATCCGCGACAACCTGAACATCGATCTGCGGGAAAATGCGCGGGCGTACTTCGCGGAATTGCCTTTGTACCACCTCGCCAGCCACTATCCGGCGAGTTATCCCGCCACGGAGAACGAATATCGGATCCCGGCATTTGTGCAGGACCGCCGCCGTGGCGGGGAGCCGGACCTAATCAAGGCGGCGATGTCGCGTGCCGCGGGCCTCGCTCTGGTCGCGCTGGATACCAATGCCGTGGAAAGCCAGTTCCTTCAGGGCTACCTGATCCAGGACCGCTTCCTCATGCGTGGAGCGCTAGGCGTCCCTTACGAGTTCCTGTGGGCAAATCCGTATCAACCGGGGCTGACGTATTCGCACGTGCCGCTGACGCTCTACGACCGGCGCACGGGACGACTGTTTGCGCGCTCCACCTGGGAGGATGACGCCACCTGGCTGGGATTGTTCGACGGGCAGTTGCAGCTATTCGAGAACGGCGAGATCCGAAGCGTAAAGGTGGGCGACAAGCCGCTGCGGTTCGGGCCCAACACGATCCTGCCGGGGAAGTCGCCCGGGCGGATGACCATCGACAACGAGAACACGCTGCTGCTCGGATTCCCGCCGGGCGCCGTGTTTCACGTTGAGATGGAGGATCAGGAGATGCGTGAGATGCGTGCGGATCCTTCCGGAACGCTGCTGCTCCGCGCTCCGAAGGAAACGAAGATCGACGTTCGCTTCCGGCAGCCGGCAGCCGCTAAGCCTGTTCCGTAGTCTTTGGCCCGGATCGATTTGCAAAGCTTGTGCGACACTCAATCTCGGAATGACACCACGCATCGGGACACCCGAGGAATTCCGGCGATTGCGAGAGTGGCTGGACCAAGTGGGCCTGCCGGATGAGCGTGAGCGGCCGGATGAACCCCTGGTACGATTCTTCAGCCGTTCCGAGCCGAGGCCGCGGTCCGAACTGGCGCAGCCGCTGTTGGAGGAACTGGGGCTCGCGATTCCCGCGGAAACCGAAGGATGGATTCGGCCTGCCGTGGATTTGTATCAGATGGCAGGGTTGTACCTGGTGAGCGATTCGTTCTCGGCGATCCAGGCGGGACGAGCCCCGTTCGACGCCGTCTTTCCTCCGGCGGCATTCGGGACTCGGCTGTTTCTGCGATCGCTTCCGAAGGAGCCATCCCCCAGCGCGCTGGATTTATGCGCGGGAGCGGCGCCTGCGGCCCTGGTGATGGCTCGCGCGGGGGCGCGCGAGGTCACCGCGACGGACCTGAGCCATCGCGCTGCGCACTTCGCCACCTTCAATGCGCACCTGAACGGGTTCCCGTATATCGAGTCGCTGCAGGGAGACACGTTCGAGGCGGTGCGGGGCCGGAGGTTTCATCGGATCGCCGCGCAGCCGCCGTTTATCCCGGACTTCGGTCAGAAGTACATGTTTCTGAATTCGGGTGAGATCGGGCACACGATTCCGGAGCGGATCGTGGCCGAGCTGCCGGAGTATCTGGAGCCCGGCGGAAGCTTCCACGCGGTGATTTCCATCTTCGAGGACGCATCCGCAACGGTGACGCAGAGACTCCGCGACTGGCTGGGAAACGCCCAGGAGGAGTTCGACGTATTCGTGTTCGAGCGCCTGAGGCGGAACGCCCGTGACGCGTTCTCGGAGGTGCTGGGCGAGAAGGCAGAGACCGCAGCGGCATGGCGCGAGGTTTGTGAGCGGCGCGGCTTGACCGACTCCGTGCTTTCGGTGATTGTGCTGGATCGGCACGCAAGCCCGAGGCCGGCAATTACGGCGTCACGCCACGTGGATGCGCCGGATTGGGAGCGAATTCGCGACTACATCGCGCTGCATCAGGATACCGGGATCGCGGCGCGGCTGCGCGCTGGCAAGCTCGCCGATGCGCCTGGGTTGAATGTCCTGAGTTCCTCGCGCTATGAGGACGGCCGGGAGATCGAGACGGTGGAGATATACACCTCGCATCCCTTCCCGGACCGCCGCACCCTGCCCTCGGAACTTTCCGGACTGTTGCCGTTGTGCGATGGCACGCGCAGCGGGGCGGAAGTTCTGGCGGCGCTGCCGCGGCGCCCGGAAGACTCGCTGTTCTGGCGGGAACTGGAATCGCTGGTGCGCGAGGGCTTCCTGGAATTGCGGGGCTGACGTTCGCGGCCGGGGCGAGGGTCCACGGTACAATTCGAAGTTATCTCGAATGTCGAACTCTTACGATGTAGCGATCATTGGCGGCGGGCACAATGGCCTGACCGCGGCGGCGTACCTGGCGAAAGCCGGCAAGAAAGTCGTAGTGCTGGAGGCGCGCGAGCTGCTGGGCGGCTGCGCGGTCACCGAGGAGATCTGGCCTGGGTATCGAGTCTCCACCGCCAGCTACCTGGTCAGCCTGATGCAGCAGAAGGTGGTGGACGATCTCCAGTTGCCGAAATTCGGTTACCTGGTGGACGCCAAGGATCCGGCGTTCTTCTCGCCGTTCCCCGACGGCAGGCACCTGTTCATGTGGCAGGATCGCAAGAAGACGCTGGAGGAAATCGCGAAGTTCTCCAAGCGCGACGCCGAACGATATCCGCTCTACGAAGACTACATCGAGAGCCTGGCCCGCGTGATCGAGCAACTGCTGCTGGTCACCCCGCCGGACTTCCCGCCCAAGGGGCTCGGCGGAAAGCTGGAGTTCGTGAAGCTGGGTGCGAAACTGCGGGGATTGAGCGAGAAGGAAACGCTGGGGCTGGTCCGCATCTTCACGCAGAGCGCGGCCGAGTTGCTGGACGAGTGGTTTGAGAGCGAGGAAGTGAAGGTGACGCTGGCAACCGATGGCGTGATCGGGGCCAATGGGGGGCCGAGGTCGCCGGGCACGGCGTACATCCTGCTGCACCACTGCATGGGCGGCGTAAATGGCCATCGTGGGTTATGGGGATTCGTGCGCGGCGGGATGGGCGCGGTGTCGGAGGCGATCGCCGCCAGCGCGCGTTCGCATGGCGCGGAGATCCGCGTCTCGGCGCCGGTGAAGCAGATCCTGGTGAAGGGCGGCAAGGCTCGCGGGGTCGTGCTCGAGTCAGGCGAGGAGATCAAGGCCAAGGCAGTGGCCACGGGCGTGGATCCCAAACGGACTTTCCTGCAGTTGATGGATCCGGCGGACCTGGGCGAAGACTTCCTTGCCGATGTGCGGCGTTTCCGCTGCGAGGGGACCTCCTGCAAGATCAACCTCGCGCTGAACGGGCTTCCGGAGTTCACTGCGTACCCGGGATCGCCGGGCCCGCATCATCGCGCCACGATGCATATATGCCCATCGGTGGATTACATCGAGCGCGCCTGGGATGACGCCAAGTACGGGCACCCCTCGGAGAAACCGCTGATCGAGATGACCGTGCCCACGATGTACGATCCGACGCTGGCGCCGGCAGGCAAGCACATTATGGGTCTGTTCCTGCAGTACGCGCCGTACACGCTGAAGGGAACCACGTGGGAGGTGGAGCGCGACCGGTTCGCCGATCGCGTGATCGGGCTGATCGAGGAGTACGCACCGAACATTCGTTCGCTGATCGAGCATCGGCAGGTTCTGACGCCCCTGGACCTGGAGCAGCGGTTCGGAATCACCGGCGGCAACATCTTCCATGGGGAGATGGGGGTGGATCAGATGTTCTTCTTCCGTCCGTTCGCGGGATGGGCTCGCTACCGGACGCCGGTGAAGCATCTGTACATCTGTGGCTCCGGCGCGCATCCGGGCGGTGGGGTGATGGGAGCGCCGGGACACAATGCGGCGCGGGAGATGTTGAAGGATTTATAGCAGAGACGCGGCGATCGCTTCCAGCGCCTCTTTCGACGGCACGCTGCCCTGCGCCATCGTCTGGCTGCCGCCCCCGCGGCCCCCGTTGGCGGAAACCGCCGCACGGAGCTGATTGCCTGCATGAACGCCGGAGTCCGCCGAGCACGCCAGCAGCAGGGAGGGCGGATCGCTCGAGAGAGCGAGAAACACCGCCTGCGATCCCGCAGTGAATGCCGCGGCGAGCGCACGCACGTCGTCCGTAATGGGACCGCGATGCGTGTGCCGTCGGATACCGCCGGTACCAGGAGCAGTGGCCAGATAAAGCTCGCGACCCTGGAATCCGGCGAGCTCTTCGGAAAGCTTGCGCCGCTGCTTCTCTGCCGCGGCATTCTTCTCGCTCAGCGACTTCACGAGATCCGGAAGCTCATCGAGGGAAGCCGACAGCGACTTCGACATCTGCGAAAGCAGACGGTAATCGGCGGAGGCTCGCCGGGCAGCGCGCCCACCGCACGCGAATTCCAGCCGGACGTTGCCGCGCATCTTGTCGAGCTTGCGGATCAGAATCGGGCCGATTTCGCCAGTGGAGCGAACGTGAGTGCCGCCGCAGGCGGAGCGGTCGAGGTCCTGAATGGTAACGACGCGGAGCGTGCCCTCGCGAGCGCTCGCCTTGCGGAGGTCGGCTGGATTTTCCTCGAAGGAAATGGCAACGGGGCGATTCTGAAAGACGACTTCGTTTGCCCGCTCCTCGATCCGCCGCACCTGCTCTGCGTCGAGCGAGGGTGCGCCGATGTCGATGGTGGACACGTCGCCGCCCATATGGAAACTGAGAGTCGGGATGGAGTACAGCTCAACGATCACCGCCGAAAGCAAATGCTGGCCCGTGTGTTGCTGCATGTGGTCGAAGCGGCGCGGCCAATCGACCACCCCGTGCGCTTCGGTAGCGTCCAGAGGCGCGGCGAGTTGATGGGCGATGCGCCCGTCTTCCTCCTCCTCCACACCGTTCACCGCAACTTCGTTGAGAAAGCCGAAATCGAACGGCTGTCCGCCCGAAGCCGGGTAGAAAGCCGTTCGATCCA
>CAYOQB010000154.1:0-12396 GCA_964406035.1 uncultured Solibacteraceae bacterium | reverse complement strand
ACCACCGCCAGCATGATGTTCATGATCACCACGCCGCCCACCACCATGAACACGCTGACAATGGCGATCGCCGCGCCGGCGATGGTTCCGGTAAGCTGCTTCCAGGCGTTGGCCAGCGCTTCCGAGTTTAAGATCGTGAAATTGTCCTCGCGTCCGGGGCCCAGGTGACGGTACGCGCGCAACAGGCTGCGCACCTCATCCTGCGCCTGTTCCAGCACGCTCTGATCCCTCGCCAGCGCCAGAAACGCCATGCCCCGCCGCGCTCCGTACATTTTGAAGTACGTGCCCGCCGGAATGTACACGAAATTATCCTGCGACTGCCCGAAGGCGCTGCCGCGAGCCTTGGCGACTCCGACCACCGTAAAGGGCCGCCCCGCGATGTCCACCGTCTTGCCCGTCGCATCCGTGGTGGGGAAGAACCGCTCCTTCAGATCGTTTCCGATGAACGCCACTTCGATCTTCTTCCGATCCTCGATCTCGGTGAAGGAGCGGCCTTGCGCGATCTGCACGTTCTCCACCAGGTGGAAGTTCGGGCTGGATCCCGTCAGTGTCACTTCCTCGATCGTCTCTCGCTCCGAGGACACGCTGCTGCGTCGCGAGGCGGATACCGCCAGTTCCCGGGAAAGCTTCACGTTGGCCTTCAGAAACTCGAACTCCTCCAGCGTCAATTGCGGATTCTTGCGGTTCCACTCGACAAACTTCTTGGGGTCAAACTGCCCCACAAAGGCCATCCGGACCACTCGGAAGCCCTCCGAACCCATCGTGGACACCGTTTCGGCGACGTAGACGTTCATGCCGTTGATCACCGCCATTACCGCGATCAGCGTGGTGGTGGCCAGAATGATCCCCAGCAGAGTCAGGAAACTGCGTAGTTTGCTCGATCGCAGCGAATCGGCCGCAACCATCGCCGACTCCCAGAATGATGCGGTGGATTTCACAAGGCCCCGAGAATAGAAGACGCGCCCCGGCGGGTCATCTTTACAGGGAAACGGACTCAGAAGGCCGAATGTTCCCTGTAACTTGCGCGAGCCTGGCGTCCATCCAGCGAAGCACCACCCGGTCAATCCAGAAGCGCGGCCGGCTGCGCGCGATGAACCCCACGTGGCCGCCATGCTCGGTGGTCAGAAGGGTTAAAGCGGGATTTTCGCGAAAGACCGGCAAATTATAGACCTCGAACGGGATCATGGGATCGTCCTGGGCCTGAATCAGGAGCGCGGGAACGCGGATCCGCTCCAGAAAGTTGTGCGCGGAC
Organism: uncultured Solibacteraceae bacterium; assembly: GCA_964406035.1. GTDB lineage: Bacteria > Acidobacteriota > Terriglobia > Bryobacterales > Bryobacteraceae > JAIEPW01. The sequence continues at coordinate 11,144 of CAYOQB010000154.1, read as the reverse complement.
TGCGTCCGGTAATAATCCGCCGCCCGTCCGAACTGGAAAAGCCTTGCTGTATAAAAGTCGTCGAAGTCATAGATGCTGCGAACTTTATTCAAATGTTCCAGGGTGTATTGATCGGGCGCCTGCAGGTGCCGCTCCCGAATCCGCCGTTTTAACGCGATCAGGAAGCGCCTCTGGTAAACCACGTTGGAAGGGTGATCGATGCGGCGGGCGCAAGCCTCCAGGTCGATGGGTGTGGATACCGCCACCACGCCCGAAAGCAGATCCGGACCCCGATCGCCCAGCTCGCCAGCCAGCTTCAGGCTCACGTTGCCGCCTAAAGAGAAACCTGCCAGAAAGACCGGCAAATTGCTGTTCTGGTGAATCTTATGGATCACGGCCAGAGCGTCGGCCGTCTGCCCTGAATGATAGTTCGATAGCGCCAGATGCAGCGTTCCGCCGCAGCTTCTCATGTTGAAGCGGTGGACATGGAAGCCGGCATGCAGCGCATCGTGTGATAGCGAACGGACATAGCCGGAGGAGCTGGATCCCTCCAGCCCGTGGATGATCAGCAGGTGCCCCTTGGGCTCAGCCAGCCTCGTTTTCTGGTGATGGACCAGGACCCGCACTCCCGGCTCGGTGTCGTAGATAACCGGCTCCAGCGGGTGAGTGTCTTCCGATCCGGGGCGCGACCAGAAGTTCCCGGCGATGGTCGCCAGGTGGGCGTTGCGGAAAAAGGGGACGAAAGGATCCAAGTCCCAGTTTACCAGTGGCGGGGCGGGGGTCAGGTTTTCTTCTTGCCTTGCTCGTATCCTTCCAGTGTTTTGTGCTTCTTGTAGTACTTCCCGGCTTCGTTCAATTCGCGCGATGTTTTGGTGGTGTGGCAGTACGTGCAGTCGCGCCGTTCCTTCTTGGCAAGGTCCGGCGAAGCGGACGAGGGCAACCCGATGAACATCGCTCCAGCAGCGACGATTGAAGCCGGGGCGAGGAACCGCATTATGGATCGCATCACAGCCTCCATAGGTTGCGATTGGAAATGCACGTACGATACCGAAGCTAAGTGCTTGAAACCAGGAATGGTTGCGGGCGGCAAACGGGTGAAATGGCGCACGATGGGTCAGGGGTCGCGGGGGGCTCCTCCGTGTTAGCTTAGTAGTGGAGGAATGGCCGAGCGGTTGAAGGCAGCGGTCTTGAAAACCGCAGTAGGGGAAACTCTACCGGGGGTTCGAATCCCTCTTCCTCCGCCATCTCTTGTCAGAGTTTCAGTTGTGAGCTCGAGCTCAAAGCGCTCGCTCCGACCCCCGACTACTCCCGCACCCCTTCCACAATTCCAAACCCGGATTCCGTCGGCGTAATCCCCGTCAACCGGAAGCCCGCCGACTCGAACACCCGCCGGAAATCCTGAGCCGACCGCTCGCGGCCGCCCGTCATCACGAGCATGTTCAAATCCATCCACTTCCCGAACGACGGCTCGTTGCCCGGCGGAAGGACAAAGTCGATGGCGATCACCGATCCGCCGGGTTGCATCGCGCGGTGGCAGTTGGCAAGGATCGTGCGGCACTGCTCGTCCTTCCAGTCGTGCAGGATCCACTTCATTACGTAAGCGTCGCCGCCCTCGGCGACGGCTTCGAAGAAGTTGCCGGGCGCCAGCTCACATCGCTCCGCGACCGGAGCAATGCAGCTTGCGCCGGCCAGCACTTCCGGCGCATCAAACAGCACGCCGCGCGCGTTCGGGCTCGCGCTCAGTATTGCCGCCAGCAACGCGCCTTGCCCGCCTCCCACATCGACGATCTTGCGGAACCTGGTGAAGTCGAAGGCGGCAATCACGCTGGCGATCACCGCCTCGGAAAACGCCGTCATCGAGCGGTTGAAGGGCGCGGCGTGTTCCGGATGCTCGTGGTAATACTCCCAAATCTCTTTCCCGAAGCGCTTCACGAAGGCCATCTCGCCGGTGGCGATCGAATGGGGGAAGAACTCCCACGCCTGGTAGTGCGACAATCCCAACTCCGACATCACCGTGTAGCGAAGCGTACCGGGTACGTCCGACTCCAGAGTCGCCGACAAAGGGGTGCTCCGATAGCGGCCGTCCGCTTCCATAGCGAACACCCCGATACTCGATAAAGCGCGAAGCATCCGCCCCAGCGCTCCGGGATTCGTCTGGCTTGCGGCCGCGATCTCCTCCACGCTGCGCGGCCCGTCCTTCACGATATCCGCCAGGCCGAAATAGGCCGTCGCGAAGAGCGCGCGTGACACCCAGAAACCCTGCAGATGATCGCGCATTTGCAGGAAAGGAGAATTGTCTGGTTCAGGCATAAGGGAGAGACTACCAGAAGCGCGCCGCCGGATCTCGTGCTAGCCTGCTCACATGCCCGCCGGTGACCTGATTGAACGCCACTGGAAACCCGTTGTCGACCGCTTCTTCGATGCCGGGCTCGACAACCTGAAGCCGCATGAGCAACGCTACTTTCTGATCGTCAGCCTGCTCGGCGACCTGGATGAAGGCGGGCTGGAGCAATACCTCTCCGGCTCCCTCGGGGCATTGCTGCCGCAAGCCGCCGACGCAATGGAAACCATCGGCGAAGCCGAAACCGCCGCCAGCCTGCGCGAAATCTCCGGCTGGTTTCCGGGCGGAGCACCCGCCGCTGACGACACCGAGCGCGCCCGCCAGGTGAGTGAGCTGTCGAACCCGCAGCTCGGCGCCCTGGAAGAGATCAGCGACGCCATCGCCGACAAGGAAGGCGACATTCTGCGCCAGTTGGAAACCCACCTGGCGCCTCACTACGGCGCCTAGTTCAATCGTGGCGCAGCGTCCCCACCGGATCCACGGACGCCGCCCGCCGCGCCGGGATCCACGCGGCCGCCAGCGCGATCAACAGAAGAAACAGGGGCACGCCGGTGAACGTGATCGCGTCCGTGGCGGACACGCCGTACAGGAGACTGGATGCCACTCGGCTGACCGCCAGCGCGAGTCCCACGCCGATGGCAATCCCGATCAGCGAGAGCGTCAGGCCGTCCTTCAGGATCAGCCCAACCACCTTGCCGCGCTCCGCTCCCAGCGCCATGCGAATTCCGATCTCCTTGGTGCGCCGCGCGACCGTGAATGAGATCACGCCATACAGCCCAATGGTGGAGATCAGCAGCGCAATCACCCCGCAGATGCCAAACATCACGGCAGCCAGCCGGGGCGGCAGCAGCGCCCGTTCCAGATGCGTCTCGATGGTGCGCATATCGAAGGTGGCCAGTGCCGGGTCCAGCAGCCGGATCTGCTCGCGCACCGGATCGAGCATCGCCGCGGCCGGACCGCGCGTTCGCGCCATTAGCGAGAAACCCATCATGCTGTCCTCCCGGCCGTAGTATTCCGAAAGCGGCAGATAGATGCAGGCGCGCGGATCCTCGCCGATGGTCCGCAGCTTGGAGTCCGCGGCGACGCCGGTGATCCGGACGTTGCGCTCGCGGATGCGGACCATGCGGCCCACCGGATTCTCACCGGCGAACAGCCGCCGCGCCGCCGTCTCGTTCACGATGGCCGTGCCGTGATCCGAGCTGTCGCCGCGAAAGTCGGAGCCCTGGGGAAGGCCGATCCCCAGCGTCTCAAAGTAACGGGGCGCAATCACGAAAACGGTCGACTGGAACGTCTGCTTGCCGTCGGGCGTGCTGACCCGCGAGTTCGACGCGCCGATGCTCAGCGGGACGGTCTGCGTGAAGGTGGCATCCTCCACGCCGGGCAGCGCCCGCACCCGCTCGAGCGCCGTGCGGAAGAACTGCGTTGCCTTGTCCGCGGGGTAGCGGTTCAGGGTCGGATCCACCGCGACAATCAGAATGTCCCGCGTCCGTATGCCCAGATCCACGTTGCTTGCCGTGTACAGGCTGCGGAGGAACAGGCCGGAGCAGATTAGCAGGAGCATGGACAGGGCCACCTGGCTGACCACTAGCGCATTGCGCAGGGAGAAACGGCGTGCCGGCCTGCCGGTGTTGCTGGTTTCTTCCTTCAAGGCCGCGGACAGATCCAGTCGTGTCGCGCGCAGCGCGGGCGCGAGCCCGAACAGGATTCCCGTCACCACGGAGAGAAGCAAGGAGAACACCAGGATCCGGTAGTCAACCAGCACGGTGAAATCGAGCGGCACCGGGAAGGGAAGATGGATGCGGCCCAGGCTCGCCGCGGCCACCGCTGCCAGCCCGCAGCCCAGCAGCCCGCCCGTGCCTGCGAGCAGTACGCTCTCTGCCAGCAATTGCCGGATCAGGCGGCCCCGGCCAGCGCCGATGGCTAGCCTCGTGGCCACCTCCTTGCGTCGGCTGGCGGCGCGCGCCAGCAGCAGATTCGCGACATTCGCGCTTGCCACCAGCAGCACCAGCACGGTTACGATCGCGAGCAGGGCGAAGAACAGGAACAGCAGATCCTTGGCTCCGGCGTTGATCTGGCCGGCGGGCTGCAGATGAAAAGCCCGCTCCTTCTGCTCCGGGAACTGCTGCGCCAGGTTTGCCGCCAGCACGTCGAGCTCGGCGCCGGCGTCCTGGATGGTCTTGCCCGGCGCGAGCCTTGCGATGCCCATCAGCCACGAACTGCCCCGCGAAAGGTAGCGGCGGTTGCCTTCGCTCTGCAGCGCCGGAACATCGGCCGCCATGCCGAACGGCACCCAGAACTCCGTCACCAGCAGCAACTCGGTTCCGCGGAATCCGGCCGCGGTCACGCCGGTGACCGTCACCGGGCGGTCATTCCAGCGGATGGTGCGGCCCACAATGGCGGGGTCGCCGCCGAAACGCGACTGCCACAGGCCGTAGCTCAGCACGATAGACGCCGCCCCCGGCGTGTCGTCCCGCTCCGGATCGAAGCCCCGGCCCAGAGCAAACCCGGGCTGCACCAGATCGAAGAAGTTCGCTGTCACCAGGGTGCCCCAGTGGCGGTGGGACTCCATGCCCGAAGTAAAGGACCCGGGCGTGAGGAGATACACACCGGCCACGCCATCGAATGCCTTTGCCGTTCGCACATCCAGCAGTTCCGGGTACGACAGCGAATCTCCCAGACTCTTGCCGGTGCGTCCGTTGAGCGACAACAGCCGCTCCGGTTGCGCCACCGGCAGGCCGCGCAGCAGGACGAAGTTCGCGATCCCAAAAATTGTGGAGCATGCGCCGATTCCCAGCGCGGCCGAAAGAATCGAAACCGCCGTGAAGCCCCGAGCCTTCACCAGGGTCCGCAGGCCGAAGCGAACGTCCTGCACCAGATCCGAAGCCCAGCGCGCGATCCAGATCTCGCGGGACTGCTCCTGAGCCCGCAGGACATTGCCGAACTCGCGCCGCGCCTGCAGGATCGCTTCGCGCTTGCTCAGCCCCCGCTCCTCCAGATCGGCCGCGCGAAATGCGAGATGCGCCTCCATCTCCTCACCAACCGTGTCGGGGCGCAACAGGTGTTTCAGCCGCCTCAGGACTCTCATCCCAGCACCTTCGCGATTGCGGTGGTCAGGTTCCGGTAGCGAGCCGTTTCCGCTTGCAACTGCTTGCGTCCGGCCGCGGTGAGCTTGTAGAAGCGCGCCCGGCGTCCGCTCGCTGACGTGCCCCATTCCCCCTCAATCCAACCATTCAACTCCAGCCGCTGCAGGGCCGGATAGAGCGAGCCTTCTTCCACCGCCAGCACCTCATCGGTGACGGATTTGATCGACTGCGCGATCGCGTAGCCGTGCAGGCTGCCGCGTCCCAGCGTTTTCAGGACCAGCAGGTCGAGCGTGCCGGGCAGGAGTTCTGTTTTTTGCCGCATAGACAGTCTAGGGGTAGACTGTCATAGTATACGGCGGCCCGGGCGGAAAGTTCCACAATTTTCCGCGCGATGATAAAGTCATGGACCCGTTCGTATTTATCCAGGACTTCCGCGAGCATGCGCCGCTCCCCGAGCGGGGAATCTTGAGCCGGACCGTCCACAACGATGCCCGCGCCAAAGTGATCCAGTTCCTATTCGCTCCCGGCGAGGGTCTCTCGGCGCACCGCGCCCCCATGCCGGCGATCCTGTACTTCGCCCAGGGCGAGGCCAAGGTCACGCTGGGAGGGCAGGAGAAGGCGGCGCGGGAAGGCACCTTTGTCTACATGCAGCCCGACCTGGAACACGCCATCGAGGCCTCCACCGAAGTGGTGATGCTTCTGCTGATGATCAAAAATCCCAGCTAGCTCTTGCGCGCGAACGCCGCGTAGTCCTGCGTCCCGAAAAACTGCTCCCGAACCTCGGGAGGAAGCGATGCGAGCGCGGGAGCGTGCTCCACCGCGGGATGCAGCCGCACCACCTCGATCCGCGTGAAACCGAGTTCCTCCAGGTAAAACGCAAGCAGCGCCGGCGGCACCGGGCGTGAGTGAGTCGGATCCAGATAGAAGTGCGTGGCGAAGATCGCCAGGCACTCCGGGTTGGGAGTTTCGATGGCGAGCAGCGCGCCGGATCGCAGCTTGGCCTGAGCGAGCTGCAGCAGCTCCGGAACACGCTGCGGCGGCAGATGTTCCACCACCTGGGAGCAGTACAGGCCGCCGAGCGACTCCGGAGGCAGCGAACTCAGGTACTCGAATAGGTCCGCCGTCTCCGCGTCCAACCCCTGCGCTCTGCAGATGGCCACCATTTCCGCATTGGCGTCGATACCCCGCGCGTGAATGCCTGCTTCGCGCGCTGCCGCCAAAAACTCGCCGCGCCCGCACCCGATATCCAGCACGTCGGCGGCGCCGGCGAACCGCTCGATGTACAGGCCCTGCTGGCTGCGGATCGCGTCCGAATCGCCCCGGAACTTGTTCCCGAAGGCCAGCCAGTCCACCGCGAATGGCGGTTCGGTCTGCGCTGCAGGAACTGCTGCCGGCGGCGTCACCGCCGCGCGCTGCCGGATCAACCGCAGCTCGGCGTGAATCATCTGCTCGTAGTCGCGGCGGACCCGCTCGAAATCGGCCCATAGGCGCTTCTGCACGTCCTGCGCCACCCGCTCCAGCGCCGCGTTGTAGTCGGCGTGCTGCGCCTGAACCGTCTCACGGAAGCTCGATTCCAGAATCCCCGTTCGATGCTGGAACGCGCCCTGCATCTCCGACACCGTCCGCAGCAAACGGATCTCGCTTTGGCCCAGCCGCTCTTCCCACTGCGGCCGCCATTGCGACCAGTGCAGCCGGATGTCGGCGGCTTCCTTCCTGAGTTCCGCAAGCTGTCCTGGAACACTTTCCTGCCGGTTCGCGAGATCGTCCATCCGCGCGGCGATCCGCTGAGAAGACTCCTCAGTGAAGCGGACCATCTCGGTCATGGCGCGGCGCATCTCCGACAGCGCCTCGATGTTGGCCTGGAGATAACCGGCCACCCCGCGGTTGAAGTCCACCTGCCCGCGGCCGAACCAGTTCAGCGCACGAGCCACGGTCTTCTTCGCGCCCTGCAGTACATCGTTCACCAGGCCCGGCGGCCGGGGGTTTACGCTGCCGATGGAAGCCACCTTCGCGTCGGCCGCGTCACGCGCGTGTACCAGCGGCATCAGGTCCGGAAGTTGAATACCGCTCGATCCGATCTCGCCGGAGGGGTGGCGGGCGCGAACCCGCCGCTGAATCTCCGCGATCGCGGCCGAGAGTTCCTCGGCCGTCATGTCCTTATCGCTTGCCACGCCGTTTCTTACCTTCCGGGCGGGTCCAGCTTGCGGTGATGCGGGAATAGACGCCGCCGCGGGGACTGAACTCTCCCACTACCGTCGCCGAAACCGGCTGCGCCGCCTTCACGATGTCCCGCAGGAACTGGTTCACCGCATTCTCCTGGAAGATGCCGACGTTGCGATACGCCAGCATGTACATCTTCAGCGACTTCAATTCCAGGCAGAGCTTGTCCGGCACGTAGGTGATCGTGATGGTCCCGTGATCCGGAAGCCCGGTCTTGGGGCACACGGACGTGAACTCCGGCATGTCGATTTCGATTTCGTAGCCTGGGAACTGGTTTTCCCAGCACTCGATGGCGGGAAGCGCAGCGTCCAGGCCGGAACGGGCGTGCTGATCCGTGTACTCGCGTTTCTTCATTTCTTCTCCAGTTCCCGCGCCAGCAGATCCAGGAACAAGCCGACGTCCGTCACCACGCCGATGGCCTGTCCGGTGCCGCGATCGCTGACCTTAGTGGCGACCGCCGGGTTGATGTCCACGCACACGATCTTCACCCAGCTCGGAAGCATGTTGCCGACCGCGATCGAATGCAGCATGGAGCTGAGGCACAGCACGATGCCGGCGCCGCGCAGGTGCGCGGCATAGGCGTCCTGCGCCTGATTCATGTCGGTAATGGTGTCGGGCAGAGGACCGTCATCGCGAAGGCTGCCCGCGAGCACGAACGGCACGTCCGCCTTCACGCACTCGTACATCACGCCCTGCGTGAGCCGCCCCGAGGCCACTGCTTCCGGAATGGAACCGGCATGGTAGATCGCGTTGATGGCCCGCATGTGGTTGCGATGCCCGTGCTCTTCCAGGCGGCCGTCACTCTGGCGGACGCCGAGCGAAGTTCCCAGCAGCGCGGCTTCGATATCGTGCACCGCCAGGGCGTTGCCCGCGAGCACGGAGCTCACCCAGCCGGCGCGGATCAGGCGGATCATCGCCTGCGCTCCTCCGGTGTGCACCACCACGGGGCCCGCGACGAACACCAGCTTCTGCCCGGCCTCCCGCACCTGCTCCATCAGGCGAGCCGTCTGCCGGACCGCGGTTTCCACCTGTCGCTCCGAAGAGATCTCGTTGGACATGAACGCGAACGACAGGCGATCGCGTTCCTTGGCCTCGGGAATCACCCGGATGCCGCGCATGCCGACGACAACGGGATCGCCCGCGCGCAGGTCGCGCAGCCGCCGGCAGACCGCGCGTCCGTCGCGAACCACGATCACCGCGTCCATACGCTGGTTTTCCGCGAGCACCCATTTGCCATCATGGCGGACGAACGTGCGCTGGTTGGTAGTGGAGTAGAAGTCGTCCGGCGCGCAGCAGTCCTTCTCCACGATCTTCAGTTCGGCATCTCCGGCGTGAACCGGAGTGCAGCCGAGCTTCAGGAGCTGGCCCAGCAGGAGCTCCATGTCGTGTGCGGATTCCGTTTCCACCTTCAGCCGCAGGTGGGAGGCGTCGCTGTTGGTCTTGCCGATCCGGAACTGCTCCACTTCGAAGCGCCCGCTGTACTCGACCACGGCGTCGAAGATGCGCTCCATGATGTGGGAGTCGATCAGGTGGCCTTCCGCCTCCACCACTTCCTGGAAGGAGGCCCGAATATCATTCATAAGGGGTTCTGTTTTCAGTGTGGCACACTGGGTTCGCGGTGCGCCTCCTTCGCCGCCCGGTCGACATCGACGCGGGTGAGCACGATCGCGCCCGCGATAAAGAACACCAGCAGTGTCAGGATCGCCAGCCGGTAGTTCCCAGTGTAGGTCAGCGCGAGCCCGAAAATCAGCGGGCACAGCCAACTGGTGCCTTTGTCCGAAATCTCGTATAGCGAGAAGTACTCGCCTTCCTTGCCGGGCGGGATCATCAGCGAGAAGAGCGATCGGCTCAGGGCCTGGCTGCCGCCCATCACAATGCCCACAATCGCGGCCATGACAAAGAACTCGGCGGTAGTCTTGACGAAAAAGTACATGGACGCGACCACGCCGATCCACAACACCAGCGCTACCAGCACGGCGCGCTTCGCGGTGATCCGCGCCGCCAGCCAGTTGAATGCCAGCGCACCGCCGAACGCTACGAACTGGACCATCAGGATTGCCAGCGTGAGTGAGCTAAGCGGGATCTTCAGCTCGTCATTGCCGAACTGGCTGGCCAGCGAGATCACGGTCTGGATCGCGTCGTTATAGAGCGTGTACGCCACCAGGAACAGGAGCGTTTGCGGGAACAGCCGCAGGCTGGCGAGCGTGCGGAACAACTGCAGGAATCCCACGGTGAACAGATGCTGGCCGCGATTCAGGTGGTGCGGTCCCGGACGGTTGCGCAGCGTCAGCAGCGCGGGAATCGTGAATGCCGCCCACCATGCGCCCGCTGACGCCAGGCTGATGCGAACCGCCATGCCTTCCGTGATCCCGTAAGCCTCCGCGTTGCTGTACAGCGCGAGGTTCAGGGCCAGCAGCAGCCCGCCGCCCAGATACCCTAGGCCCCAGCCCCGGCTGGATACGGCATCGCGCTCTTCGGGCGGCGCGATCTCCGGCAGGAAGGAGTTGTACACCACCAGCGCCGAGCCGAACATCACGTTGGAGATCAGGAACAGGATACCGCCCAGCGCCCAGTCCGCGTCCTTCAAGGTGAACATCGCGATCGTCGCGCCCGCTCCCGTGAGGGCCGTCGCGCCCAGGATCTCGCGTTTGCGGCGGCCATAATCGGCGATCGCGCCGATCACCGGCATCACGATCGCCTGCAGCACCACGGACAGGCTCACCAGGTAGCCCCACAAGGCTCGCGGATCGGTCTTGATGCCCAGCGGGTAAATGAATCCGTCGTCGCCCGCCCCGGCCTTCGCCAGCGCCGTCAGGTACGGACCCAGGAACAGCGTCACCACCGTGGTGGAGAAGGCGGAGTTCGCGAAATCGTAGGCGTACCAGCCGCGCTGCTCGCGTTTGCTGTAGACCGGAACGTCCACCGCGACCGGCGAGTTCATTGCGTCACCAGTTCCTGCAACATCGCGGCCAGGGTGACGTAATCCTTCTTGCCGTTGCCCAGCAGCGGGATCTTCTCCACGACAACAATCCGCCGCGGCACGGCGAGCTCCGCCGCGCCCATCGCGCGCGCCGCGTTCACCAACTGCTCGCGCTTCAATTCCCTGTCCTGCGTAAGCAGCACGATCATCTCGCCGCGTCCGGCATCCTTAATCGCCACCGCGCCATGAAGCTGCTTCGGCGATGCCGCTTCGGCGATCTTCTCCGGCAACTCCAGCGAAACCATCTCGCCGGCGACCTTCGCGAAGCGCTTCAACCGGCCCTGCATGCGCACAATGCCGTCCGCGTCCACGGTGACGATGTCGCCCGTGTCGTACCAACCCTCGCCGAATTCGGGCGACGACGGCTTCTCCAGGACGCCCGGATTGGACTCGCGCAGGTAGCCGAGCATCACGTTGGGGCCGCGGACGACGAGCGATCCGCCCTCCTCGATGCCCTCCACCTTGCGGATCCGGTGCTCGATCCGCGGCATGAACTCGCCGAGAGTGCCCGGATAGTTGGCCATGGGGACGCTGGCCGAGA
>CAYOQB010000153.1:0-12515 GCA_964406035.1 uncultured Solibacteraceae bacterium | reverse complement strand
TGTGTGTGGAGGTGAACCGCCTGGTTCGCAGCGGCGTAGTGGTGGTGGCGGCGGCGGGCAACACGGGCAACGGCGCGGCGCTGTCGATCAACGATCCAGGGAACGCGGCGGAGGCGATCACGGTGGGCGCGACGCACCGGGAGATGCCGCACGTTTACGGAGTCTCTTATTTTTCTTCGAAGGGGCCTACCGGTGACGGGCGGCGGAAGCCCGACCTGGTTGCGCCCGGCGAACGGATCATTTCCTGCTCGCCGGGTGGAGGCTACGTGGAGCGGAGCGGAACCAGCATGGCGGCGCCTCACGTGAGCGGCGCGATTGCGGCGTTTCTGTCGGTGCGGCGCGAATACATCGGGCGGCCGGAAGAAGTGAAGCGGATCTTTCTGCGGGCGGCGCTGGACCTGGGGCGCGAGCCGTATTTCCAGGGAGCTGGACTGGTGAATCTGATGGGGGCATTACAGAGCGCATGATTCCGAATTTTGAAATTCACTTCGATGCCAATGGGGAGTTGCGGGGCGCATCGGGATGGCTGCCGGACGGCATCGCCAACCTGCTGGTGCTGTGCCATGGGTGGAACAACACGGCTGAAGAGGCGCGCGAACTATACCAGGGATTGCTGCGCCTGGTCTCCGCCGGACCGGTTCCCGAGCGATGTGCGGCTGCTCTGGTGTTCTGGCCGTCCAAGCAGTTCGCGGAAGCGGGACCGGAATTGATGGGACGTCTTCGTCCGGAAATGTTCGACGCGGAGGATGGGGCCGCGGTTCTGGCCCGGTTGTGCGAACGCGAATGGTTCGAATTGCTGGCGCCTCCGTTTCCCCGGCTTCGGGAGGATGCGCAGGGCGCGGCCGGACTCGGCGGAACGATGCGGCGCATCGGGAACCTGGCGTCGTACTACGTGATGAAGGACCGTGCGGGAGTGGTCGGGCGGCGGGGGCTTGCGCAGTGGTTGAGCGGCTTGCCGGGCGATGTGCGCCTTCATCTGGTTGGGCACAGTTTCGGGGCGAGACTCTGCACCGCTGCGGCGCAGGTTTGTGGCGCGGACTCGCTGACGCTTCTGCAGGCGGCGTTCTCGCACTTTGCGTTCGCGGAGAAGTTCGATGGCGTAAACGACGGGGCGTTCCGGGATGTGATCACCGGGCGCAAGGTGCGGGGTGCGATCGCGATTACGCATTCCCGGCATGATCGCGCGGTGGGACTTGCTTACGCGGTTGCGTCGCGAATCGCAGGGCAGAACGCGTCGGCGCTGGGAGGTCCGGAGGACGAGTTCGGGGGGTTGGGGCGGAACGGGGCACGGCGGACGCCGGAGGCGAGGGATACGGACGACACAAGGTGCGACCTGGCGGCAGCTCCCGTAACCAACCTAAGTTGCGATCAACTGATCCGAGGTCACTCGGACATCCTGCACGAAGACGTCGGAGCCCTGATTCGCGCCGTTTTGTAAGGGCTACTTTACTGGACGCCAGCCTTGGTCTTCGCTGCATCCAGGCGAGCCTGGGCGCGCTGGTAGGCGCGCAGAGCGCGGGCAATGTCGATGCCGACGGCGGGATTCACCAGGCGCTTTTCGGCGCGGCGGAGAGCCTCCATGGCGCGCGACTGGTCGATTTCCTTGGCCGGCTCGGCACGATCGGCTAGGACGCGCACGTGCGAGCCGGCGATTTCCAGAAAGCCCCCATGGATCGCCACCGTGAAGCGCGATCCGGCGGCGGTGGAGTACACCAGCACGCCCATGCCGAGTTCGCTGAGCAGGGCGGCGTGGCCCGGCAGAACGCCGAGGTAGCCTTCCTTGCCGGGGATCTCGATTTCCCGGACCTTCTCGCGAACGAGAAGGCGTTCCGGGGTTGCGATTTCCAATTCGAGCGATTCGGCCACGGGTTTACTGGCCTTCCTTCTTCATGCGCTCCCAGTTTTCGAGCACATCGTCGATGTCGCCCTGCATATAGAACGCCTGCTCCGGGATTTCGTCGTGCTTGCCGTCCACCACTTCCTGGAAGCTGCGGACCGTGTCGGCGAGCTTGACGTACTTGCCCTTGCGGCCGGTGAACTGCTCGGCGACGTGGAAGGGCTGGGAGAGGAAGCGCTGGATCTTGCGGGCGCGGTTGACGGTGGTCTTGTCTTCGTCGGAGAGTTCGTCGATACCGAGAATGGCGATGATGTCCTGCAGGTCCTTGTACTTCTGCAGGGTCTGCTTGACCCGCTGGGCGGTCTGATAATGCTGCTCGCCCACGACCATCGGATCGAGAATGCGCGACGTGGAGGCCAGGGGATCGACGGCGGGGTAAATGCCGAGCTCCGAAATCTGGCGCGAGAGGTTGGTGGTCGCGTCCAGGTGGGCGAACGTGGTTGCCGGAGCGGGATCGGTGTAGTCGTCGGCGGGCACGTAGATGGCCTGCACGGACGTGATGGATCCTTTCCGCGTACTGGTGATGCGCTCCTGCAGCGCACCCATTTCGCTGGCGAGGTTCGGCTGGTAGCCCACGGCGGAGGGCATGCGACCCAGCAGCGCGGACACTTCCGAACCGGCCTGGGTGAAACGGAAAATGTTGTCGATGAAGAGGAGCACGTCCTGGCCCTCTTCGTCGCGGAAGTACTCGGCGACCGTGAGGCCGGACAGACCGACGCGGAGACGGGCTCCTGGCGGCTCGGTCATCTGGCCGTAGATCAGCGCGCACTTGGACTTGGTGAAGTCGTGCGGATCGATGACGCCCGCCTCCTGGAACTCGAGCCAAAGGTCATTGCCTTCGCGGGTGCGCTCGCCCACACCGGTGAACACGGACACGCCGCCGTGCTTGGTGGCGATGTTATTGATCAGCTCCTGAATGATGACGGTCTTGCCGACGCCGGCGCCGCCGAACAAGCCGATCTTGCCGCCCTTCAAGTAGGGTTCGAGAAGGTCGATGACCTTGATGCCAGTCTCGAACATCTGCAGTTCGGTGGACTGCTCCTCGAAGGTGGGCGCGGGGCGGTGAATGGGGAAGCGCTGTTTGGTGTTCACCGGACCCATGTTGTCCACGGGGTTGCCGATGACGTTGAGTACGCGACCCAGTGTTTCCTTGCCGACCGGGACGGTGACGGGGGAGCCGAGGCTCTCGGCTTTCATGCCGCGGACCAGTCCGTCGGTAGGCTCGAGGGCGATGGTGCGCACGCGGCTTTCGCCGATGTGCTGGGCGACCTCGCAGATGATGTTGACGGGCGCGGGAACGTCGAAGCCGTCGCTGGTGATGCGGATGGCGGTGTTGATCTCCGGGATCTCGCCCTCGGGGAACTGCACGTCGACGGCGGGTCCCGCCACCTGAATTACGCGTCCTACGGTCATTTCTGCCATTTTGCTGATTACTCCAGTGCGGCCGCGCCGCTGACAATTTCGATAATTTCGCGCGTGATGGAAGCCTGGCGCACGCGGTTCATATAAAGCGTGAGCTTCTCGATGAGTTCGGAGGCGTTGGAGGTGGCCGAGTCCATGGAGGTCATGCGCGCCGCGTGCTCGGCGGCGTTGGATTCCAGCAGCGCCTTGTAAATCTGTGTTTCCACGTAGCGTGGCAGCAGCGCGCCCAGAAGCTCGGCGGGGGGCTGCTCGTAGATGTAGTCCACCGTCGCGGTGTCGCTGGGGACCTGGATGGGCAGGATGCGCGTCAGCGTCAGCCGGGGCGCCAGCACACTCTTGAATTCGTTCACCGCCAGGTACACGGCATCGATCTCAGCGTTGGAATAGCGTTCGATCACCCGCTGGGCGATGGCCTGGGCATCGGCCAGCCGGACCGCCTGGGAGTAGCCGGTGTGTTCGGCCACGATGCGATACGGCTTTCTGCGGAAGAAGTCGACGACCTTGCGGCCGATGGGTTCCACCTCGACTTGCGCCGCGCCCTTCTCCTCGGTCAAAAAGCGCATGGCCAGCTTGATCAGGTTGGAGTTGAACGCGCCGGCCAGGCCGCGATCGGAGGCGATGACGATGGCGTGGATGCGATTTTCGTCGCGCGCTTTCAGCAAGGGGTGAAGCTCGCCGGAATCGCCGGATTGGGCGGCGGCGGCGACGCCGGCGAGCATCTTGGTCAAGGTTTCGGAATAGGGGCGGGCGGCGATCACGCGGTCCTGCGCGCGGCGGAGGCGCGCGGCCGAGACCATCTTCATGGCCTTGGTGATCTGCTGCGTGTTCTTGACCGACCGGATGCGGCGGCGGATGTCAATAAGACTCGGCATTTTCGTTGCGCCCCGGGACGGCTACTTCTTCAGGCCGTGCCTGGTGACGAACTGCTCCTTGAATTCGCCCACCACTTTCTTCAGGTCGCCGATCATGGTGTCGTCCAGAGTTTTCTTCTCGCGAATCGCTCCGAGCAGTCCGGCATATTTCGCTTCGACAAACTGGAACAGCTCCGCTTCGAACTGGCGGCAGTTGCTGACCGGCAGGTCGTCGAGGAAGCCGTTGGTGCCGGACCAGATGATCAGGACCTGCTTTTCGACCGGGATGGGGGAAAGCTGGGACTGCTTCAGGATCTCGGTGAGGCGCGCGCCGCGGGTCAACTGCTGCTGGGAGGCCTTGTCCAGATCGCTGGCGAACATGGCGAAGGCGGCCAGGGCGCGGTATTGCGCGAGGTCCAGACGGAGGGATCCGGCCACCTGGCGCATGGCCTTGATCTGGGCGCTGCCGCCGACGCGGCTGACCGAAAGTCCGACGTTGATGGCCGGACGGACGTTGGAGTTGAACAAGTCACTCTCCAGGTAGATCTGGCCATCGGTGATCGAAATGACGTTGGTGGGAATGTAGGCCGAAACGTCGCCCGCCTGGGTTTCGATGAACGGAAGCGAGGTGAGCGATCCGCCGCCCTTTTCCTTGGAAAGCTTGGCGGCGCGCTCCAGCAGGCGGCTGTGGAGGTAGAACACGTCGCCGGGGAACGCTTCGCGCCCGGGCGGACGGCGCAGCAGCAGCGAGATCTCGCGATAGGCGGCCGCGTGCTTGGAAAGGTCATCGTACACGCAGAGGGCGTGGCCGCCATTGTCGCGGAAGTACTCGCCCATCGCGCAGCCGGAATAGGGAGCGAGATACTGCATCGGGGCGGGATCGGAAGCGGTGGCGGAAACGACGATGGTGTATTCCATCGCGCCATGCTGTTCCAGGGTCTTCACCACCTGCGCCACCGTGGACCGTTTCTGTCCGATGGCGACGTAGATGCAGATTACGTTCTGGCCCTTCTGGTTGATGATGGTGTCGAGAGCGACAGTGGTTTTGCCGGTCTGGCGGTCGCCGATGATCAGCTCGCGCTGGCCGCGCCCGATCGGCACCATGGCGTCGATGGCCTTGATACCTGTTTGCAGCGGCTCCTTGACGGGTTGCCGGTCGACAACGCCGGGAGCAATACGCTCCACCGGGTTGAACAAAGTGGTGTTGATGGGACCCTTGCCGTCAACCGGCTGGCCGATGGCGTTCACCACGCGCCCGATCATGGCCTCGCCGACGGGCACGGACATGATGCGCCCGGTGCGGCGGACCTCGTCGCCCTCGCGGATGTTCTCGTAGTCGCCCAGCAGCACGGCGCCCACCTGGTCTTCCTCCAGGTTCAAGGCGATGCCCGCGACGCCGCCGGGAAACTCGATGAGCTCGCCGGCCATCACCTTTTCCAGGCCGTAAACACGGGCGATTCCGTCTCCGACCGAGATCACCGATCCGGTTTCGGCGACGTTGACCGCCTGTCCGTAATTTTCAATTTCCTCGCGCAGCAACCGCGAAATTTCATCTGCTCGAATCTGAGCCATAATTCCCCTGGAAACTCCGTCTGTCTAGGCTCCGGCGGTGAGCCGCCGTTTGAGCTGCTCCAACTCGCCGCGAACCGAACCGTCGTAAACTGTCGAGCCGACCTTGGCGATCACGCCGCCGATCAGCGAAGAATCCTGCACGAACTTCAACCGGGCTTTCTTGCCGCTGAGCAGGGTCAGTTGTTTTTCCAGCGTCTGGCGCTGCTCGGGCCCGAGTTCGAAGGGCGATCGCACTTCCGCGCTGACCGCGCCGGTGCGGCGGTCAAACTCGGCGTCCATGGCTTCCACGACGTCGTGAAGCTCGCCGATGCGCTTGCGGTCAATCAGAACAAACAGGAGATTCGTCACCTGGCGGGGCAAGGCCAGCGCCGCGGCGATACGCCCGACGACGGCGCGTTTCTTGGATGCGCGCACCGCGGGCGAAGCGAGAATCTTGCGCAGATCGGGAGAAGCCGCGATCGCGTCCTCGAACATGCCCAGTTTTTCGAGCACATCCTTGGAATCCAGGCTGGAACCAGGCGCGAGCACCACGTCCACCATGGCCTGAGCGTATCGAGCCGAAATCAGCGAAGGCATTTAGTTTTGCAACCTCGCGCGTTCCAGCGAGCCGACGAAGCGGTCGACCAGAACTCCCTGGGTCTCCGCCGTAATGGCGCCGCGCAGGCGCTGCCCAGCCAATTCGACGGCGAGCCCGGCGGCATGAGCCCGAAGTTCCATGCGGGCGGCGCGGGTGAGCGCGGCGATCTCCTGTTCGGCGGCGGAATGGATCTTTTCGATGAGCTGGCGGGTTTCCGCCTGCATCCGCTCACCTTCGGCGGCGATCTGCTGCTTCGCCTCCGCGCGGAGCGCGTCGATATCGGCGGACAGCCGGGCCATGCGGGCGTCCATTTCCGCGGCCTTGGCGTCGGCTTCGGACTTGATGCGGGAGGCGTCGGCGATGCCCTTGCGGATCTCTTCGGTGCGGGCGCGGAAGAAGGGCGGCAGATTCTTATTGACCAGGTAGCCGAGACCCACCATCAGGATGGCGAAGTTGGCCCACTTCCACCAGATCAGGGGATCGCCGTGCTCCTCGGCGTGCGCCGCCTCGCCGGGCGCCGCGGCCGCGGCGCCGTGCTCCTGGGCTAGAGCGCAAGCAGCGGCGATCGCCAGCGCGATCAGAAGTCGTTTCACCGGCCCCTCCCGGCAAGCACAGCCTGGGCGATCTGCTCCGCCAGCTTGACGCTGTCGTCGCGGAGGGCCGCCCTGGCGGAGTCCACCTCGGCGGCGATTCCCTTGCGCGCCTCGGCGATCATCGACTCGGCCTTGGCGCGAGCTCCGGAAACGTGCTCGGCCTGTTCGGAGGACCAGCGCCTGCGGAATTCTTCTTCCTCGCGATAGACCTCCAGCCGGGCCTCGCGAAGCGCGGTTTCATACTCGGCGGCTTTCTGCTCGGCGCGGCGAAAAGCGTCCTGGGCCTTCTTGCGCGCGCCTTCGGTGGCCTCCTCGCGCTGCTTCATCACCCGTTCGAGCGGTCCGAACAGCATGGACTTCAGGAAAACGAAGAGGAAGAGGAGGAAAATGACGGTCGGAATCGCTTTGAACAGTATTCCGCCGAGGGCCTGGAAGGTTTGTTCCATCGATTTTCGATTGGGTTGCGAAACCAGAGAGACTGAGTGTCTCGAAACCGCTAGGCTATCACATCAATATCGGATGCGGCAAGCGAAACCGGTCCGATTCGGACGGCTGGTCCGGGAAGGTCCGCCGGACCCGCGGGCTTGGGGTAAACTGTCCTAGCCGTCTGCTGTTGAGGAGCCGCCGATGTACGACTTCATTATCATTGGAGCGGGAAGCGCCGGGTGCCTGCTGGCCGCGCGGCTTTCCGAGGACCCCGCGGTCCGCGTGCTGCTGCTGGAGGCCGGAGGTCCGGCCAAGGCCAAGGAGATTCATATCCCGGCGGGATTCCACAACACCTTCCGGACGGATCTGGACTGGAACTTCTACACCCAACCCCAAGCCGAGCTGAACAATCGCAAGCTCTACTGGCCGCGGGGGAAAGTGATCGGGGGAAGCGGGTCCATCAACGCCATGATCTGGATCCGCGGGGCGGCGGACGATTTCGACGGCTGGGGAGTGGAGGGCTGGAGCTGGTCCGAGGTCGAGTCCGCCTATGAAGTGGTGGAGCGCCGGATGAACTGCTGCGACCTGCGAAGCGTGAATCCGCTGTCGAACGCTTTTGTCGAGGCTTGCGTGCAGGCGGGGCTGGAGCGCAACCGGGACTTCAACGGGCCGGCGCAGGAAGGCGCCGGGCTGTACC
Source organism: uncultured Solibacteraceae bacterium (assembly GCA_964406035.1). Classification (GTDB taxonomy): domain Bacteria; phylum Acidobacteriota; class Terriglobia; order Bryobacterales; family Bryobacteraceae; genus JAIEPW01. The sequence continues at coordinate 4,480 of CAYOQB010000153.1, read as the reverse complement.
GGGTGACTCAGAAGAACGGGCGCCGCAACAGCTCGGCCGATGTTTACTTAACGCCCGCGCTGTCACGCAAGAACCTGCGGGTGCAGAGTGGAGTTCACGTGACGCGCATCCTGATGGACGGCGGCACGGCGCAGGGGGTGGAATACGACCAGCGCGGCGACGTGCGCCAGGAAAAAGCGGGGGAAGTGATCCTGTGCGCGGGAGCGGTGAATTCGCCGCAGATCCTGATGCTGTCGGGCCTGGGGCCAAGGGAGCATCTGGATCAAGTGGGGATCCCACTGGTGCGGGACCTGCCCGAGGTCGGGGCCAACCTGCAGGATCACCTGATGGTGGTGGTGCAGTATCGCTGCAAGAAGGCGATCTCGCTCGATTCGGCCGAGACGGTGGTGAATTTGCTGCGCTGGTTGGTGCAGAAGAGCGGCCCCCTGACGTCGAATGTAGCGGAGGCGGGGGCGTTCGTGCGAACCGATCCGGGACTGCGGATTCCGGATATTCAGTATCACTTTGGCCCGTGTTTTTACCTGGATCATGGCTTTGTGAAGCCGGGCGGCGCGGGCATGGCGGTGGTTCCGGTGCTGCTGCGGCCGCAGAGCCGGGGCACGATCCGGCTGCGATCGCGGAATCCGTTCGACCCGCCGGTGATCGATCCGCGTTACCTGACGGAGGAAGCGGACTGGCAACCGCTGGAAACAGGGGTGTTGCTGGCGCGGGAGATCGTGCGCCAGCCCGCCTTCGATCCGTTTCGGGGCGAGCCGATTTATCAGGAAGAAGATCCCAAGGAGCACATCCGAAAGATGGGCGAGACCATTTATCACCCGGTGGGAACCTGCCGGATGGGAATGGACGAGGAGTCGGTGGTAGACGCGGCACTGCGGGTGCGGGGAGTGAAGCAGTTGCGCATCGCGGATGCTTCGGTGATGCCGGCGATCACCGGCGGGAATACGAACGCGCCCACGCTGATGATCGCGGAAAAAGCGGCGCGAATGATTCTAGGCAGGGAAGAAGCGCGGGGGACCGCGGCTTAACGGTAGATCACCAGCGTGCTAGCCAGCATATCGTGCAGCGCCTGCTTGCGGGCGGTGAACGCGGCCATGATGTAGCCGGCGTTGAACAGAGCGCCGCTCAGGAACTTGCCGAAGAAGCGTCCGGTAGCGCGGCCGAAGCTGATGCGGCGACCGTCGACATCGATAACCTTCAGGCCGAGCATTTTCTTGCCGAGAGTCGCCTGGCTTTCGGAGCTCTCGAGGTAGGCGAAGTAGAACCACTGCCCGGCCAGCACGGCGAACACGAACAGCAGGACGAAGCCGACGAAGGGAAGCACGGCTTCCGGCGGAAGATCGTTGCCGCTGCCGGACTGTATGACCGCTCCGAGGCCGGTGCCAAAGATCGCGGCGAACAATAGCGGCACGGCGATGATGGACGCGGCGACGCCGATGATGAGCCCGTCGACAAACTGGGCGACGAAGCGAATCCAGAACCCGGCATAGCGGTACTGCCCGGATACGGGGAAAGTGTCCGGTGGCGGCGGCGTCCAACGGGGCGCGTCGGGTCGCGCGAACTCGGCCGGCGCGAAGCGGGCGGGCTCGGGGGCAAACTGCTGCGCGGCCGGCGCGAGCGCGGCCAGCGCGGACCCGCAGGAGTTGCAGAACGTCGCGTTGTCGCTATTTTGCGCGCCGCACTTCGTACAGAACATAGGCGAACAGTATACCGGAGTCATTGCCGCGGTCAATGCGGATTTTCCGGTGGCGGGGTCAGGGATTGGCAACATCAAAGACGGGGATGGGAGAGCGCATACCGGCCGGCGCTCCTCCCGCGGTGATGCGGCGTCCATCGCTGCGAATCGTGATCAGGCCGGAGGCATCGGTGCGAAACAGGCGCGCCGGGGAGGCTTGCAACCTCGCCAGCACGTCAGGATGGGGATGCCGGAACAGATTTCCCGAGCCGGCGGAGACGATGGCAAAGGCGGGCCGGGCGATCCGCAGGAAAGGCTCCGAGGTGGAGGACTTCCCGCCATGGTGGGCCACTTTCAGTACGTCCACGGGTCCGAGCGAATCCAGCAGCCTGGACTCGGCGTCCTGTTCGATGTCACCGGTGAGCAGGAATCTCGTTTGCCCGAAGGTGACCAGAAAGACGAGAGAGGCGTCGTTGGCGCGGACGGAAGATCCATCGCGGGGCGGCGAGAGCACGCGCACGCTGGCGTCGCCGAAGTCGCGGATGTCGCCTTCAAGTGGGCGGATCAGGGGAACGCCGGCGAGTTGCGCCGATTGCGTCAGGTTGGACCAGCCGGGATCCGCGGGCGCCCCACCCAGCCAGAGCTCGCGAGGGCGGAAGTTGCGGAGGATCGCGGGCAGTCCTCCGGTGTGGTCTTCATGCGGGTGGGTGGCGGCGACGAGGTCCAGGCGGGTGATCCCGCGGCTCCACAGGTAAGGCGAGACCACGTCCTCGCCGGTATCCAGGCGGGGCCGGAAGCGGCTGCCGTACTTGGGGATGCCGCCTCCATCCACCAGCATGGTTTGGCCGTTTGGGAATGCCAGCAGGAGGCTGTCGCCCTGGCCGACGTCGATCGCGGTGAGTTCCAATTCGCCGGCGCGGATATCCGGCGCGGGCGGCCACAGGATGAGAAGGGCGAAGGCGGCAACGGCGGCGCAAACAGCAGGCGCGATCCAGCGCGAGCCGCGCCGCAAGGCGATGGCCAATGCCAACAGAGCAGCGGCGAACACGGCCGCGCTCCACAGCGGAGGATCGGCGATGCGCCATTCGGGCTCGCGTGCGGCGTGCACCTTGGCGACCCAAGCGGCGGCGGTCAGCAGCCAGCCGGCGACGACGCCAGCCGGAGGACTGGCCGTCAGGGTGGCGATCAAAGCCAGCGGAATTAGAACCGACATCAGGGGACCCATCAGCAGATTCGCCGTGAGCCCGGTGAAGGACACCCGATGAAAGTACAGGGCCATGGGCAGCGCCAGCGCGACTTGCATCACGGCGGACAGCAGCAGCAGCTCCCCGGCGAACAGGATCAGGCGCGTGGATGCGGATACCGCCGACAGCGCGAGGGCGCGTGGCATGCGCGCCAGCAGTGCGATGGTCTCGGCGATGAGCTTCAGTTCGACGCGAAAGGCGGCGGGCTTGCCGCGAGCGGCGACATCGGCGCGGCGGCTGCCCAGATCGCGGGCGGCTCGATGATAGGGCGTGACGTAGCGATCGAGGGCGGGCGCGGCGATGCCGCCCAACGCCCCCACAGCCAGGAAGCTGAGCTGGAAGCTGGCCTCGAACAGTTGGTCCGGGCCGGTGGCGAGGAAGGCGATCGCCACGGCGGCAAGCACGTTGAGAACCCGCGTCCGCCGGTACAGCAGCCGAGCGACGCAGAAGATGGTGAGACCCGCGGCGGCGCGGAGCACCGGTGCGCCGCCGCCCGCCAGCAAAGCGTACACCCAACCCGCGGCCGCGGTGAACGCAAACCCGAACGCCGGATACATCGGCAGCCAGCGCAAGCAGAACAGCAGGATGGAGGCGAGCAGCGTCAAGTGCATGCCGGAGATCACCAGCGCGTGGTAGGTTCCGGTGCGCCGGAAATCGTCGGTGTAGACGCGTTCCAGCCGGGAGGCGTCGCCGATGAGCAGCGCACTTAACATGCCGGAGGAGAAGGCGTCGTTTGGAAACAGCTCCCGAACGCGGGCGGCAAGCAGCGCTCGCGTTTGGTGCAGCACGGCGGCCGCGCGCCAGCCGCAAGAGCCCGGGAGGCGCGTGAGCGTGGCGTCGCGCGCGGCGGTCGCCGACCAGTAGATGTCGCGGCGCGCCAGGTACGCGGCGTAATCGAAGCCGCCGGGATTGCGAAAATTGCGAGGCGGGCGGACGCGGGCCTCGAGTTCCACTCGTTCGCCATAAAGGAGCCGTGGAGCGGCGGCTTCGGCGCTGACCGGAATGGTGACTCGCGCTCGCGCCGCGGGTTCGAGTTCGAGGGTGAAGCGGACGCGGTCTTCACTCCATTCGCCCGGTTGCACGACACAGCCGCTCAGAATCAGGAACTCGCCAGGTTCGGCGTCCAGTTGGGGGACTGTGGGGGTCCGGTGCAAGAGATCGAGGGCGATGCCGGCGCCCGCAATGGAAAGCAGCATCCCGGTCGTGCGGGTGACCCGGATTTTGCTGAGGGAAGAAATCGCGAAGAGGACGGCAGTGGCGAGTGTCGCTTCCGTCAGGGTGAACTCCACCGCGCGCGACAAGGCAATGCCGGCCGCAAGCGCGACGGCGGGCAGCAACAGGGGTTCGCGGGTTCCGGTCACAACTAAGTAGTGGCTGTAGTCAGAAATCTTTCTCAGATTGACAGTCCGGGGCGAGTGTGATGAGATTTGCAGCCATGAAGCACATCGGTTTGCTTTTGTTGGCGGCAGCGGCGGCCAGCGCGCAGCCCGCGGCAGCGCCGCAGCAGACAAAGGTGACGAAGACCGGCCTGACGCCGCAGGACTGGCGGTACAAGCTCGGCGAC
>CAYOQB010000152.1:0-12519 GCA_964406035.1 uncultured Solibacteraceae bacterium | reverse complement strand
CCAGCCGCGAGTACAGCTTCGTCCCCCCGCGGAACGCCAGGATGTCGTACACCACTTCAGCGTCGGGATTGTGCAGCTTCGATTCCAAATCGTTCAGCTTCCCGATCAGCGCCGCCGAATCCTTCACCAGTTGCTCGTACCGGGGATTCGCCTTCAGCAGCTCGTTGCGATCCGCCAGTTGCTTGCGCACCGTCCGCAACTGGTGCACTACCCGCGTGGTCCGCGTCACCGAATCGCGGAGATCCAGCGCGGCCAGCAATTGCGCCTTGCGATCCGCTTCGCTCACCTGCACCCGGGGATCGCCCTCCACCTTCACGGTGGTGGTCATGGTCTGCCCGTCCACCGTCAGACGCAGCGTGTACGTGCCCGGCAGCACCGCCGGACCCGTTGCCGGACTCCCCATGTCGATCTTCGCTCCCGGAATCATTTCCGCGCCGGCATAGCTCAGGTTCCAGATCCCGCGGTTCACGCCGGCTTCATTCGGCAACGCCTCTTTCTTCAGTGCTTCTTCTTCCGAAGCGATGCGGTCGGACGCTCCCGATGCTGCTCTGGGCTTGCTCGACAGCACGGCGATCCGCGTGTTCTGCGCATCCAGAACCTCTACTTTGATTTCTCCCTTGGAGGGCTCCTTCAGGAAGTAGTAAATGGAAGCGCCCGCCGCCGGATTCTCCCCGCTGAACTTGTCCCCAGGCCTGCGGTCCCGCCGCCATGCGATCACCGCGGGCGAGCCGAACAGGTGCGCCGGCTTCGCGCTGATCTCGCTCGTCCAATCCCGCAGAACGTTCAGATGATCCACAATCCAGATCCCGCGTCCGTGCGTCCCGGCCACCAGCGAGTTGTCCTTGATCGCGATGTCATGCACCGCCACCGTGGGCAGGTTCAGCCGCAGCGACTTCCAGCTCGCGCCTCCGTCCAGCGACACCGCCACCCCGCGCTCCGTCCCCAGATAGAGAATGTTGCTGCGAACCGAATCCTCGCGAACCGCGTGCAGATACACATCCGCGGGCAGGGAAGCGTCCAGGCGCGTGAACGTCGCGCCGAAATCCGTGGTCCGGTACAGGAACGGCCGGTTGTCGCCGAGCCGGTGCGCTTCCGCCACGATGTACGCCGTTCCCGCCTGGAATCGCGAGGGCTCGATCATCCGCACCGTGGCCCACTCCGGCAATGCCGCCAGCCCCGCAGTCACGTTCTTCCAGGTTTTCCCGCCGTCGCGAGTAATGTGAACCAGCCCGTCGTCCGACCCCGCCCAGATCGTGTCCTTCTGCAGCGGCGATTCCGCGATCGTGAATACCGTGCAATAGACCTCCACCCCGGTGTTGTCGCCCGTGATCGGGCCGCCCGCCCACTTCTGCTTGGATTTGTCGTTCCGCGTCAGGTCTCCGGAAATCGCCGTCCACGTCTGCCCGGCGTCCACGGACCGGAACACCACATTGCCTCCGTGATACACCACCTTCGGATTGTGCGGCGAAATGTGGATCGGCGCGGTCCACTGGAAGCGATACTTCATGTCCTCACCGCCGTGTCCCGACGGATTCTCCGGATACGCCGTCACGTTCCGCGCCTGCCGGGTACGGTGATCGTAGTGCGTGATCGTGCCCCCGTACTCGCCCGCGTAAACGATGTTGGGATCGCTCGGATCGGAAACCACCCAGCCCGCTTCTCCGCCGCCCACGCCCCACCAGTCCGTGTTGCGGATGCCGCCCCGGCTCAGCGAATCGCTGGGACCCTGCGCCGTGCCGATATCCTGCATCGCCCCCGCGACATGGAACGGAACGCGGTTGTCCGCCGACACGTGATAAAACTGCGATACCGGCAGCGCGGGCTGCAGCCAGGTTGCCCCGCCGTCATTGGAAATCTCCACGCCTCCGTCATTCGCATTGATCATGCGCTGCGGGTTCTTGGGATCGATCCACATGTCGTGGTGATCGCCATGCGCGAAGCCGCGGATCATCTCCAGCGTCTTTCCGCCGTCAATCGTCTTCACCATCGGCACGCTCGGGAACCACACCTCGTTCGGATTCGTCGGATGCACCGTCAGCGTCGTGTAGTACCACGCCCGTTGCCGGATCAGCCGGCTCGCGGTCACGCGGGTCCATTTGTCCCCGCCGTCGTCGGAACGGAACAACCCGCCTTCCTCAGCTTCGATCAGCGCGTAAACCCTCTTCGAATCGCTCGGCGCGATCCCCACTCCCACTTTGCCCCAAATTCCCTTCGGCAGGCCCTTTTCGGTCAACTGCGTCCAGCTATCGCCGCCGTCGCGCGAAATGTACAGCCCGCTCCCCGGACCTCCGCTCTTCAAGTCCCACGGGAACCGGCGCGTTTCCCACATTCCGGCAAACACGATGTTCGGATTATTCGGGTCCAACGCGACGTCCGACGCGCCGGTGTCGCTGTCTTTCTTCAACACCTGCTCCCACGTCTTGCCGCCGTCCCGCGTGCGATACACGCCCCGTTCCGGATTCGGCGAAAACGCCTTCCCCAGCACCGCGGCGTAGGCGATATCCGGGTTGGTGGGATGCACTGCCATGGTCCCGATCTGCCCTTCCTGCTTCCACACGTGCTTCCACGCCTTGCCCCCGTCCGTGGACTTATAAATTCCGTTGCCGTGCGCGACGTTGCCGCGGATATTCGCCTCGCCCGAGCCCACGTAAATCACCGCCGGATTCGAGGGCGCGATCGCCAGCGAGCCGATGGACGAGATCGGCTGATCGTCGAAGATACTCTTCCACGTGATCCCACCGTCGGTCGACTTCCACACGCCCCCCGAAGCCGTGGCCGCATAGTACGTGCTCGGATCGCCCGGCACGCCCGCCGCCCGCGAAACGCGGCCGCCCCACGCGGGGCCGATGGAACGGTACTTTAGAGGCTTCCACGCGGGTACATCCGGCAGACCGGTGACGTCCTGAGCGGAACACAGCGTGGCTGCAAGGGCGACAAGAACAAGGAAACGCATAAGGAACTAATGTAGCGTAAGCGGTTCTTGGCGGGAGTGAAGCGGACACTCGGCTCAGGGGGAGCGCTTACTCACAGACATCGGCAGCAAGATCATCTCGAATCAGACCACAACCGGCGCACTCAAGTGCCTTTGCCGGAAACGCTCTCACTCGCACGCTCAAGGAGGAGTTCTTCATGCTGCTCTGGCAGTCTTGTAGTCAAAACTGGCCCCATCAGGCGACCTGACCAAAGGAAACACGCCTTATCACGGCTGAGCGTTGTTGCCCCAGGATCGGGTCGCCTTTGCGATCCGCAACCGAGGCACCTCGGAGCCGCCGTTCGCCGTCGCGCCGAGTGTCCGCTCAACTCCCCCAAGAACACATGAAACCGACTACTCTAATGAAACCAGATACCATCGGTTCAGCGTTCGGATCGCCGCAATTTTCCCGCCAAGCAATGGTACGGCCGCTGCTGGATGAAATATGACGCGCATAGCTCCGGTTCTTAGTGAGAACTGATACGCGGACTCGCGGTCTGCCCAGCACCCAATCGACGTGCCGAAAGCATTGCAAATCGCGAGCGGCGGGTGAATGACGGTAAGCCATTTAAGTGGGTCTTGGTCCCTTGGCAAAGCATCCTCGATGAGCCTATGCGAAGCTATTCGCACACCACCAGACTCAGCCACCATCGATGCCCGGATCTCGTACGGATTAATGTGCCGCTCGTACGGGTCAAAGGTCGACGAGACGCCAACAATGGCATTCCCATCAAGCGCGAATAGGTGGAACACACCGGACTGATTAACGGCTTGGTATAGCGGCGAGCGTTCATCAGTCAGGCGACAGTCCTTCAGGTCTAGCGACTCCCTGTCGAGCCTACAATATCCCGTGTCTCGGTCTAGGCACCTAAAGGTAACGGTGCCGCGATCTATGCTTTCCGGCCCCTGCAGCAATTCACAAGCGGATGCACCGACTTGCGCGCGCAGTTCGTCTCGCAATTGCCTTCTGGTCTTCATGGCTAACAAACCTGCTGTCCCGTGTATTTCGTAGCGAACTTCATCGGGTGCTTCCTTACCACCAATCACCGCAAGCATCTTGTCGGCATATGGCTGAATGCCAATGACGTCGCTCCATGCACTTGCACCGCGATGACTCCAGTCCTCGGAGAGCCGCCATGAACCGCTGCGACATTCAAACATACCAACACCTCTTCGCCACCAGAGCACGGATTGGTCCATCACCAGGAGCCGATCCCGTTCAAGATCATGCGAATTGGAGCCCCTCCGGGCATCTGTACAAACGGGTTCAAAAGCTTGGGCAGAAGGCTCGAAAGGACTCCCCGGTTTACTCGCCTCATCGATAGTTTTGTAGGTAAGTCTATAAGCCTCCAGTGCTGGCGATAGTACAACGAAGCCTTTGGAATCGAATGCCGCAGATGCGGGCTTGAAGCCCAACTTCTCCGGGTCAATTTCAGCGACAAGGTGCTTGGCTGTTTCAGCGACCCGGCTGAGGTTCTCCCTGGCTATTCCAACGAAGACGGAAACATCGGGTTCTTTAACGCTACTCGCTATGCGCTGAAGCAGATGCTGCATTCTCAGAACGAAGCTGACATAACTTTCGTTAGCTCGGTAAGGGGATACCTGATCCCCGTAAACTAGGGCGATGTCAGCCTCCATCGCCAGTTCACCCAGCGCAACAGCTGCCCGGTCGGTGCTGCTGCTCGCCGGCGGCGGTCGAAGCCGCGATCTTCTTTCAGAATTGGGCTCGGGAACAGAAAAGACCTTCAGAGGATCTGGAGATTGGTCAAAAGCTCTTACGACGCACGACAATGCATAGTCATCGGCTTCGTTCTCCATCTCTAGTCTTCTCTCAGGAGAGGGGTTCCGTTCTGCCCTATGCTTAGTTCGATGTCCTAGCTCGTGAAGGAACACAAACTGTCTATATAGACGGACTCGATTGTCCTCGTTTGATCGCGTGACCCACTGCGTTCCAACATTCCGGCTCACAAACGGCGCATAGAGAACGTCGTAGTCTAGAAAGAACAGATCGAGGTGCGGATCGTAACATGCAGTACCGTGCCCGCACTTGATGGTGCGACCGGGTCGTTCTCTTACAACGACAAGACTCAGATCATCTGCGCGGCCGATTTTGTTCACCTTCACCGTTCTGCCGCGCGTGCATGGCGAAAAGTCCTTGAGCTCGGCCGCGAGTTCTCTTGAAGTGGCTGCCGTTACCGGGAGGATCAGACCTTCTCTTCGAAGCCGGGCGATCTCAGCCTGACGGGAGTCAACCCCGAACACGCAGGGGGCGAGTAAGGGCAATCCAACAAGTGCCCTGCACAGAGTTAAAAGCATTTGGCCCTACCTTTGGCGCAATTCGAACGATCCGAGAAGTTGTTTGGCTCGTTCTTTGGCAACTCCATCAACGCTGCACCCTCCTGCGATCTGATCGTAAGTAGAGCGCAAAACGGCCTCCGTGTCGGTTGTCTTCAGCTTGAAGTCTGCAACCGCTTGTTGGCAGTCCCTGGACTGCGTCATGTTCTGGAGAGCGAAAATTCGCGCGAGTGAGCCCTGAATAGATTGAACGCTAACCGGCTCCCCCAAGATTGCGATTCGCGTCGAACCAACTTTGTCAGAAGCTACGGCCATATTCTCTGCTTCGCCGCGCTTCTTGTCGAAATCGGCGAAATTCTCAACGATGAGTGACCGACCACCCAGGGTTTGCTTGGCCTCCTGCAGCTTCTTCTGAACTTCTATGTCAGGCACGCCTACTGCTTCAAGCTCGACACGGTTGCTGGCGCCCTTGATTGTTGCTTGAGCGGCCACGATGGCTAAGCTCACGTCGCCACTGACGGCATAGTTCGACAGGAGGACTGTCGTTCTCACAACGTGACCATAGAGCAACCGCGTCTTTCCGTCTTTAGCCAAACAGTCCTTCATGCGCCCAGCCTGCGACACTACAACTTGCTGGCTACGGTCCACTTGCCCGCCAGCACTGCCGCTAAACGTGATCTTCAGCTTAGCTGCCTGCTCGGCTGATAAAACCGTTAGAGAGGTTGTGAAGCTGGCGTTTCGCAAGTCGTTAACGCTGGGCGGATTAGCACACTCGTAAGCGGCGTCATTGTCGGGAAGGAAGCCGAGAGTCTGCTGGCTTTGACCTTTAAAATCAGTTCCGATCGGGATTGACTTGACTGTTTGAGTTTCTGCAGGCAAGAGAAAACAGGAAGCGAGCAACAGCAAAGCGCATCGTATGGACATGGTGCTCAGAGTTTAATACATTTTGATGCTGCTCGGTGCCTGTTCCACATGTTCCGAAAGTAGCCCGGTCGTAAAGAGGAGTAGTCCTCCGAGGTATGCGGCGCTAGCTCGACACGCCTTCCGCCATCCAGTGTTCGCGCAAAGCCCAGCTGGCTCCAGAATGGTTATGCCTTGCCTGCTCGGTGCCTGTTCCACCTGTTCCGAGTAGAAAATAGCCCGGTGGTAAGGAGGAGTAGTCCCTCGGGGTATGCGGCGCTGATTCCACAAGCTTTCCGCGACCCAGTGGTCTCGCAGAGCCCTGAATCCGGCCCAAAATGGAGTAAGGCTTACTGCTACTTCGCCGCCCGTAACCTGATGATTCCGCGTCCGACCCGCCCGCTTCCGGAACAGCCGAAAGTCCCCCATTCCGGCCGGTGCCTGTTCCACGTGTTCCGAGTCGAAAATAATCCGGTGGTAAGGAGGTGTAGTCCCTCGGGGTATGCGGCGTTGATTCGACATGCCTTTCTCAACCCAGTGGTCTCGCAGAGCCCTGAATCCGGCCCAAAATGGGGTAAGGCTCACTGCTACTTCGCCGCCCGTAACCTGATGATTCCACGTCCGGCTCGCCCGCTTCCGGAACAGCCGTAACTCCCCCATTCCGGCCGGTGCCTGTTCCACGTGTTCCGAGTCGAAAATAGCCCGGTGGTAAGGAGGACTAGCCCTTCGGGGTATGCGGCGCTGATTCGACACCCTTTCCGCGATCCGCTGTTCGCGCAGAACTCCAAATCAGCCCCAAAAGGAGGTAAGGACCGCGTCCGCCCGCACGCCCCTAAGCTATTGATTCTGCGTTCCAGGAAGCTCGTTTCCGGAACAGCCGTAAAAGTCCCCACCTCCGCAAGTTACGAGGTCTCGTGCCACACTGGGCTTGTGAAAATCGGCATCACCTGCTACCCCACCTACGGCGGCTCCGGCATCGTTGCGACCGAGCTCGGAATGGAACTCGCCGCCCGCGGACACCAGGTCCACTTCATCTCCTACGCCAACCCCATCCGCCTGGACCGCAATTCCCCCAACATCCACTACCACGAGGTCGAGGTCACCTCCTACCCGCTCTTTCTCTATCCGCCCTACACCCTCGCCCTCGCCTCCCGCATGTACGAGGTCGCGATTTACCACCGCCTCGATCTGCTCCACGTCCATTACGCGATCCCGCATTCCATCTCCGCCATCCTCGCGCGTGACATGATCGCCGCCGAACGCCGCCTGCCCTTCGTCACCACCCTCCACGGCACCGACATCACGCTGGTCGGTGCGGACCGCTCCTACTTCCCAATCACCCGCTACTCCATCGAACACTCCGACGGCGTCACCTCCATCAGCGAGCATCTGAAGCAGCAAACCCATGAGGTCTTCGGCATCCGCCGCGACATCCAGGTGATCCCCAACTTCGTCAACTGCGACGTTTACCGTCCCGCGCCCGAAAGCCGCCCCGCCCGCGCCCGCCTGATCCACATCTCCAACTTCCGCCCCGTGAAACGCGTGCTCGACTGCATCCGCATCCTCGCCGAGGTCCGCAAGTCCGTCGACGCCGAGCTCGTCATGGTCGGCGATGGTCCGGACCGAGGTCCCGCCGAGTCCCTGGCCCGCGACCTGGGCCTCTGCGATTTCATCGAGTTCGCCGGCAAGGTCAGCCGCCCCGAATCCCTCATCCCCACCGCGCACGTGATGCTGGTGCCCAGCGAAATGGAATCGTTCGGCCTCGCCGCGCTCGAAGCCATGGCCTGCGGAGTTGTTCCGGTCGCATCCCGCACCGGCGGACTGCCCGAAGTGGTGACTCCTGGCGTGGATGGATTCCTGGAGCCGGTCGGCGATGTCGCGGCGCACTCCCGCAGGGTTGTGGAGTTGTTGCTCGATCAGCCCTTGCGGGAACGGTTGAGCTCCGCCGCGCGCGCCGCCGCGGAATCGCGATTCGCCACCGAGCGCATCATTCCCATGTATGAGGATTACTATCGCAGCGTGGTCGAGATCTCGGCGTCGTCATAGTGGGCCGAAGGCGCCGCCAGCCGAGCCGTGAAGTAGAAGCTGCTGCCCCTGCCGGGCTCGCTCTCCAGCCACAACCGCCCGTCCATCAGCGACACCAGCCGCGAGGAAATCGTGAGTCCCAGTCCCGTTCCCCCATACTTCCGTGTGATCGAGCCGTCGGCTTGGGAGAACGCCTCGAAGATCCGCGTCTGCTTGTCCTTCGGAATGCCCACCCCCGTGTCCCGGACCTCGAATCGGATCACGTCGCTGCTTTCCCGACGCACCGCCACCGTCACCGATCCGCGATGCGTAAACTTGATGGCGTTCCCGACCAGGTTCACCAGCACCTGCCTCAGCCGGTGTGGATCTCCAACGAACACCCGGGGCATGCCGGGCTCCAGCTCGGCGTGCAGCCGCAAACTCTTCTGCTCCGCCGCCGCCGACATCGTCGCCAGCGTTGCCGACACCAGGTCCGGCAGGTGGAACTCCGCTTGTTCGAACTCCAGCTTGCCCGCTTCAATCTTGGAGAAATCCAGCAGGTCGTTCAGCAGCACCAGCAGCGAATCCGCGGAAAACTTCACCGTCTCCAGGCAATCCCGCTGTTCCTCGTTCAAATCGCTGTCCAGCACCACCGCCGTCATGCCCAGTATCCCGTTCATCGGCGTCCGGATCTCGTGGCTCATATTGGCGACAAACTCGCTCTTGGCCCGGCTCGCCGCCTCCGCCGCGATCTTCGCCTCGCGCAGCAGTTCGTGATCCCGCAGATTCTTCCAGTAGGCTCGCGACGCAATCTGCCCCTGCTGCAGCAGAAACACCAGGAAAACCGTGCTCAGCGCCGCCGCGCTTAGCGACGGCCGCTCCCCCAGAAATAGCGATGCACCGATAAATGGCAGCAAAATCGACGCCAGGAACAGCCGCAGCAGCGCCACCTGCGGCGCCAGCACCGTCAGGCTCCCCACGCACGCCCCCAGCAGGCACAGCAGCACCGCGTAATGCTCCGGCGCTCCCGGCCCATACAAATGCCAGGTGATGCCCCCGAAACAACCCCACGCCAGCCCGTTCACCAGCATCGACCCGGCAAAGTAATCCCGCCACCGCCGAGCCCTGCCGTGGAACCTCAGCCGCCCCCGGATCAGCCACCGCCGGAACAAGCTGCACAACACCGTGACCGCCGCCAGCGTCCCCAACACCCACGCATGATCCCAGGCGTAACCCGTCGTCAGCCCGATCGCCACCACCAGCCCCGGATATGACCAGATTCCGGGCATGGCGCGGCGCGCCAGATCGTGGTGGACGCGTGACTGCACGTCCCACAAATGACGCTGAATGAACTCATTCCAACTGTTTGCCTGGTTGGTCATCAGCGGCGCAAGATTTGCCCCTGATTCCCTATCGGCGGATGTGGCGAAATTCTAAAGCGCCGGAGGCTCGGGCTTGGACGCCGCCGGATTTCCACCCGCCGGCCGATTCCGCCGCTCCGGACCCCGCTTCTGCAGCTCCCGCCACTGCTCCGCTGTCAGGACCATCCGCAGCTTCAACGACATCTCCGTAAACGCCTTGGTCAGGTCCGCCCGCGCCGCCGCCAGCCGGTCGATCGCGTCCTGCGCCTTCTTCGGATCCAGAGTGTCTTCGTTGAACACGTACTCCAGCTCGATCTCCGCCCGGTCCAGCGTGTTCCGCGATTCCCGCAGCCGCAGCCGGTACTCCCGCACCGTCTGCCGGATCTGCCGCATCTGTGTATCCGACAGACTCAGATCCCGCGCCACCGGCGAGTCCCACCACGCGTAGAAATTCCGCGGCGGCTGGGCGCTCACGTCCCCCGCCGTCCAAAACAGCAGCGCCGGAATCAGAATAAAGGCTCGCCCCAACATCAGTTCTCCGCGAACAACCCCCGCACCGGACGCACCGCCCGCGGCTCCAGCGATTGCTCCAAATTCGCGATCTCCGCGAAAAATTGCGCGTCCGAAACCTCCGGCGCCACCGCGACCTCCGCCTGCCGCGGATTGTACAGAAACACCGCCGCGCACAACGCCGCCGTCGCCACGCCCGCGCTCACCCACTTCGGCCATACCGGATCCCGCCGCTCCAGCCGAGCCCAGATCCGCCGCCGCTGCTCCGCCAGAAACGACCCCTCGACCTCGGCTTCCGCGCTCCGCCGCCGCTCGGACCGCACCGCGTCCCACTCCCGCTGATATTCCGCCGAGCTCTCCCACGCCGCCTGCAGCTCCGCCGGAACCTCGCTCAGACCGTACATCCGGTCAATTAAATCGTCTTCCGTCCACTTTCGATACGTCATTTCTCTCTGCGCCTCCCTTCATACAGGTCGCGCAACTCTTCCCTCAGCTTGGACACCGCCCGGAACATGTGCGCTTTCACCGTCCCGATGTCCAGATTGAGTGTAACGGCTATCTCCTCGAGACTCAAATCCTCGAAGTGCCGAAGCGTAAATACCGCCCTCTGCCGCGCCGACAACCGCCCCAGCGCCTGCTGCAGCCGAGCCCCCACCTGCGTCCCGTAAACCGACGCCTCCGCGCTGATCCCCGTCCCCGCGGCAAACTCCAGGATCTTGACCTCATCCTCCGCCGCCGGACGCTTCCTCCAAAACTGCCACTTCCGCGATCGCAGCCGGTCCAAGCACGTGTTCACCGCGATCCGCGTCAGCCACTTGCCCGGCTCTTCAATCTCCTGATCCTTCTGCAGCGCCTGATACGCCTTCAGAAAAACATCCTGCGTCGCCGAATCCGCATCGTCCCGGTCCTGCAGAAAACGATTGCATAACAGAAAGATACGGCGCTGTTCCGCGCTCATCCAGGCGCTGAAATCCGCCGTCGCCGCCTTCCCGCCTGCCTTCGCCACCAAGGGATCGGCCATCACGCCCATCATACCCGCAGGACGAAAATCGGCATCCTCAGGTTTACATGTTAGACTCGAAACGCGATGACCTACCTGGGTTTTCTGGTGCTGGGACTGCTGGCCGGCGTGCTCGGCGGGATGTTCGGGATCGGGGGCGGCCTCATCATCGTCCCTGCGCTCCTATATGTCTTTAAACTCAAGGAGATGGACGCGATCGCCACCAGCGTCGCCGCCATGATCCCCCCCGTCGGCCTCCTCGGCGCCATCGAGTACTACCGCAACGGCTACATCCGCATCGAAGCCGCCGCCCTCGTCGCCGCCGGCCTCTTCGTCGGCTTCTACTTCGGCGCCCGCATCGTCCTCGGCCTCGACCCCATCCTCATCCGCCGCATCTACGCCGCGTTCCTGGTCGTCATCGGCGCCCGTATGTTGATCCTGGGTAAGTAGTTTCTCTTCCGGCGAGTGTCGGATAACATCGCCACTGAGCACCGCTATTACACTCAGAAAGGCAGCCAAGTAGAACCGCCTTCAGGCGGTGCGAGCCTTTAGGTGTTCGTTGCCAGGACATACTTGACACTTCAGGACAAGACATCCTTGACAGTTGGGAGGAGCAAGGATGCCTTGGCGGGAGTCGAGTGTGATCGAACAACGTTTGCGATTCGTGGTGCTGGCGGAACGGGAAGGGCAGAGCTTCGCGGACTTGTGCCGGGAGTTCGGCATCAGCCGTCAGACGGGATACACCTGGCGGAAACGGTTTAAACAAGCTGGATCGCAAGCTGTGAAGGATCGCAGCCGGCGTCCGCATGCCAGTCCGCGGAAAACCCCTGACGAGATCGAGCGCGCGGTGGTGGCGCTGCGGCGGCGGTGGCCGGATTGGGGAGCACCCAAGCTGCAAAAGATCTTGCTGGAGGAGCACCCCAGCTATGCACCCCTGGCGGTGCGCACGCTGCACCGCATCCTGCAGCGGCATCAGCTCGTGCGGCCTGCCGATGGGCACCCGGTGGCGCGGGAGCGGTTTGAACGCGCCGCTCCGAACGAGCTGTGGCAGATGGATTTCAAAGGACCGGGGTTCGCGCGCAGCAGCCCGGTGGGTCCTCTGTCGATTCTCGACGATCACAGCCGCTACGTGGTGGCGCTGCGGCAGTTGGGCAGCACGCGAGCCGAAGGCGTGCGCGACACCATGCGGCAGACCTTCGAAAACAGTGGATTGCCGGAGGCTTTGTTGGTGGACCACGGCGTTCCGTGGTGGAATGCGGCCAGCCCGTGGGGCTGGAGCGAGCTGGCAGTGTGGATCATGCGTCAGGGGATTCGCCTGCTGTTCAGCGGCATCCGCCATCCGCAGACGCAAGGCAAGGTGGAGCGCATGCACGGAGCTCTGCAGAGGGCTACTTCCCGGCGCAACCAGGATCTGATGGAACAATCGCCGCTGTCAATACTTGAGTGTAAATCCGCTGCCGTCTCCAGAGTTAGGGGTT
>CAYOQB010000151.1:0-12536 GCA_964406035.1 uncultured Solibacteraceae bacterium | reverse complement strand
ATTTTGGGGGATGGGGGGTGTCCGAATACGGACATCGCCTGGTAGGATGGGACGGTTTGCGGCTCGGAGGCGGTTGGCACATGTGCGGATCGCGGGGATGTGGTTGATCGGCTGAGGGTTAGCTGGATCTCGCAGGCGGATCGGTGCCAGGTGGTGCCTGGCACCGATTTTGGAGGGAAATCGCGATATCTGGTTTGATTGCAGATGCTTAGAGGTGGGAAGCCGCTGTTACCGGGGGACTTGCAGGCTCTCGACCACCAGCCAGCGCACTGGGCGACGCACCGGCACGAGTTCGAGGCCCAGATCCTTGCGCACGGCGGCGGCGATCGACTCATCCGAGCTGCTGCTCCACCCAACCTCGAAGTCGAATGCCCCGGTGACGCCGGTCTCATCAAAAACCGGCTTGCGCAGGGCGCGTTCCAGCGAGCCGGCGAGGAACCTGGAAGTCACGCCTTCCGCGTCGAGACCGTTCGGGCTCCCCCGCATGTGCGGCTTGGCGGCGGTGGAGGGCTTCATGCGGTGCGATGCGCCGGCCGGGAGTCGAAGTACGTATCCGTCCACCACGCGATCCTCGACGCGCCACTTGAGGGCGAACTTCTCTTCGAGGGCTTTGCAGAAGTCCTGACGGAGCTGCTCCGGCGCGCGCCCGGGGTAGCGGAAAGTGGCATCGAAGGTGGTGGTGAGCTCAGGAGGTCCGGTGACGCGGTAAGGCGCCACCTCCCAAGCGGCCGCCAGAATGCCTGAAAGCGGGATGCCGGAGATCCGGTACTCGCCGGGGTTCAGGTGCAGGATGGGTTCATTGCTGTGGCCCGGCGCGATTTTCAACTCCTGCGCCGCGGCGAGTAAGCCAATAAGAGCGATCGAGAAGAGCTTCATTTTTCCTCCTGACAGTTCACTGGTAGCGGAGCACGGCGGCCGGATCCACCGCCGCGGCGCGGCGGGCAGGCAGCCACATGGCGGCGATTCCGACGAAGACCAGCACCGCCGCTGCCGCCGTCAAGGACGGCAAGTCCAGCGCCTTGACCCCGAACAGCCAACCCTCCACCACCCGCGCGGCGGCGTAGGAAGCGGGCAGGCCGATCGCGAGGCCTAGGAGGAGCAAGCGCACGCCTCCGCCGAGCAACGCGCGCAAGACATCGGCGCGAGTGGCGCCCAGCGCGGCGCGCAGGGCGATCTCGCGGCGGCTCTGGGCGACGGTCTGCGCCACCACGCCGAAGATGCCGATGGCCGAGAGCGCGAGAGCCAGGCCGGAGAAGGACAGCAAGGCGATGGTGGAAATGCGCGCGGGGCGCAGGGCGGTCCGCATCACCTGGTCGAAGTTGCCGATGGAGAAGATGCGCGCGCCCTGCAGGGCGGCGGCCAAGTCCTCCCGGCGGAAGGAAGCGGGGCCGCGGAGGTGGACGGCGAAATCGGCAGTGGGATTGGATCCGAGCGGCGCGATGACCATGGGGAGGTCGCCCTGGGTGAGTCCGCGGAACTTCCAGTCGGCGAACACGCCGATCACCGGTTGGAAGCGGCCCGGCGGTCCTTCCAGGCGCTTGTCGAGAGGGTTTTCGCCGGGCCAATACCGCCGCGCGAAGGATTCGCTGACCAGCAGGCCTTCGGCGCCGCGCTCCACTTCGGCGGGGTCGAAATCGCGGCCCGCGCGCAGGGGAATGCCCATGGCCGCAAGGTAGCCCGGAGTGGCAGCCTGCACGAAGTTCTGCCGCTCCTCGCCTTGCGAATAGCGGTAGCCTTCGGCGACGTAGCCGCGACGGGGGAAGCTCTGGACCAGCGGGATGCGCCAGGCGATGGCGGCGTGCTCCACGCCGGGGATGGCGCGAAGGCGGTCCAGGGTAGAACGCGTCCAGCGCTTCCAGTTCTCGGGCTGCCGCTGCGCGAGCCCGGCTTCAACGCGCGCGATCGTCTGATTGCCGGGATGAAAGCCGGGCTGCACACTCTGCGTGCGCAGCAGGCTGCGACCGAGCAGGGCGGCGATCACCAGCAGCACCAGCGAAGCGGCGAATTGGGCCGATACCAGCGCGCCGCTCCAGCGGGATCGCCCGGTGCGGAAGGAGAGTCCGGCGTAATCGTCCTTCAGTGCGGCGAGCAGGTCCGGACGGAAGACTCCCAGGGCGGGCAGCACGCCGGCGATGGCGGAGGTGAGCATGATCAGGCCGGCGGCGAACGCGAGCGCGCGGCCGTGGATTTCGAGCGAAGCGAGTTCCGGTGCTCCGAACAACGCGGGCGCGGTGCGCAGCACTGGAAGAGCCCACCAGGCGAGGAGCACGCCCAGGGCTCCGCCCAATGCTCCCAGGAGGGCGCTTTCGGCGACGAGTTGCCGCACCAGGCGGAAGCGGGCCGCCCCCAGCGCCAGCCGCACGGCGATCTCCTTGCGACGGGTCTGGGCTCGCGCGAGCAGGACTCCGGCCACGTTGGCGCACAGCAGCAGTTGCACGATCGCGGCCAGCGCCAGGGCGAAGATCCCGAGGTTGGCGACGTTGTCCCGCGCGGCGGGATCGAAGCGCGCTTCGCGGGCGGGGACCACGGTGAGCGAGCGGCCTTTTCCAAAGCGGTCCCGCCAATCGGCGGGATGCTGGGCGAAGAGGCGGGCCGCCAGGACGTTCAGTTCCGACTGCGCCTGCGCCAGGGTGACGCCGGGCTTCAGCAGACCAATGATGTCGTAGCGGCGGCTGCCGCGCGCCGGGTTTTCGGGCTGGGACATGCGCCGCCAGATTTGCGGCTGTTCTTCCAGATTGGTCCCGGTGAAGCCGGCGGGCGCGATGCCGGAAATGGAGAACGCGCGGCCATCGAAGGAAACGCTGCCGCCGATGGCCGCGGGCGAGCCGGCGAACCGCCGCTGCCACAAGGCGTAACCGATCAGGACTTCAGAGCTGCCCTCGGGCAGGCGGCCGGCGTGAAGGGTGATGCCGGTTGCCTCAAAGTAAGCTCCGGCGACGCTGGTGACTTCCAGCCGCTCCGTCTCGCCATTGAGTTCGACGGCTTGCGGGATGGTGTTGAAGGCAGCCAGGCACTCCCAACTGGCGGCGCCGGACATCAGGTCCTGGAAGTCGGGCAGCGAGGAATTGCCGTAGAGCGGGCCGCTGGAATCGCTGGTGTAGATGGCGGCGAAACGCTGCGGATCGCGAACGGGCGGGTTTTGCCAGAGCACACCGTCGATGACGGAGAACAGAGAGACGTTCAGGGCGATGCCGGCGGCGAGCGCCGCCACTGTGATCGCGGAGATCGCAGCGTGCTTGTGGAGCAGCCGTCCGCCGAGGCGGAGGTCGGCGAAGATGCCCTGGCGCAGGTCGTCCATGCGGAGCCAGGCGGCGTCGGCGACCGCGCCCAGGCTGCGCGCGGCTAATTGCAGACGTCCGGCGGCGGACCAACGGCCCCAAGAGCGCAGCTTTTCGGCGCGGTAGCCGATTTCGGCTTCCCACTCCTGTGTCCATTCGCCGCGCACGCCGCGCGGGACCAGCAGTGATGCCACGCGGACAATGGTGAGGCTAAGCACGGGAGGGCCTCGCTTTCGGCTTGGGAGGGACGGCGCGGCTGAGCATCCGGAATTTCTGGCGCGCTTCGGCCAGGAATTCCTCGCCGAACTCGTTCAGTTCGTAGTAGCGCCGCGCGGGGCGGTTGTCGGCGTGGGCGGCGTCCTCAGGTTCCCAACGGGCGGTCACCAGGCCTTCCTTTTCCAGGCGGCGCAGCGCCGGATAGACGGTGCCGCTGGGCAGGCCGGTGACGTCCATGATGTCGAAGCCGTGGCGGTAGCCTCGTTCGATCGCCTGGAGAATCAGGGCGGTGGGGAGTGTCTGGTGCATTGCTATGTAGAAATCTACCTTCTTCGACGGGAAACTCTACATAGAGTTAGCCGCGCCTGAAAAATTTCTTTGGGGTGGCTTGGTATGATCCGGCGATGGTGATCAACGGCGTCGATACGTTCCACCACGACCGGGGTACGGGCCGTCCGGTTTTGTTCCTGCACGGCAACCCGGATACCGCCGACATGTGGCTGCCGGTGATCGGCGGGCTGCAGGATCAGGCGCGGTGCCTGGCGCCCGATTTGCCGGGTTTCGGGAGATCGAAGGCGGCGGAGTCCTTCGACTGTTCGCTCGATTCAATGGCGAGCTGGGTGAACGGCTTCCTGGACGCCGCCGGCGTGCGAGAACCGGTGATCCTGGTGGTGCACGATTTCGGCGGTCCGTATGGATTTGCGTGGGCGGTGAAGCATCCGGAGCGTGTGGCGGGGATGGTGATTTCGAACACTGTCTTCTTTGCGGATTACCGCTGGCACACCTGGGCGCGGGCCTGGCGCACGCCGGTTTTAGGCGAACTCAGCTTATGGGGGATGAACTGGCCGGTGTACCGGTCCCAGATGAAGAAGTCCTCTCCGCGGCTGACGGAGGAGCAGATCCGTCATCAATACAGCTTCATCACCGCGGCGACCAAAAAGATGATCCTGAAGCTATATCGCGCGACGGATCCGGAGAACTTCCGGGACTGGACTCCGCGGCTGTTGGAGCTATTGGGGAAGGTGCCGTCGCGGGTGTTGTGGGCGGACCGGGATCCGTACATTGAGCCCAAGTGGGCGGAGCGCTTCGCCGGAGCGCGGATCACGCACTTCGCGGAGTGCAGCCACTGGCTGCCGTTGGAGGAGCCGGACGCGGTGGCGGAACACGTCCGGCAGCTTCTCTAATCCTGGCGGAGCGCGATCAGGGGGTCGACACGGGAGGCTCGCCGGGCGGGGAGCCAGCAGGCCAGCCAGGTGACCGCGAGAATCGATAGGACAACCGCGAGGTACGTGAGCGGGTCGTAGCGCGTGACCGAGAACAGCATGCTCTCCAGCCACTGCGATGCTGCCCAACCGCCCACCAGGCCGATGACCAGGCCGACGACCGCGAGCTTCAGTCCGTTCTTCAGGATCATCGACAAGACGTCGGAAGCGCGCGCGCCCAAGGCCATGCGCAAGCCGATCTCGGAGGCGCGCTGCGTCACCGCGTAGGACATTACGCCGTAGATTCCGGTCATCGCGAGGAGGACGGCGAGGCCCGCGAACACGCTGAGCAGGAGGGTGCGGAAGCGGGGGGTTGCGACCGCGGTAGACATCGTCTGCTCCATGGTCTTGAAGCGGACCGGGACATCGGGGTTGATCTCGCGGGCGAGCCTGCGGATCGGCTCCGCCGACTGCTCCGGCTCACCATTGATGCGAGCGACCAAGACCATCGATGTTGCGTAAAACGGATGCTGGCGGTAGGGCATGAAAATTTCGGGCCGGGCGGGACGCGCCGGATCCTGGCGCGAATCCGCGACAACACCGACGACGGTCATCCAGTCGGGGCGGTCCAACCCGCATTTGATCCTGCGTCCGATGGGGTCGCCGCCGGCGAATGAGGCTCGGGCCAGCGCCTCATTGATGATGGCGACGGGCGCATCCTCAAACTGATCGCGATCGCTGAAATCGCGGCCGCCGCGCAGGGCGATGCCCATGGTGCGGAAGTACTCCGGCGTTACGACGTTGAAGAACGCCTGTTCCTTCGGAATCCCGACGAACTCACCGGTCCCCGAGCCCTCCACCAGGTATCCGCCGTTGGATTTGGATGCGGTGGGCAATCCCAGCACCGCGGCGGCGGCCGAGACTCCATTCAGGCCGCGGACTTTCGGAAGCAGGTCCTGGTAGAAACCGGAAGCGCGCTTGGCTGCTTCCAGCCCCATGGAAGGAACGGTTGCTTCCATGAGAAGCAGGCGGGAGGCGTCCACGCCCATATCCACGCTGGTGAGCGTCTGGAAGCTGCGGATCAGCAGGCCCGCGGCCGTCAGCAGGATCACCGACATGGCGATCTCAGCCACCACCAGCCCGGATCGCAAGGCATTCGAGCCTCCGGTGGCGGTACGGGCGGCCTGTTTGAGGGCGTTCTGAAGGTCCATTTTGGAGGCGGTCCAAGCGGGGGCGAGGCCGAACAGGAGGCTCGCCAGGATGGAAGCGAGCAGGGTGAATGCGAGCACCTGCCAGTCCACGCCGGTTTGCTCCAGTCGCGGGATCCCGGCGGGTGCGATCGCCAGCAGGACTTCCACACCCCAAATGGATAACAGCAGTCCGGCGCCGCCGGCGATGAGGCCGAGCAGGAGACTTTCGGTGATCAACTGGCGGACGATGCGGCCCCGGCTGGCGCCGACCGCCGCGCGGATGGCGATCTCGCGCGTGCGGGCGCTGGCCTTGGCCAGCAGCAGGTTGGCGACGTTGGCGCAGGCGATCAAAAGGATGGCCGCCACCGCGCCCAGCAGCACGTAAAGCGTCAGCTTCACGTTGCTGACCGTCTGTTCCTTCAGCGGAACGACGTTGATGCCTTTCTCGCGGTTCTCTTTCGGATGCTCCGCGCCGAGTTGGTCCGCGATGGTGTTCATTTCGGCCTGGGCCTGCTCGAGCGTTGCGCCGGGTTTCAGGCGCGCTATGACGCGATAGTTGTGCGCGGTGCGTGAGGTGGTCTCGGGCAGTACCGATGACGGGATGAATACATCGGTGTTCCCGGCGAACTGAAAGCCTTCAGGCAGCACGCCGACGATGGGGAACGAGCGGTCCAGAATTTGCAGCGGCTGCGTCGGCACGCCCTGTGAACCGGTGAAGTGTTTCAGGAAGAAGCGATAGCTGATGACGGCGGCGAACCCTTCGCGTTCCTCGCCGGCGGTGAACAATCGCCCGAACAAGGGCGATACACCTACCGCCGAGAAGAAGCCGGGGGTGACGCGCTTGACGTTGGCGTAATCGGCGGCGCGCTTCACAGTAACGGCGGTTTCGCCGCCGGTGTAATACGCCATGGTTTCGAAGGACTGGGCGCGAGCTCGCCAGTCGTGGAAATCGGGCGCCGAGACCTGGCCCCGGCCGCCGGTGCGGCGGAAGTCGCTCCAGAGGGTGACGATGCGGTCCGGGTCGCGATAGTCGAGCGGCTTCAACAGCACCGCGTTCACGACGCTGAAGATCGCGGTGTTTGCGCCGATCCCGAGCGCGAGCACGACAATCGAGAGCACGGTGATGGCGGGATTCTTGAACAGCGTACGTAGCGCGAACCGGAGATCCATGATGGCACCATGATGGCACGCTGGGTGCCACCCCCTAAGTCGTTGAATTCCGGCAAATTGCGGTTTGGCGCAGTGTCCGGAAACGGAACGGGCCTGCGATCAGACGGACGGTACCGGCACGTCCTTGGGCGCCGGGAACAGGTTCCCGAACCAGAACGCGTGCGCTGTCGGACCATGCTTGCGGTAGTGGTCCAGCCGCTGTTTCGCTTCCTCGATTGCGGGTAGGTGACCCGCGGGGACCCACCACAGCACGTAATGCGGTTCGGTTGGTCGCTCAAACCACTCGGTGCGGCGGCTGAGGTACTCGCGATGTCCGCTGCGGTATACGTACTCCTTCAACGCCTCGGGACTGGTCCACACGGAGAGGTTCACGAGCAGAAACGGGTCCGACTGCCAGGGGTGAGCGACATCGGTGGCGTTACCGGCTTCCGATTGCAGGCGCCACACGAAGCCCGGAGCGCGGTCGGCGAGCGCGTTGATTTCCGCAAGGCCGTCGACAAAGGGCTGGATCAGGGGGTGATCGAGGGGGTGGACCAGCCGGGCGATGTTGAGTTCCGCGAGGTGATACGAGGGCATTGCGGCATTATGCGGGTTCGGCGGTGGCGGGATCAATGACGCTGGCCACTTGGCTGATGCGATCCGCGGGAAAGCCGCCCTGCGCCGCATGGTCGCGGATGGCCTGCTCGTCGGGAGCGATGTAAACGCAATAGATCTTGTCGCCGGTGACGTAGCTCTGCACCCATTGGATGGCCGGGCCCATCTCGCGGAGCACGCCGCAGGACTTCTGCGAGATGCCGCGCAACTCTTCCGGTGTCAGGCTGCCGGCGCCCGGGATGTTGCGCTCAATGATGAATTTCGGCATACGCGCGATTCTAGCAGGTGCGCCGCTGTGCTTCGGTGACGCCGTGGCGCACCACGTCACTGTAGCGGCCGGGAGGCAAGGCGTCCATGCGGGAGGCGGCGAGTTCGTAATAGCGGCAGGCTTCGGTGGCGCGGCCCAACGCCTCCAACGAATGACCGACGTTGAGATAAAGGGAGGGATAGAAATCGCGGACGCGGTCGCCCCCGGCGGAATCGGCGAGGCGCAGCGCTTCCTGGTTCCAGAACAGCGTTTGCCCCGGGTCGGGCTGATGGCGGGCGAGATAGTGCGCTGCGATGCAGCGTTCCCAGTCATCGGAACTTTCGTTCCAGGCCCGCTGGAACAGAAGACTGGCGTCTTGCGGGCGGCCGTCCTGCTCGGCGCTCATGCCGGCGACGCAGAGTCTGACGATGGGGTTGCCGGGGTCCATTAATCTAGTCCTGCCGCGGCGCGATCGCAGGATCCAGGTTGGGCGCGTCGCTGCCCGGGTCTACCGAGAGCACCGGCGATCCCGCGAGCATGCGAACCGCGAAGCGCAAGTCGGACATGAGCTATTCATAGCGGAGCGCGTTCATCGGGTCAAGTCTGGTGGCGCGGCGCGCGGGCAGATAGCAGGCGGCGAGCGCGGTGGCGAGCAGCAGCGCGGACACGGCCGCCAGGGTGACCGGATCGAAGGGGGTGATGCCGAACAGCAGGCTGCGCATCCAACGGACGGTGGCCAGCGCCCCGCCGAGACCGATCGCGACGCCCAGCAGCGCCAGAAGAAAACCGCGGCCCATCACCTGCCGCAGAATGTTCCCGCCGGAGGCACCCAGCGCCATGCGCACGCCGAACTCGCGGGTGCGCTGGTTCACGGTGTAGGAGATCACGCCGTAGAGGCCGATCACGGTGAGCACCAGAGCCAGGGACGCGAAGGAGGCCATCAGAACGGTTTGGAATCTCCTGCGGTCCAGGGACGAGGCCGCCATCTGGGCCATCGTCTTGGGATCGGAGATGAACTGCTCGGGATCGATCTCGCGCATGGCGCGCCGGACCTGCGGCGCGATGGCCGCGGGATCGCCCTGGATGCGAACGGAGACGCCGAAGGTGGAGGAAACGCTTTGCCAGCTTGAGCGGTAGATCTGGAGCCGGTCGCCGATTTCCAAGGTGGATTGGCGCACGTTGTCCACGATGCCGATGATCTCGAATTTCGTTGCCTTGGGATCGGCGTCGTTGCGCATCTTACGCCCGATGGGGTTTTCGCCGGGAAACAGCGTTTCGGCGAGCCGCCGGTTCACCACCACCACCGGCGTTTTGCCGCGCTCGTCCTGATCGCTGATGGAGCGCCCCTCGATCAGTTGGATGCCGAAGGTATGGAAGTACTCGGGCGACACGCGCCGTTCGTCGGCGAAGGGGGCTTGCCCGGGCGGCGGCTCAGGCTTGCCTTCGGCGATGGCGTAGTTCAGGTTCTCCTGTCCGCTGAGGGGAATCTCGCTGCTCACCGCCGCGGCCTCGACTCCGGGGATGGAGCGGATGCGGTCCAGCAGACGGCGTTGGTAGCCGATGATGTCGTCGCGCTTCTGGTAACGGTGGTCCAGGGAGACGCTCATGGTCGCGACGGACCGAAGGTCGAAGCCGGGGTCGATGGCGGTAAGGTTCGCGAGGCTGCGGATCAACAGTCCGGCGCCGGCGAGAAGCATCACCGCGAGGGCGACCTCCGCGACGATCAGCGCGCCGCGCATGCGCGAGCCGCCGCCGGCCACGGACCGGCCGGATTCCTTCAGCACTTCATTCAGGTCCAGGCGGGAGGCCTGCACCGCGGGAAGGGCTCCGAACAGAAATCCGGAGAAAAGCGAAACTCCCAGAGCGAAGCTCAGGACGCCCCAATGGAGGGAGACTTCGTCGAGGCGCGGGATTCCGGCGGGCGCCGACGCCACCAGCCAGCGGACCGCGGCCCAAGCCGCGGCGACGCCGATTGTTCCCGCCGCGACGGCCAGCAGAGCGCTTTCGGTGAGCAGTTGCCGGATCACCCGGCCTCGCCCGGCGCCGAGTGCGGTGCGCAGCGTGAATTCCTTGCGGCGGACCGCGGCGCGCGCCAGCAGCAGGTTAGCGACATTGGCGCAGGCGATCAGCAGAACGAAAGCCACCGCGCCGAGCAGCACCAGCATCGCGGTGCGGGCGCGGCTAGTTACCTGCCGCAGCATGGGGATCACCGCCGCGTCCCAGGCGGCGTTGGATTCCGGAAAGAGCTTCTGGCGGACGCGGGCGAAGCTTTTCATTTCCGCGTCGGCCTGGGTCCAGGCCACGCCGGGTTTCAGCAAGCCGAGGATCGGAAAGCCGCGATTGTCGTTGGATTCGGCCTCCGCCGCGCTCCGCCCCATCGGCCGCCAGAGGTCGGAGTGGCGGCTGAAGCCATATGCCGGATGGACATCCTCGCTGGACGGGAACGTGAATCCCGCGGGGGCGACGCCGATCACGGTGTAGAGCGTGTTGTCCAGCTTCAGGGGCTGCCCTAGGACGCCGGGATCGCCCGCGAAGCGCCGCTGCCACAGGCGGTGGCTGATCACCACCACGTGCTTGTTGGCGGGCGTGTCGTCGGCGGCGGTGTAGAACCGGCCGATCGCCGGGCGCAGGGAAAAGATCTCGAAGAACTCGCCGGTCGTGTCGGCTCCTCCGGCTTTCTCGGGCTCGCCCGCTTGCGACAGGAGCGTGGACTGGACGGCCTGGATTTGCGCCATGCGTTCGAAGGTTTGGGTCTGCCGGCGGTACGCGGTGAAGTCACCGGGATTGGTCGGCAAGTCGATGCCGCCCACCTTGTCCGCCACCTGCGGATTGGAGGCCCAGACGAAGGCGAGCCGCTCGGCGTTGGGGAACGGCAGGTCGCGCAGCAGGACGCCGTCGACGACAGTGAAGATCGCGGTGGTGGCGCCGATGCCGAGGGCCAGCGTGAGCAAGGCCGTGATCGTGAATCCGGGCGAGCGGCGCAGCGTGCGAAGGCTGTAGCGAAGGTCCTGCAGGATTGTGGTCATGGCGTCTCGCCAATCAATACGGATGGCGATGCCGCGAGTTTCGGAAATCCAGCCCGGCGGCCGGAAGGGAATGTCAGACGGTGGCTTCCGCCGAGCTTTCTTCCACGATCCGGCCGTCGAAGAGATGAATGGTGCGATCCGCGTACTTGGCGTAGCGGGGGTCGTGCGTGACCATGCAGATGGTGGCGCCGCCGCGATGCAATTCGCGCATCAGGTCCATCACCTGTTCGCCGTTGGCCGAATCCAGATTGCCGGTAGGCTCGTCGGCCAGCAGGATGGCGGGATCGCCGGCCAGGGCGCGGGCCACGGCGACGCGCTGTTGCTGACCTCCGGAAAGCTGCGAGGGATAGTGCTTGACGCGGTGCGACATGCCGACCCGTTCCAGGGCGTCATGCACGCGCTTCTTGCGCTCCGCGCCGCCCATGCCGCGATAGGTCAGGGGCAGTTCGACATTCTCGTAAACCGTCAGGTCGCCGATGAGGTTGAACGCCTGGAAGATAAAGCCGATCTCGCGGTTGCGGATGCGCGCCCGCTCGCCCAGCTTCAGACCCTGCACCGGCTTGCTGTTCAGGATGTAGGTGCCGTTGGAAGGCGAATCGAGCAGACCCAGGATCGCCAGCAGCGTCGATTTGCCGCAGCCGGAAGGGCCCGAGATCGAGACATACTCGCCCTTCTTGATGTCCATGTGGATCCCGGCGAGCGCGTGCGTCTCGACTTCGTCGGTGGTGAATACCTTGGTCACCCCGTCCAGGTGAATCAATGATTCGTTGGTCATTTCCCTTTTTGTCCCCTTGTTTTCCCGTTTTCTTAGTTCAGGCGGATCCGGGGGTGCGCGTCCATGTCCGACATGTCGGAGAGAATCACCTGATCGCCCACCTTCAGACCTTCCACGATCTCGATCGTATTCACTGAACTCCGGCCCAGCTTCACCGGCACCCGCGTCGCGCCCTTGCCATCCTCATCCAGCCGGAACAAACTCACCGTGCTGTGCGCCTGGCCGAAAACCGGCCGTCCCACGAAGACCACTTCGGCCAGCCGCTCGAGCTCCACGGTGCCATCGACGCTCAGGTCGGGCCGGGCGCCTTGCGGCAGCTCTCCCACTAGACGAACGTCAACGGTAACGGTGCCGTTGACCACGGCGGGATCGATGCGGGAAACCTGCCCCTTGATGATCCCGTTGCGGGTGTCGATCTCCGCCTCCTGGCCGATGACGATGTCCTTGGCCTGGGTTTCCGCGATCTTCAGCTCGGCCTTGAGCTTCCAGGGCTGGGCGACCTTGGCGAGCAGGGTGCCCGGCGTCACCCGCTGGCCGACTTCGACGGCCATTTGCTGCAGCACGCCCGCCGTGCCGGAGCGGATGGTGAGTTGATCCACCTGCTTCTTTTTCAGGTCGCGGGCGGCGCGCAGCTTCTCGATGTTGACTTTCTCCTTATCCAACTGCGCCCGGATAGAATCCTCGAAGATGCGCAGGCTTTCCTTTTCGATATCCAGGCGCCCCGCGAGCTCGTCCGCCTTGGCTACGGAGAGCTTCAGCTCCAGGTCCGACTTCAGATTGAGCTTGGCCAGCGCCTCGTCGCGGTCGCGGGTCAGCTTGGCCTGGGTAAACTCGCTTT
>CAYOQB010000150.1:0-12747 GCA_964406035.1 uncultured Solibacteraceae bacterium | reverse complement strand
TCGAAGCGGAAGCCGTCCACGTGCATCTCCGTGACCCAGTAGTGGAGGCAGTCCAGAATCAGGTTTCTGACTACGGGGTGGTTGCAGTTCAGCGTATTGCCGCAGCCGGAGTAATCGCGGTACTCGCCGGTGACCGGATCGAGGATGTAGTAGACGCGGTTGTCGAGCCCGCGGAAGTTCCTGGTAGGACCGAGGGTGTCGCCCTCGCCGGTGTGATTGAAGACCACATCGAGGATCACCTCGATGCCGGCGGCATGGAAGCGCTTGACCATTTCCTTGAACTCGCGGACCGGATCGCCGCCGGAGTAGCCGGCCTTGGGGGCGAAGAATCCGATGGGATCGTAACCCCAGAAGTTCTTCAACCGCTCGCCCGTTTCGGGATCGAAGTAGCGGTTATAGATTTCGTCGAACTCGAACACCGGCATCAGCTCCACGGCCGTGATTCCCAGTTGTTGCAGGTAGGGGATCTTTTCGGTCAGGCCCAGGAAGCGTCCGGGATGATGCGCCCCGGCGGAAGGATCGCAGGTAAAGCCGCGAACATGCAGCTCATAGATGATCGATTCATAGAGGGGCACGTTTAGCGGCTGGTCGTTTCCCCAGTCGAACGCGTCGTCGACGATCTCGGACCGCCAGAGGCGATTTACGCCTTCGCCCCACCGGGGCGCCCCGCCGAGCGACTTCGCGTAGGGATCGAGCAGCACCAGGTTGGGATCGAAGCGGTCGACCAGCGGAGCGCGGTTGGGATTTCGGCCCATCCGATAGCCGTACTGCACGCCGGGATTCAGGCCGTCCAGGAAGCAATGCCAGACATTGCCGGTGCGGTTGTAGCGCGGATCGAGCGGGAACTCCACCACTTCCTCCGGGTCTTCGGGCAGGAAGATCACCAGGTGGACGCTGGTGGCGTGTTCGGAAAAGACGGAGAAGTTCACGCCTCCGCGCAGCACGGTCGCGCCGAGCGGAAGGGGGTGGCCGCGTTCAAACCGGAAGTCCGGACCCACGGCGCGCAGCAGGCGCTTCTGGGCAAGTTGCTGTTCGATGTCCAGAACAAACCTCGGTGACTATGATCGTCACCGGAAAGACGCCCGGCTGTCAATAAACCGTTGGTCCCGGCTTCCTCAGGGCACCAGCATCACCGGCGCCTGCCAGAATGACGCTTTTCGCTGCCGGGGACCCAGAACCGATACCTGGCACTGATAGCGGCCCGGCGGGAGATTCTCCAGCCCCACGCTGAACTTGATGGGCATCGTCTTCAGGCGGTTGTTCAGCGATTCGGAAATGAGCATGGGCGAGCTTTCGAAGACCTTGACGCGGCCGCGGTAGAACGTCACGTAGGCCACCAGCGGCTCGGCCGTCTCGGCGGCGGGCTGGTAGGCCTGCAGGTAAATATACATTTCGCGGCTCTTGCTGAACACCCGGTTGACGCTGGGAATCAGCTTCTGGCCGTCCTGCACCAGCGGATTGGTGATCTGAGCCTTGTCCTTGCCCGCGGTGAACAGCGCCTCCCGCACGTCGATCCGTTGGCTGCTGAGCACCACGGAGCTCAACGGCAAGCGCTTGTCCTCCTTGTTCAGGTTGGGCACGGTGAACTTGCGCATGTAGGTGCCGATGCGGCCGGTTTCGGCGTCGCGCGCCAGCACCTTGATGGTGTAGCCGCCGGGCAGCAAGGTGTAGCCGGAATCGTACTGAATGTGACGCCTGGCCAACTGCTCGGCGGTTTCCCCGCTGAGCTTGATGTCCACCTTGTCGCGGATGTTGGCGACGGTGGTGTTGAACTCGTCCTTGATCTCGCCGATGAAATCGATGACGGTCCGCTCGTGTCCGCCGCGGCGCGCCAGCACCAGCTCCGAGCCGCTGATCTTCATTACCACTGGAACGTAGTATTCGGCGCGATTCAGTTGGAAGTAGTTCACCTCCATCGCGATGGTGAGGTCGGTGACCGGGTCTTCCAGCATCAGCGCGTCCTCGAGCTGCCGTTCCTTGTCGGCGGCGGTGAACTTGCTGAACTCCTTGGGCGCGAAGTAGCCTCGCCGGTAGTCGAGCTTCGCCGACGGATACTCGCGCAGCGAGATCTCGATCCGGCGGAACTTGCCGTCGTTCGCCGTATTGGTGGAATAGTAGCCAATGATGTAGTAGCTGGTGATCGCTTTCTGCGCCTGCACGATGCCCACGGACAGATCGTTGTAATCCAGGAACGCCTTGCCTCCGGTGTCCGCCGCAAGCGCGTACAAAGTGTCCTGGGAACGCTGGAAGCTCATGGCCCGTCCGCGCGCCGCTTCGCCCGAATACATCGCCACGCCGCCGGGAGACCCGTGGGTCGCGTCGCCCATGGGAGCTTCCGCGGTCAATCCCCGCGTATCGATGGGATAAAACGCAACGTTCGACCGGATCGCGGCGTTCAGCGTCGCGCGAAGCTGCGCCTGGTTGTCCACCCCATTCAGCCTCAGCCCTCCCGCGAAATACACCAGCGCCTTCTTCTCCTTCAGCACGCCGAGCATCCGCACGGTGGTCTGCAGCGCCGAGAGCTGGCGGTCGGTATTGAAGATGTTGAACTCCTCATCGTTCTGCCCGAACGCGGCGCCGGTGTCCTCGTCGTCTTCATTCAACCCTTCCGCGGTCAGGATCATCTCGTTGATCACGGAGGAGAGCTGGTCGCGATCTCCCGTAAAGTCCTGCCGCACCTTCACGCTCCCATTCGAGAACTCCAGCACCGCGACGACGTCGGAAGGCGTCAGTTGCGTGCGAACGAACCTCTTGGCGGCGGTGAAGGCGCGCATCAGGTCTGCCTGCTCCATCGTGGAGAAATCGAAATAGAAGGCAAGCAGCCGGCGATCGCGGTAGCGGCTCTCGCCCGGCGGGTCGGGGGTAATCTGCTGGATGCCCTCCACCGTCCGGGTCGCCGATCGCACTGGCCGCACCGCCAGATCGCGTACTCCCGCGTCCGCCAGCTCCTGAAATTCGCAGATGCTGACCGTCTGCGGAACTCCGTTCTCCGTCACCGTGAAATCCTTGGCGGTCAGGCCCTTGATGGGCGCGCCATTGCGGTCATGGACCGTCACCACCTCGATCACCAACTGCGAGGTGACACGGATCACGGGCGCCGCGTCGGCGGGAGCCGGCTGCTGCCCCCAGGCGCCCGGCATGCAGTGCAGGAACAGCGACAGCGTCGCGGCCGGGAATCCAATCAGTCGCACGTAGCTCATGTCTTAAAACCTGACCCGCAAGCTGGAACGGACAGTACGCATGGGATTCCCGGCCAGCGGCAGTCCGAACTGCCCGCTGTTCGCCACGACGTCCCAGGCGGTATAGGTAACCACGTTCAACGCGTTGGAAGCGTCGATGCGGAAGTCGGCGCTCACGCGATCACTCATCCGGAAAGTTCGCGACAGCGATGCTGCCAGCGAAAACTGATTCGGTCCGTTGATGGAATTGCGTCCCGCATTGCCCCAGCGCCCCGGCGCAGGCGCGGCCACCGCCGCGGGATTCAGGAACAGCCCAGCGGGGGCGGCGTCCAGGTCCTGCCCCGTGAAGTCCGGACGAATGCTGCCGGTGATGCCGGTGCCGCGCACCGGCGAGAGGAAGATCGGGGTCAGCGGCAGGCCGCTGCCTGCAGTCATTTGCGAGGCGAAGGTCCAGTCCTTGAACATGCTTCCCTTCCAGCCGCTCAACAGCGTGCCGCCGCCCAAGCCCATTCCCGTGGTGTACTGTACCGACGCGCGCAGCACGTGGCGCTGATCGAAGTTGGAGCGGCCGCGTTCTCCGCGAAGGTTCAGCCAATCCTGCGCGATCACCGCCGCGCCCTGTCCCTGCGCGCCCAGCGCCGCGTTGTCGATCGCCTTCGCCCAGGTGTATTCCAGTTGCGCGGTGAACCCGCTGCGCATTCTGCGCCGCAGTTGGATGCTGCCGGCGTGCCGCGTCGAGTTGCCGTTGGAGGTCAGGTACACAAAGCCGGACGGACACGCGGGACAGGGGTTCACCGCGCCCGCGGGCAGCGTGTTGGGCAAAAACTGCTGTTGCGCGCGCGTCCCCTTGACGCCGGCATAGGTGACGATCAGGACCAGCGACCTGGGCAGGTCGCGCTGCAGCGATGCCTGCCAGTTCTGCGCGTACCCGGGACGGAAGTCCGGATCTACCGCGAAGGTGTTGGGCGACGCCCCGTCCGGGATGCGAAATCCGTCGGCGAGCGTCAGCGGATTGGCGGGAGTGCTCTGCACCGCCAGGCTCTTCGACAGCGGCGCCTGCTGCGCCATCCGGTTCGCGATCGCGAAGTACACCGAAGTGTCGTAGTACACGCCGTAGCTGGCGCGGATCACCATGCTGGAAGCCAGCTTGGGCCGCCAGGCAAGCGCGAGCCGCGGCTGGAACGCGTTGCGGTACGGCTCCATCAGCGATTCGGGATATCGCCTTCCCGTCAGGGAGCCTTGCGGATCGGACCCCAGCACCGGCGTAACGCCGCCGAAACCCGGCGTCACGTCCAGGTTCACCAGCCGTCCGTACTGTTCCGAAATCGGCGACAAGTAGTCCCAGCGAACTCCGACGTTGGCCGACAGCTTGGGGCTGAGTCTCCAGTCATCGGCGATATAGGCGTCGTAGTTGTTGGCGCGGAAATACTTGTCCGCGTTGCCGAAGGCGATGGAGGCGGCGTCGGGACGGCCCAGCAGGAAACCCGCGAAGTCACTGCCCGTCGCCGCTCCGGTGAAGGTGAAGGCGCCGCGGGGATCCTGCTGCGCCAGCAGGTTGAACTGCTGCCGCCGGAAATCGCCCCCGAGTGTGAAGTTATGCGTGCCCCGGATCAGGAACAGCGATACGTTGAGCGCCCCGGTCTGATTGCGCGTCAGCGAGGATTGAACATCGGACAAGGCGGCGATGCCGCCGGCGAACTGCAAGGCCGGCGGTCCCCAGTTCAAGGGCTCCTGATTGTTCCCGGTGATCCCGGCATTCCCGGAGATGTTCTCCCGCTCGGCGAAGAACGGGTTGGCCTCCAGGCGATTGCGGCTGAACTGGAATCCGGCGCTCAGGAAGGCGCGAGGGCCGAAACCATGGCTCCAGTTCACGGATGCGTTCCAGCCCAGTGAGCTGTTGGTGTTGAGGAATCCGAACAGGTTGGTGGAGTCGCCGCGGATGCTTTGCAACGCGAGCATCCCGTTGATGCGATCGCGCCGGCCGATCGCGCGGCCGGCGCGGACCTGCAGGCTATCCTGATGCGAGGAACTCACCAGCGGAATCTGGTAGTTGTAACGCGCCGCGCCCTCGAAATTCGGCGCCGGGAAGAGGCGCAGCAGTTCGACTGCTTGCGGGCTGAAGCGCTCCCGCGGCACGGCGTTGCCCGGGAACGGCCGGCCGGTAGCAGGATCGAGGACCAGCAGCGGGCGGCCCTGAGCATCGCTCGACTGGGAGAAGTCGCCCAGGCGTTCCAGCGGAGTCGGCATGCGCGAGGTGGATGTGATCACCGAGCGGTTGCGGGTCCACTGGTAGTTCACCGAAACATTCGGAGCCTTCCGCCGTGAGAGCAGGCCGGGGATCTGCAACGGGCCACCGAACGAGACCACTCCGGTCATGTTGACGTACCCCGGACGCTGCGTATCCTGGCCGGTGAGCGAGTACGGCCGGGCGTCCAATGCCGAGTGGTTGAGCGTGAACCCAAGGCTGCCGTTGTACAGCGACTGCAGCCCACGCCGGTTGTTGCCGAACGCGGCCGATTGCCCGAACGGAGAGGCCGCCCCGTTGTTCACGCTGCCGTTGATGAGAAATCCGTCGGAGGGGGTCTGCTCCGGCTCACCGGGGTTTTGCCGCGGCTCCGCGTCGCCGGCGGCGGGAGCGGCGGGCGTGACGGTCTGATTCAACGCCGCCCGCTGAAATCCGGAGGCGGTGTTCGCCGGCGGGGGCGGCGGCGGCTGTCCACGCTTGGGGCGCTGAACCCGCGCGGGCTGCGGCTTGTTTGCCGCGGCTGTTTGCGGAGTCGCGGGCGGGGGCGCCGCGGCGGGCGGCGTCACCACCTGCATCTTTTCCACCGGCAGTAAGGTGAGGTCCCATTCGGCGGGCGGGGCATCCGCCGTCACCGCGATCTGTCGCTCCAGGCTTTCGAAGCACAGCATCTCGACCCGAACTGTCCAGGACCCGGCGGCGAGTTCGCGAAAGACGTAAACGCCGTCCGCGTCGGTTACGGTGGCCAGTTTGCGATCACCCTGCACGGCGATCACAGTGGCGCCCGGCAGCGCCAGACCGCCGAAGCGCGCAACCCCACGGTGTTCCTCGGCCCGCATGCGGAGCCCGGCCAGGAGCAGGGCGCAGCAGAACACAACTGTTCTTGTCTGCATCATAGTGCTGTTCGTTTTCTGCTTACGCCCGTGTGCCGGGGTGTGACTAGTTCTCGGTGGGCGTCCGCTCGATCTTGTCGATCACGATGAGAGTCACCGGCGCCTTCTTCGGTTCGACGCGGAGGCCGAGGTTGGCCAGCGCGGAGAAGATCCCCGGCGGCGGACCGCCGCCCATCATACGCATCACGGGCGCGCCGCCGTGCCCTCCCGGGCCGGGCGATGCCGCGGCGGGAGCGGCGCCATCGGGCCGCGACTCGGGCTCATCGCCGGTCATGTCCAGCTTGACGTCGTACTCGCCCTCGATCTTGGTCTCGTCGATCACCGGACGGTCCATGAAGTTGGAGAGCATGTCGGCGAGCCGCGCCATGTTGATCTTCTTGGCCTCGAAGCTCGCGCCGCCGCCGGGCCCGCGCATCATCAGGGCGCCGCCGCGGGGCGCGACCGTCGCTCCGCCCGCGGTGTTGAAACGGATGCCGCCATTAGGCGCGGTTGGCGCGGGGGCGTTCGGATCGTCTTCCTTGGCCTTCTGCAGCTTGTGGCCGTTCTTACCCTCCATCAGCGCATAGACCGGCTGTTCCTTCTCCTCGCGGCGCGCCACCATGCCGAAGCGCTCCGCCAGCAAGGCTTGCAGCATCTCCGGCACCTGCGTCTGCGGCACCCCCTCCGGGATCTTGGCGACTACATCGAAACGCTCGGAATCGAGCCAGGCCGGACCCTGAATCTGGTGCGGACGCACGCGGAAGGCGCGGGTAATGATGTTCTTCAGGCTTACGTTGACGTAGTCGATGCGGCCTGCGTCGCCGCCCATGCGGATGGCGATGCGCCCGTCGGTGGGCGGCGCCGCCGGCTTGATGGAGGCGACTTCAAAAGACTGGGCTGCGGCGGAAATGGCGGCCGCCGCCAGTAGAACGGTGCGCGAGACGTTTCGGATCACAAGGTTTCTCCTGAGCACTAGTTCCCGCGCGACGGGCCAGGAGTTCCACAAAATGTGAAATCCGGGGTGGTCAGCGGGTATTCAGCCGCCGGTAGGCCGCCAGCCGGGACCGCACCGGCACGCCGCCCTTGATCTCCACCTCGATCACGGCGCTAAAAGGCTTCAGCATCCCGCCCGGATTCTTGGCCAGGATCTCCGCCACGGTGTCCTCGCGGCAAACGAACTCCGCGGCCGCCTGGGTGCCGAACGTCGTCGTGCCGGCCAGCAGCAGCACCGACTGTGGAGAGGCGGGTCCCGGGAACATGCTGATCAGCGCGTAATCGCGGGTGATCGGCAGGTCCTTGGAGCCAAGATAGCGGTCGGGTTCGCCCCCCTCGGGATGCAGGTTGGCGATCGAGAGGTCGCCCTTGCGCGGTCCGTCGCGAACGGTCTCGAAGCGGAAATCGAAGGCCAGGGGCAGCTCGCGCAGGGAAAGATTTTCCGAGGGCGAACCGATGAAAATCAGGTCGCGGTTCTTGGTGTCATCCCAGTGAAGGAGGCGGCTGCGCTTTACGGTGAAGCTCTCGTTTCGCCGGAAGAACAGCAGCGCCAGCTCCTGGATCGACATCACCTCGCCGACCCCGGTGTAATGGTCCAGCACTGGCGCCGCCGGAGTCTGTTCCCGGTCCAGGTAGCGCAATCCGGTCTCCGGCCGGCCGGTAAACTCGGCGTTGCTGAAGACGATCAGCGGCTTCTCGGAGCCCCGGCGGTACGCCGCCCAGAAGCTATCGAGGGCCGTGGACGCGCTCACCTTGGGAGGGGTGGTCGCGGCCGGACGCGTGAGTCCCCAGGTAATCAATGCGGTAACGGCAACCAGACCCGCTCCCAGCCAGAAATGGGCCGGCGCAAGCCCGAAGGGCGCTGCCGGCGGGATCTTCGGAGCGGGTTCCGTATCCGGCACGGCTGGCGGCGGCGCCGGGATTTCCAGGGGCCGGCGCTGCTTAACCATCAATCCGTAGGAACCCTTGGGGATTTCCAGGATCAGCGGATCTTCGGATCCGGAATAGTACTCGGCCAGTTTGGTGCGCAGCCGGGAGGTCTGGACCCGGACGGTGGAATCCAGCCGCGGATCGAAATTCTCGTGCCTGTGGAAAACTTCGATCGCAATCTGGTGTTCCTTGATTGGAGTGGCGGGAGATTCCAGGGAATGACGGGCCAGGAAGCGGAGCAAATTGCGAAGCGACTCGGAGTTGTGGAGCACCGGGCTGTCGGCGATCTTCTCCACCTGATCGATAACCTGTTGAGTTTCAGCTCGCAACACGGGAAACCACCCCCAAGTGTAACACTCGGATTTCTGGATGTAACCGCGGATGCAAGTGATTGAAAATACTTCTTAACAACGGCCCGTAGCCGTTTCATACCCTTACTCACTTGTATTGCGACAACAAGCTGAAACAAACTGCCAGACAGAGAATCGGGCTTGTGAACCACACCGCCCGATCCAAGGGAGACATCGGGATATGCCGACTGTATGGAACCGCGGGTTGCGCATTGCGTGCGCGCTCGCGTTGTTGCTGATTGCGATTCCGGCGTGGGCGCAGTTTGAGACGGCCCGCCTGACGGGTTTTGTGCTGGATAAGTCGGGCGCGGTGGTGGCGAACGCGCAGATCAAAGTGATCAACCCGGCCACCAATACGGAGATCAATTCCGTCAGCAAGGATGACGGCGCCTTCGAGATTCCGGGCCTGAAGCCGGGGCGCTACAAGGTGGAAGTCCGCAAGGAGGGCTTCCGCACCGTGACCCAGGAAATCACCTTGCAGGTGGCTCAGGTGGCGGACGTCACCTTTGAGCTCGAGCCGGGCAATGTGAGCGAGAGCATCACCGTGACCTCGGAAGCCGGACTGGTGGACAGCGCCAATTCCGCCCTGGGCGCGACGGTGACCACCAAGCCGATCGTGGAGCTGCCGCTCAATGGCCGCAACTTCACCCAACTGGCGACGCTGCTGCCGGGCGTGACGCGCGGCATCCCGGACGGCGACGCGACCGGCGCCCGCGGCAACGCGGAGACGCTTCGCAACAACGCGTCGGGCGGCGGCTCGCTGTCCGTGAACGGCCTCCGGCCGCAGGCCAACAGCTACATCCTGGACGGCGTGGACAACAACGAATCGCTGGTGAACACGATCGCGCTGTTCCCCAACGTGGAGGCGGTTTCCGAGTTCCGCGTCCTGACCTCCGTGGCGCCTGCCGAGTTCGGCCGCGCGGGCGGCGGCGTGATCAACGCGACCTACAAGAGCGGCACCAATGAGTTTCACGGAAGCGGCTACTGGTTCCTGCGCAACGACAATCTCGATGCGCTGCCGACATTCACGCCGCGCAGCCGCAACGACAATCGCAACCGCATCGCCGAGTTCAAGCGCAACCAGTTCGGCGCGACCATCGGCGGTCCGATCATCAAGAACAAGCTGTTCTTCTTCGGCGCTTATAACGGGGTCCGGCGGACCCAGCCGTTGAACGTGGATCAGGCTACCGTGCCGACGCAGCGGATGCGCAACGGCGATTTCGGCGAGCTGCTGACGCCGCCGGCGAACTCCGGCGTGGGCGCGCCGATCCTGGTGCGCGACCCGATCACCGGCATTCCATTCCCGGGCAACGTGATCCCTGTGGATCGCCGCAATCGCGCGGCGATGAATTACCTGAACGCGTTCCCGCTGCCCAACGTTCCCGGACGGCTGACCCAGAATTATTTGGCGCAGCGCCGCCAGATCCAGGACGATAACGATTTCGACGTTCGCCCGGACTGGTTCATCGGCGAGCGCGACCAGCTTTTCGGCCGCTACAGCCAGAGCGTGGTCGACCAAGTGACCACCTCGCGGCTGCCCGACCTGCCGTCGGGCTTCGGATCGGGCAACAACCCGGTCCGCGTTTACCAGGCCGTGCTGGGCCAGACCCACACCTTCTCGCCGACGCTGATCAACGAGTTCCGCGCCGGTTTCACCCGGCTGCGGTTCGGCTATGAGCCTCCGTTCCAGGATCAGACGATCTCGGCCGACCTGGGCATCGCGAACGCCAACACCAGCTCGCTGCTGGGCGGCGGCGCTCTGATCGGCGGCTTCAACAATCAACTGGAGTACACCGGCGACTTCGGTCCGTATCTGGTGCCGCAGAATACCTGGCAGTTCGCCGATACGCTGAGCTGGAACAAGGGCTCGCACACCTTCCGCTTCGGCGCCAACATCATCCGCCGCCAGGTGAACCTGTTCCGGCCGAATCGCGGCAAAGGCTACTTCTTCCTGTTCGGCAATGGCGAAGGCCAGGGCTCGACCGGCTGGGAGCAGGCCGATCTGGTTGCCGGATTCGTGAACGAATACACCATCGGACCTCCGTTCGGCATGGTGGGCACGCGGAGCTGGGAAAACGGCTTCTTCTTCCAGGATGACTGGCGCGTGAACCGCCGTCTGACGCTGAACCTCGGCGTGCGCTATGACCTGCTGACGTGGCCCGTGGAAGTCGCCAACCGGCAGGCCAACTTCGATCCAGCCAGCGGCCGGCTGCTGCTGGCGACGGACGACAACCGGTCGCTGATCAACAGCGATCGCAATAACTTCGCGCCGCGCCTGGGCTTCGCCTGGACGCTGACCAGCAAGACCGTGCTGCGCGGCGGCTACGGCACGTTCTA
Organism: uncultured Solibacteraceae bacterium; assembly: GCA_964406035.1. GTDB lineage: Bacteria > Acidobacteriota > Terriglobia > Bryobacterales > Bryobacteraceae > JAIEPW01. The sequence goes on along the minus strand of CAYOQB010000150.1, from coordinate 1,844 downwards.
CTTCGTGGATCGCGGCGGCATCGACAACCAGCTCGCGCAGAATCCTCCGTTCTCGGGCTTCGCGTCGTTCCGCTTTGACCAGGGGTACCGCATCACCCTGTCGGGCCAGGGCGCGCGCAGCACCACCGGCGTCACCGGCAACCTGGACAATCGCCTGGCGACCAATCCGCTGCCTCTCGGCTTCCTGCAGAACTTCGATCCCAATCGCCCCACCGGCGTGACCGTTTTCGCGGCGCTGCAGAACAACCGCAATTCGTACGTGCACCAGTGGAACATGCAGATCCAGCAGGAACTGCCGGCGCAGTGGGTGCTCAGCGTCGGATACGTGGGCACTTCCGGCCACAAGCTGGCGGCCTACTACAACGTGAACCGCCAGCTCTACGGGACCGCTCCGGGCACGCGCCTGTTCCCACAGTTGGGCAACGTGAACGTGCAGGAGACCCGCGGCAACTCGATTTACAACGGCCTGCAAACGCAGTTGGAACGCCGCTTCGCGCAGGGCTTCACCTTCCGCGGCGCCTACACCTGGTCGCATGCGATCGATGAAGGCAACGGCGCTTTCGACGCGGGACAACCGGCCGATTTCCGCAACTTGCGGCTGGAGCGCGCCAGCTCCGGACTCGATGTCCGGCACCGCATGGTGCTCAGCGGCCTGTGGGAACTGCCCTTCGGGCGGGGCCGCAAGTTCGGCGCCGATATCAACCGCGCGGCGGACGTCATCCTCGGCGGCTGGCAGTTGAACGGAATCTGGCTGTGGCAGACCGGCTTCCCGGTGAACGTCACCATGAATCAGGATCCAGATAACAACCGGCCGGACGTGGTGGGCCCCATCGTGATCAACGAAGGCAACCCGGATCGCTACATCGAGCGGAGCGCCTTCCGCGAAGTGGGCCGCGTGAACGGCGTCATGCTGCGTCCCGGAACGCTGGGCCGCAATGCCCTGCGCGGTCCCGGCTCCAACCAGTTGGATGCGTCGCTGTTCAAGCAGTTCCGGTTCACCGAGCGGTTCCGCACCGAGTTCCGGGCGGAGTTGTTCAACGTGACCAACACGCCGCAGTACGCCAACCCCGAGGGCTTCCTGGGGTCGGGCAACTTCGGCCGCATCACCTCGACCCGGTTCGCCACCAATCGGCAGATGCAGCTCGCGCTGCGCCTGCTCTTCTAAGCGAATCCGCGGCATCGATTCCAGGAGGGGAACAGGCGAACTACCGTCTGTTCCCCGTTCGTTTTTGCGAGAAGGCGATGACCAAGCGAACCCTGTTTGCAATCTGGCTGCTGGCTCCGGCGCTGTTCGCCGCGCCGCCGCGCGTGATTCAAACCGATCCGCCGAGCTGGTGGATCGGAAGCTCGATGAACCCAATCCGTGTTCTGATCCGCGGCAGCGGTTTTCACAACGCCAAACTGCAGGCTCCCGCCGGCATGGCGGTGCGCAACGTGAAAACCAGCGATCGCGGAACGTACCTGTTCGCCGACCTCGACCTGTCGAAAACCCGCCAGCCCGGCGCGGTCAGCTTGAAAGTGATCACCTCCGAAGGCTCGGCCGAGGCTCGATTCGAAGTTCTTCCCCCCCTCGATCGCACTGCCCGTTTCCAGGGCTTCTCCCCGGCCGATGTCCTCTACCTGGTAATGCCGGATCGCTTCGCCAACGGCGATCCGTCGAACGACGACCCCGCCTCCGCCAAGGGCTTGTTCGACCGCGGGAAGCGACGCTATTACCATGGCGGCGATCTGCAAGGCGTGATCGACAAGCTCCCGTACCTCAAATCGCTGGGCGTCACCGCTCTGTGGCTGAACCCCTGGTACGACAACAACGACCGCATGAACGAGATCGAACGCTACGACGG